>CAZWBG010000001.1:405296-424791 GCA_964632215.1 uncultured Candidatus Saccharibacteria bacterium | reverse complement strand
AAGGATGGGGTTGGAGTGGCATGAAACCCTTCGTCGGCGACTTCAACGGCGACGGCAAAGATGACATTGGCTCGCTGAATGACCAAGGAAACTCGGTCAGCTTGCCGGTGAGCATTTCGAATGGAGTCAACGCTTTCGCAACTCCATCGAACTGGCTCAATCTCCCCTGGGGCTGGTGGGCGATGAACATCCCCAATACGGGGGTGAACTAGCCACGGTTATCAGAGATAGAACAATGATGTAGCAGGGAATTAGGGTCGAGAAGCGTCAAGGGTTACGCGTCCAACGTAATACCTAGCCTTCTCGGCCATTTTTCATACTTTTACATAAACAAGAGTAAAAGTGTTATCCGAAGTGCCTAGTGACACAAACTTTTTCTGAGCCAGTTTTAGGATACTTTTCAAAATTTTGGGCAGTTTGTTGATTCTCAAATGCAAAATATGACTTTAAAGCCCAAGGTTTATATTTTGCAGTATAAGGACTCTGTCCAGTATTGTGTGAGACGATTCATTTTGAGATCGCGAGTAAACCCTACGTAGGTTTAGTTATATTTTGTACTTTGCAGAAGATATACGTAAAACATTCAGATATATTTTAATACAGAAACCCCCACGGCATAAAGCTAAGGAGTACTGCGCTAAACTAATTTGCGTCGTATGAAGTATAAGGCTGAACCGAGAGATAGTAGGAAAAGGGTGGTTGCAAAAAGAAACACAGGATTCTGACCCGTACTAGCAAGACGAGCAGCCCGAGCTGCGGCAGCTGCGGCTTCGGCATCGGCTACACTAGTGTCTGGACTCGTTGGCGTAGGAGTAGGTGTTGGGATACAGGTAGCGGCTGAGAGGGTATCACTATCGGTTGAAACAGTACCACCGAACGCAAGTGCTCTTCCTACCCAAGTAACGTTATTACCAATAGCAATTCCCGAGGCATCAATATTATTTCCTGCAAAGAGTGAGTCTGCACCTAGAGTTGTGCCTTGTGTGGGAGTCCACCAAACGTCACAGGCTGAGGCCCCGTTAGCAAGTGTAACGATTGAGTTAGCAGAAGTAGTAAGTGCGCCGTCCATTCTGAATATATAAGTACCAGCACCGTTGAGAGTTATCGTGCCACCACCACCAACTGAGGCAGCACCAGTAATACAATAAGTCCCGGGTGTATAGACACCAACTGGACCGTGAGTGGTATCCGAGGCAAGATCAATAGGACCTGGTGAGAAGTTAAAATCACAAACTTGGTTGTTCAACGCAACGAGGGCTGTGCCCTGGTCAATTCCTGCTTGATTATAGGTACTATCAGCCATATGAACGTTCCCGTTTACTGTAGGAGCTGTGGCTGGGGGGGTCGTGTATCCCAGGTCTCCACTTAAGGTAGTACCGGAACTAGAGTTACTATAAGTATCTGAGAGAATGACGAAACTGCCGGCGGATCCAAGTCCTGGTGAAGTTGCGGCGAATGCCGCAAGGGGAGAAGCAATAAAAAACGTTAGTGCCAAGGTGATTGGTACGAGCTTTTTTAAAATCTTCATTATACTTTGTACATCTTGAGAGTAATTTTACCATAAGAATTATTTTTTTTCAATCCTTATGGTATGTAAACAGATTAAAATCAACTAAAGAATACGTCCGATAAAGTAGAGTCTCTCCTTATTTATCTGATGTATAAGATACGTAAAACATTCAGATATATTTTAATACAGATTGAGAGTATTTCAAGTTAGCAGAGGGTGGTGCTGTAGGTGGCGATGCGGCCGCACATGGTGGCTGCGCCTGCAGTATCGCCAGCTTCCCACCCACAACCAAAATGGTTTGCAAAACTATCAGCCAGATACTCTAGATACGGTATGTCGGGATATCCGTTGGCCATGCCGATCACAAATTGCCAGGCGTGCGCTTCTTCATGCAAGACGACGCAGCGTATGTGTTCGTCGGTATCGCCTATATCACCGTAATAAATATAAATGTACCCCTCAGTAGCAGAAATCGGAAAGGCCTCACCATCCTTGGCTGCATCAGGAGGTCGACAGTGGATCGCCCAGCCACTAGGGATGGGTACATCGGCTAAGGCTCGAGCGATGGTGGCCTCGCAGCCTGGTTGCTCAAGCGGGGGCAGAGTAGTCGTAGGCACTAGGGTGGTAGGTGTTAGCGTGGTGGTTGTTTCTATGGTTGTTGTAGTGGTAGTGGTTGTAGGTAACGGCAATGTAGTCGTAGTTAGAGTAGTCGTAGGCGCTAGGGTGGTAGTAGACTCTGGTTCACTGGTTTCCGAAAGAAGACTAGGGGACGGACCTAAATTGATAAGGAGAGGGGCGCAAAACTCGCTATCTACAAAGCAGGAAAGTTCAATTTGTTCGTGAGGTTGGGGTGTTGGAGCTGGAGCTGGCTCAGGGTGGACAGTACCTGGAAGGACTAATTCAAGGGCTAGTATCGTGCTCAGAGCTGAGCGGCTTAGTAAAGGGTAACGCCAGGGCTTTTGTTCCATTTTTGGCTGTATTGTCGTACTCCATTCAAATATAATTTGTATACTATATAAGCAAAGTTATTGTTTAGTCAAGTATAGCCTCTTCACACAATCATGGTAAGCCATAGCGAAATATGGTTTACCACGAGCGAACGAAGTGAGTCGAATGGTGGAGCTTACCCAAAAGAATGGCACCAAATCGAAGAAGAACAGAGGCGGTGGAGAGACTTACTCTATGTGGAGTGGACTCGCCATAAAACAGTGTATATATCCGAAGGGCAATGAAGTGGTATCATTAAATCTATGAAGGACCACTATTCTAGCTATGCTCAATTCTATGATCAGGGCACAACAACTAATATCATCCTAAAGACAGACCTTATAAAACAAAAGGTCAGAGAGCTTAATCCTAAAGCAGATACTCTTCTGGAGTTAGCGTGTGGAACTGGAAACGTACTAAAAGAGCTCCTCAGTGATTACAAGGTGACAGGGTTAGATCTATCCACGGAAATGTTGGAGATCGCTAAAAGTAAGTTACCTGATATTACCTTCCATGCAGCCGATATGACTTCTTTTAATCTTCATGAAAAGTTTGATGTTATCGTCTGTCTTTTTGATTCAGTCAATCACCTGCTAACCTTCGAGTTATGGGAAGCATTGTTTGATCGTGCAAAAGAACACCTGAATACCAGTGGCGTTTTTATAATGGATATAAATACAGTTCAAAAACTGGAGAGATTTTCTCAGCATTCGGAGCATAGACTAGAAATTGGTAACGGTTATCAAATAGCAAAAATCAGCAAAGATGACGACAGCGTTTATCACTGGAATCTTGATGTGTATCAAGTAGACAGTAACGGTAAAACACAGTTGATCAAGAACGATGTTCCAGAAGTCGCATTCCCATTAAGGCAGGTAGAGAATGCCTTGAGAACTCGTTTTAGTAAGGTGGAGGCTTTTACTCCTGATAATTCAGAAGCTAGCGAAGCAGTTGATCGTGTTTACTATGCTTGCATGATTTAAGTGTTGTAAAGCACCGCTTGTATGCATCTGTTTTGACCTCAATTAGCGTCGCACAATACACGAAAAAAGACTCTGTGAAAGAGCCTTGGCGAAGCATGGTGGAGCTGCCGGGTACTGCCCCCGGGTCCGAAAAGTAACATCTGCTCTTCTACGTGTGTAGTTTATTCTAAATTTTTACAAACCGTTGCTCTAAAAGAACAAACAAAAACAAACGCGGTTTGGTATCAGAAAAGTGTCGAAGTTTGCGCTGATAAACCGCAAACAACCAAGTCAGATAAATATGACACCGGCGAAAACGCTATCTGACGTCACGCTACCGATGGCTACCTAGAAACTAGGCAACTTGCATAGCAAGAGAATTCACGCTAAAAGCGCTCTTTACAAATGCTACGGCTTGTTTAATTGGGTTTACAATTAAAAAGTGAATTACGTTCACGTTCGACACGCCAAGCAGATTGTTAAGGTCTCTTCGTCTAAAGCTATGTCAGCCCCACGTTAGCGTTGACACCTATCTCGTTTTGGTGAAAACCAAAAACTTCAACTTGGTGCTATACGCCTCCTCTCAACTCTTCAAACAGCAAAACTTGGTTTGAAGAATCGGCAGAAACAGGGTGAAAACTATCTCACCCTATGCTTACATTATATCACTTATGACAAGAAAAGTTGATAAAAGTAATAAATATGTTAAAAATACAATAGGTATAAATACCAACCGTAGGGGTATACTGATTTTATGAATGCAAAACAAAAAATAGCAGAGGTAGCGGGCTGGTACGGGGCACTGGCTATCATCTCGGCTTATGCACTGGTAAGTTTTAATGTGATTAGTGCTGACGGCTGGATATTTCAGGTACTTAATCTTACTGGCGCACTCGGAATCATTGCGATTGCTCATGTTAAGAAAGTGCGTCAATCAGTCGTTCTGAATGTATTTTGGGCCATCATAGCAGTTGTGGCACTCGTTCGACTCATCATAATCTAAGATATTTACAGTAGTGCTCATGCTTGCTACTCAGGATCTTGGTTGTTATATTTCTAGGTATAGATAGAAGTAAATTTAGAACAGGGGAGACATATGGGCATAACAGGAGAGAGGGTCTGGCAGGCGTGGCAACGTATCCAGCGCTTCAACGGTGAGCCATACGAATCAACTTTGCTCAGCAACGCTCAAGACGCGGTAACTGAGGCACTATTCCTACGATTTTTAGGTGAAGACCATACTTACTACACTGACGAAGAGTTGCTTGATGTCTTCACGGAAACTTTGGGTGAACAAGATCCTGGTCTAGCAGAAGATTATCTGCGAAATGTGAAGATACTTGGACAGCTGAGCGGAAAATTATGTGATATATCTTTTCTTGTCTACTCATCTGATGGTATGTGCTATAAGACCATCGAAGAAGCAAGGGTGTTGGGGTGTGGTCTGCTTGATTCGGTACCAGTAGTGCGAATGGCGTCTGGGATGGGTATACATCCAGCTATCACCATCGATGTCGAGGCGGACCAAGCGGTAGGACCAGCCTTTCAGGTGATTACTCGGCCCGAGTCTGATCGGGCACAATTGACCTATTCTATGCATCCCGTACGGAATATACGCATACTCAACTAAGCTTTTTTAATTATATTCTTAAGATTTTGAGGCTAGACTGATAATATAGAAATATAAGCATAAGTTATATTTATGAAATATACTCACATCAATTCAGTAAGGCCAAACTCTCTCCATAAGCTTGGTCGACGAGTAGATCTGAATAAGAGTGGTTTTACGCTTATTGAGGTTGTTTTGGTTCTGGCGATCGGTGGACTTATATTCCTACTCGCTTTTTTGGCCTTCCAACAGGTACAGACTAACCGTCGCGACACCCAGCGCCGAGCAGACCTGAACAGAGTGGTGGCGGAGCTCCAGAATTATTATTCAGATACTCGTAGTTACCCCGTCGCATCAGTCAACGATGGCAATGTGTGTACTGGTACGGATACAAATCAGTTCAGTGTCTTTTTGAGGACATATGTTTGTGTAGATAAAGACGGTACAAAAAAATTCACCTCGCCATCTGAGACGGACTACATTGCAAACTTACCCACTGCTACTCCTCAGGTTAATCGTATTCGATATAGGCCCAATTTGGGGTGCGATGGTACTTCGGCAGCCTTCAGGGTAGAGATGGTTCTTGAAGGAGGTAAGATTGCTTGTCGAGATTCCTAAATCTTGAAGTAGGCTAAATATACCGCTTATGCTTGCGAACTAGATAAGTTTATCTATACTGATACTTATTAAAAGGAGCGAACTATGCGCACACACGAAACGAGGGGAGTACACGTAGCAGAGAAAGAGCCATCTCATTTTTTGAGAGGGATTATACATAGTGTACATGAGTGGGGTGAACGTAGGCGGCTCGGTAGGGCTGTTAGACTAGTGGGATCACTACCAGCTGGAGAATATCCAGTTACGCAGGATCTTTATATTAATGTTGTACATACAGAAGATGGCAGTAGTGTAGTGCGCCTTACCGAATCACACGATGAGCAGGCACACACAGACTTTTCTCTTTCTGTTGCTTATGACCCACTCTACGGTTCAGACCTTGAGCCTCATATCATGGCAATACAGAAAACAGCCTACCCGGTTACGCGAGAGGGACAGCTTCTAATGCAGGGAGACCACGTGAGCTTCACTAATGCGCCGAATGTCGACAACTCACTTTCTTTGGCTGAAGTATTGAAGACCACCGAGAGAATAGACCGAATACTTAGCCGCAAAGCTAAATGATTGGCTTGCGACCTGATAATTATAGTTGTGCTTGCAAAAGAGAATCTTTGGGTATATATTTCTGGTAGAACAGGAGCACTCTATGGTTGAAGCACATTCATCTCCAGAGCAACAGGCTGAAGAGCCATGTCGACTGATTATGAACGCAGCGAGGCATATGGAGGAAGCTGTAAGACTCCGTAGACTTGCGGTTAAAGAGGCTGGAATAGCTCAGACCGCAAGCATAGAAGCTTCCATGGGTACTTCACATGGAATCAGAGTCGTCATAAAGAGCGGCGACTATTTTGTGGTGCGCAGCGGAGAGCATGTTGAAGAACATCCCCCGTATTTTCAGGCTACTGAGTTCACTGCTATCAGTGAGAGCGGCGTACAGTTTAGAAATAGAAAAAATGGTGACACCCTCTATGTATTAGGTTTTGATTTTGAGGTTATGATCGTCGAGGTACCAGCAATAATACCAGCATCTTCGGTTGACGGAAACGAGTGAGTGGTTTAGCGTGGAGGGGTGAGTGAAAAACCCAAAAACACCATCCGCCATTTATTCCATCAAGATGACCTCATAACACGCGACGACGTACTCGATGCGCGTTCATACATAGAGCATTTTTGGGTAAATCTTGAGCGCTACCAGCCGCACGACGAAGATACTCTCATTGGCTTGCCCAATACATATCTTGTGCCAGCCTACGACCCGACCAGCAGCTTTAATTTTGAAGAGATGTATTACTGGGATAGTTACTTTATTGTGCAAGGCTTGCTCAAAGACCCTACAAAAAAAGAGCTGGTGATGGGTATTTTAGAGAACCTTTTTAGTATGCTCAAGCGGTTCAAAATGATCCCGAATGCCAGCAGAACTTATATGATGGGCCGTAGTCAGCCACCTCTTCTAACAAGCTTTATTTTTGATGTCTATGACACCTACGGTCTCGACAAGCGTTGGTTGCAGCAGGCAATAGAGTATGCCAAAACAGAATACCAAACTGTTTGGATGGGAGAGGCCAAACCATTTTGGCATCAAGTACATCAGGGGTTGAGTCGTTACTTTGATATCAATTCACTCCACGATTTAGCCGAAGCAGAGAGTGGCTGGGATATGACAACCCGCTTTAATCGGCGTTGCCTAGACTACTTACCAGCAGATCTTAACGCTTTACTCTATAAATATGAGGCTGATTTTGCCCGCGCTGCGCACATCTTAGATCAACTTGATGAACAAGTAGCTTGGGAGAACAAGGCCGCTCAGCGTAGTACAACGATGAACGAGCTCATGTGGAATAGTAGTAAGGGTTTGTACTACGACTACGACTACATGCAGACTAAGCCTAGCAAGATTATGTCTCTTGCGAGCTATGTACCTCTCTGGGCTGGTATGGTGAATCAAGAGCAAGCTGAGGCACTTGCCAAGAACGTACGGTTATTTTTGGCACCTGGTGGTCTTGCAGCAACAACAGGCCCTATCCTAAAGAAGAAACTCTTTACTGAATCACCCATAACACCTTCTCAGTGGGCCTACCCGAACGGTTGGGCGCCGCTGCACTTTTTTGTCGTGAAGGGCTTAGAACGGTATGGCTTTGAGGAAGAGGCATCTTTAATAGCTCGCAATTGGATCAGCACCAACTTAAGTTGGTATAACCAACACGGCATCTTTTTAGAAAAATATAATGTGGTTCAGCGTAGTAAACTACCAGTAGAAGGTGTCTACCCAAGCCAAACTGGTTTCGCCTGGACAAATGCTATATTTGAGCGTTTTTGCCAAGACTATTTAGATACGTAAATCGATAATTCCGTGCATCACCACATCTTTTTGGGCTGCTATGATTTCAGCAATAGTATTGTCAAAATTTTGGGTAAGATTCCGTTTATAATCGGATATTCAACGATAAGCAGATAAGCGAGGCTTTAGTAGTTAAGGGGTGAGTGTGGTTAAATAGGGGTATGATTAAGGCTGACCAACCTGTTTGTTTTCCTGATGCTGTTGTGGCGAGTGTTTCTTCGGAGGCTGATGGCCAGATGCAGCATGGCTGGAAAGAGTCAGATAAAAAAGTTACAAAAAACCGAAAGAAGTTTCTGGGTAAGCACAAACTTGGACTAGATGACGCTACGCTTGTTAGAGTACAGTACGCCGACAATGCCACCTATGATGTTATACGTGAGATAACCCCAGATGAAAAAGGCATAGGTATGCAAGAAAAGGCCGGTGATGTAGCCGACTGCTTGATTACAACCATACCTGGTACGACACTCTTTTTACCAATTGCTGATTGTATTGGTACGGTTGTTTACGATCCGGCACATCAAGTGCTGGCTGTAGCCCATTTGGGACGACACAGCACAATAGCTAGTTTGGCAGGTAAGCTTATCGGGTACTTACAAAAACAACATAATAGTGACCCCACAGATTTGATTGTCTGGATGGCTCCAAGTATCCATGCGCCGCACTATGTTCTAGAGCAAGCTGATTTTGCCAAAGGTAAGCCACGCTGGCAAGCCTACTGTACCGCGGTAGAAGGTGGCTACTCGCTTGATATGCAGGGCTACAATCAGAATCAGTTTGAGGTTGCTGGAGTGCCTGCAAATAATATTCATATTTCTCCTGTCGATACTGCTACGAACCCCGAGTATTGGTCACATTATACCGAAACGACTCTCAATAAAAAATCACCACCACCGCGCTTTGCTCTCATCGCGGCCTTACAAGCGTAAGCTTTGACCAAATCGTATTGGCTTGATACACTAGCCACTAGATTGAATCAAAACAAAAAAGGAAAAGTATGAACCTCAAAGTTCAGCAGATACGCCACTACACTGCGATACTAGCAGTTTTCTCGCTCTGCGCGCTCGCGCTTTCTTTGCTTTTTGCCCATATCAAGCCAGTACACGTTGAGGCTCAGGGTCAACCAGCTTTTACCTGTAATAACAATCTCTACCTTTCGCAGAATCAAACCGACACCCAGCTTAATACCCTCAATATTTCTGTCTCACCTGCAACACTAACCGCAATTGGTGCACCAGTAGCAACTGGTTATAACGCTATGGGATTTCAGTTTTCGGACGGTTACATCTATGCCTACCATATTAGTAGTGACGAGTTTGCACGAATTGGATCTGATGGTACAGCTAGTTTGGTGGGTAGTGCTGCGGGTATACCAGTATTAACTGGTAATGCCTCATACGCAGCAGCCGATATGGATGCCAACGGCTATCACAACATGCTTTCTTTCGCTGGTACAAGCGGCGTAGGTAATCCGAATCAATGGGTTATCACTGATGTAACTACAACACCAGACCCTACTATGCTTGGTGAATTTATACTCACAAATGATACGGGTGGCGGTGTTTCTATAGGTGATGTTGCGTTTAATCCAAGGGACGGTAATTTTTACGGGATGGATAACGTAAATAACCGAGTAGCAATGATTGATATTACCGGTACTGCTAGCGGGACAATTACTCACCTGCCTACGGTGAATACATTCTCCGGTACCAACCCGCACGGTGCTGCCTACATTAACACAAAGGGTGAATTGGTTACCGTACAAAATAGTCCAGGGGAAATTTATGTATCAACCATAGGTACTAATGGTAACGGCAGTGGTGCTGCACGTTCGCTGAGTACGGCACCAGATGTGAATCAGAATGATGGTGCTTCATGTCCGTATGTGCCACTTATAGAGAAGATTGCGGATCCAGATCAAGTAGTGGCAGGTGACCGAACAACCTATCATTACACCATCTATAACCCTATTCCGAATCAAAGCTTGAGCATGACATTTAACGACAAGCTTGAAGACGGTAGAACCTACGTCGGCGATACGCTCAGTGGTGCATTTGGTGGTACGGCTAATAGTTATGGTGGCACAGACACACTTACCATTACTGGCTTAACGGTGCCTGCAGGTTCGAGTGTCGTAGTTACGGTCCAGATACAGGTACCTGAAAATACACCTACCGGAACACTTTGGAATCAAGCATGTATCAGCAGCTTCTCTGTCGGTAGTCTAGATCCTGAAGTCTGTTCAGATTACCCGATTACATCAATATTTGGTGATCAAACACCAATTTACGTGACTGCGAAGCCACCAGAAGTTATTCCAGGTGTACCCAACGCTGGGTTGGCGAATAAATCACCCTGGGTCGTATTTGCGGCTATGGCACTTCTTGGAACCACTATCTACATGGGATTCGTACTTTCTAAAAAGCACCTTCCGAAGAAACGATAGCTCTCAAATCATCTACTCCTCCCAGATGTGGTATAGTAGAAATAGGACATATTCTTATTCAGTATAAGCTGGAGCTAATATACCTACTTAGGCCCACATTCCATACCTCAGATTTTATTTGTTAAGTTTAAAGGAACGATCCATGAGCAAGAATTTTTATGTTACCACCTCCATCCCCTATGCCAGTGGTGCACCACATATCGGTAATGTACTTGACTGGCTCTATGCTGACACGGTAGCTCGCTACTATACGCAGCAAGGGTACGAAGTTTTATATAGTGCTGGATCAGATGAGCACGGTTCTAAGATTTATGAGAAAGCTCAAGAAACGAACGTTACCCCAGAGGCTTATATTGAATCTATTGTGCCGATTATTGAAAAAGGGCATCAGCTCATCAATTCTCAGTACACCCATTTTGCACGTACCAATAGTAAGCAGCATATCGCTGGCGCGCAAAAGCTTTGGAAGAAGATGGGCGACGACATCTACAAATCTAAGTACGCGGGTTGGTACTGTGTGGGCTGTGAATGTTTTGTAACCGAAACTGAAGTTAAAGCCAATAAGGGTATTTGTCCCGATCATAATAAACCGTACGAGAAGATCGAGGAAGAAAACTACTTCTTCCGACTCAGTAAATATGCCAACCAGTTACTCGATGTTATAGAATCTGGTGAATTTGAAATTATCCCCGCTAATCGCAAAAACGAGATCTTAAATGTCATTAACGGTGGCCTCGATGATATCAGTATTTCTCGCCCAAAGAAGAAACTTCCTTGGGGGATTCCTGTCCCAGGTGACACAACTCAGGTTATGTATGTGTGGTTTGAGGCGCTCATGAATTACATCACAGTACTAGATTATCCAAACGGCAAAGACTTCAAGACGTTCTGGCCTACCAATTTGCAAATTGTTGGTAAAGATAATCTGCGTTTCCACGCCGCGATTTATCCGGCAATGCTGATGAGTGCCAACTTGCCACTTTTAAAGAGTTTGTTTGTGCACGGCCATATTACTTCTGGTGGCAAAAAGATGAGTAAAACTATCGGTAATACTGTGACGGCTGATGAGATAGTTGATAAATTTGGTACCGACGCCTTCCGATATTACTTCCTGCGGCATATATCTAGTCACGATGACGGAGATTTTACGTGGGAACGTTTTGCTGCTGCATATCAAGGTGAACTCGCCAACGAACTTGGCAATGTGGTTCAACGTGTCGCTAGTATGATCAACAGATACCAGCAAGGTGTCATTGGGGAATATCCAAACCCTGGTCACGACACCGCACCTTATCACACGGCGCTCGAGAACTGTCAGTTTGACCGTGCTCTTGAATGGGTCTGGGAGCTAGTTCGAGGCCTCAACGTCTTCATTGAGCAAGAGAAACCCTGGCAACTAGCTAAAGAACTAGACGAAACTCATCTGCGGGAAGTACTGGCTGCTTGTGTCGGCGACCTGGTGCAAATTGCAGATCTACTGGTTCCTTTCTTGCCACAAACCGCAGAGACCATCCAGCAAATCTTCAGTGAAGGCTACGTTAAAAACTACTCAGGCGTGCTCTTCCCTCGTATTGAAGAATAGAGACGTTTCAGCTATCATTTACTAAATTCCGGTTGTTGACCAGTGCCAAGCCTCGAGTTCGTGGTTATATAAGTGGTACTTAGCACCATTGTTCTGTAGCCATGTAAGACATGGCGAGGTTTCAAAGAGACTGTAGCCAGTGCATGAAAAATCAATAGCCAATCCCTCTTGATGCATACTTTCTCCCGGTGGTTCGGTTGGAGGATTACACTGCTCACTTGGTTTCTGGTACAGATTGTAAGTGCCTATCCCGCAGGCCTGAGTTCTGAGTGCCAACTGCTGCGCACAGGAACGGTAGGCAGAGGTAATGCCGAGATTGGCACCTGCAGTCCTGGCCTCTTGCAGTAGCTTTTGAGCGAAAGGCACCAATTTGCTTTGTACCCGAGCACCAGTCAGGGGTTGTAAGTTGGCTTCTTCCCAGGCAGCGTCATGGCAGACAATAGCGGTCTGTGCTGGTTGGGGCGGAACGGCCTGAGCATACTGCACCGCCAAACTTATCGGACTGACCAAAGCTAATAAACCCGCCATAACTTGTGCCACTAGTTGCATGCAAACTCCCACATCATATTGTGTTTCATTGTAGCGCACTATGGGCTACATCCATATATTTTGGCTTGCTCTGAGTACTGATTTCAGGCAGACTAAGAACATGCATCTAATTGATACACATGCTCATATTCATAGCTCTGAGCTTTTTGACCATAATGCAGCTGAGGCTGTACTTGCGCGAGCAGTTAAGGCCGGAGTAGACAAAATCATCTGCGTTGGGACAGGAGTTGAAGATAGTGAGGCAGCAGCTGCGTTCGCTGATGCGCATCCACAATATTGCTGGGCTAGTATTGGCATTCATCCGCACGAGGCAACCGAAGATACGCAGGTTCTTCAGGCGCTCGCGGCCCTAGCGCCGAACAAGAAGATTAAGGTTGTAGGGGAGTGTGGTCTTGATTTTTATTATAACGATCGTTCCAGTTCTTTTAAAAAACAGGAGACAACACTTCGGTTTCAGATTGAACTAGCGCTTGAACAAGATATACCACTTATTTTTCATGTTCGAGAAGCTTTTGTCGATTTTTGGCCGATTTTCGACAGTTATCAGGGAATTCGCGGTGTACTCCATAGTTTTACAGATAAGACAGAGCATCTAGAGAAAGCTCTTGAGCGTAATCTCACTATAGGTATTAACGGTATCGCTACCTTCACGACTCACAAATGGCAGCAAGAATTATATCGGCAGGTACCTCTGGAAAATATCGTTCTAGAAACTGATTCTCCTTTCTTGACTCCCATACCAAAACGTGGTAATATCAACGAGCCAGAAAATGTGATATATATCACAAAGTACTTGGCGGAGTTAAGAGGTGAGTCTGAAGAAACTGTGGCGGATGTGACAACGCATAATGCCCAGACACTCTTCAACCTTACATAAAGGGAGTGCATGAACTACAACCAAGCAGCATCGCCAGAGATGACAGTACCAACATCTGAAAAACAGATGGCTTCTACTGAATTCCCCTTACACTCCGCCCAAAATATCTATACCAAGACAACACCTACGGTTAATTTGACTGAATCAACGGTTAGTCCGACACCAATTATTGAACTACGTAATACCAGAGAAGTATTTACTCGCATGGTTAATGCTGCAGATAACTTAGAATCTTGGAGACAGCGTAGTGCTGCGTAAAGCCTTTAAGCTTATTACCGGGTTTGATCTACCAGTTAACTCTCAACCTGGTAAAGCTCCTACTCACAAACAATATCACCAACGGCGTAACCAGCTGATCCAGGCAGAGGCGGCTATTGGTGGTAAACTATTTGGACCAGTGCCGCGTGGTCACGAGCGAGAATTCTTCTGTCTCGACCGATACACCTGGGTCTGGTATGAATCTTGGCACCACCCACTACATGGTGCACAGCAGATGATGGTGCAGTACGAAACACAGCCAAATGGTGTGCTCAAAACTGTTAATGGTGCTATTGCCGGTTATGTTGAAGGCAAAGAGCTCGACCACCTCTTACAGGCGATTGAACAGTACTATACTCGCGTGAGCAAAGAAGTTTACGGTCATCAATTGGCCACTGCTTGATATACTAGAGACTAGTATGAAAACCCAGTCTATCTACCTCGATTACGCCGCTGCAACTCCGCTTGATGAGGCGGCTCTTCAGGCGCTTATACCCTACCAGGTTAATCAATTCTATAATCCATCGGCAGCTTACGAGGCGGCTCGATCTGTTCGCAGGACGGTAGAGGCAGCTCGAGCAACCGTGGCAAATGTTCTTGGGGCTAAAGATCAAGAAATTATTTTTACCGCTGGGGGTAGTGAGGCGAATAACTTAGCAATTCACGGCGTACTTCGGGCACATCCAGGTTCCGAGGTTATAGTCTCGGCTATTGAGCACGAGTCTGTTTTGCAGCCGACTGAGAATTATTCACACCAGCTTACAAATGTTACAAGCAAAGGCTTGGTGGACCTTAACGAGCTAGCTGGTAAAGTTACAGATAAAACAGTTTTAATTAGTATCATGTACGCTAATAATGAGATTGGTACTGTTCAACCACTCAAGAAGGTTGTTGAACTTGTAGAAACTGTGCGTAAACAACGTGCTGAAGCAGGTAATGCGCTACCGCTTTATATTCATACCGATGCCTGTCAGGCTAGTAATTACCTAGACCTACATGTCTCCCGCCTTGGTATCGATTTGATGACTCTCAACGGAGGCAAGATATATGGGCCAAAACAGAGCGGAGCACTTTATGTACGAACAGGTGTTGATCTTCAATCTTTAGTGCAGGGCGGTGGCCAGGAACGTAATTTACGGAGCGGTACCGAAAATGTTGGGTCAATAATTGCTTTTGCGACGATGTTGCAAAAAGTTCAGAATGACCGAAAACGAGAGAGTAATCGAGTTCAGTTGCTACGTGATCAACTTTTTGCGAAACTATCGCAAAATATACCAGAAATCATGCTCAATGGTGATAAAGTACATCGGCTCGCGAACAATATTAATATGACAGTTCAGGGTATTGAGGGTGAACGGTTGCTTATGGAACTAGACGAGGCTGGAGTTATGGTGGCCACTGGGAGTGCTTGTGCTGCAAGCAGTAACAAGCCAAGCTATGTGCTTCGGGCTCTCGGGTTAAGCGAGGCTGAGGCTAGTGCTAGTTTGCGCATAACGTTGGGGCGTCAAACGACCGAAGACGATATGCAACATGCTGCTACGCGAATCATAGAAACAATTACATCACATCGCAAATTGGTATAATGGAGGCAGATGAGTAAATTCTGGACTATTTTAGTTGTCGCTCTTACTCTTGTCGGAGGCTTCATTGCTCTGGTGAGTATCTATTTGCCTGTCGAAGATCCACTCGTAAAGGCCGATGCCATTATTGCAATTAGTGGTGGAGATACTGAGGCTCGAACTGAGCATGCAATTAAACTCTACCAAGAAGGTTGGGCTCCTCAACTGATCTTTTCTGGTGCTGCTAAGGATCCTGCGAGCCCGAGTAATGCTAAGGTTATGCAGGAAATGGCAATTGCCCAAGGTGTACCAGAATCTGCTATTAGTATTGACGAATTCTCACGTGATACGAAAGAGAATGCTTTGAAGACCCAAATTTTCGCAGATACCTACAAGACAGTCATTCTGGTAACAAGTGATTATCATCAACGCCGCGCACATAACGAATTCCAAAAAACATTTGGCTCAGATACAACTATTATTAATTCACCAGCAGAAGATACCCGCTGGGGCCAGAAAACCTGGTGGCTAACACCCTACGGCTGGTGGGTCTCCATCTCAGAAGTTCTAAAGTTACCCTTCTCTCAATAACTCTTTTCTTATAATCCGATTTCCTTTATAGTACTGCTTGTACTTACATTTGTAACTGTGACCAGGGGTTCGTGTATATGAAACAATGGAAGCAAAAAATTAAAGTAGCAGTTGTGGCGCTCGTAACCTCTACGTTGTTAGCTCTAAACGTTTCTCCAGCATTTGCTGCTTTCTCGGGTGTAAATGGAAAAATAATCTTTTCTGGCACAAGTAACCAATCATATACTGTTCAACCAGATGGCAGTGATCTTGTGACTCTCGCTGACGTCCGTGCACCGTCTTACTCTGCAGACGGCACGCAAATAGTGTACGTTCTCAATGACGGTATATGGAAAGCAAAGGCTGATGGCTCTGATCCGGTTAAAGTTTTGAATGCTTCCAGCACTGACTTTGAACCTACTTGGTCGCCAGACGGCACCAAGATTATTTTTTGGAGTAGTAGAGTTGGAGCACCACAGATTTTTTTGGTTGATGCAGACGGTGCAAACCTTACGCAGCTGACAAATGGCGGACCGAGTTTTTATCCAAGTTTTTCTCCGGACGGCACCAAGATTCTCTTTCATACTGTAGGGGTTGGTATTCGTACCATGCTACCTGATGGAACAAATATTGAAGCGATAGCAGGAACTATTAATGCCCAGCGACCACGATGGTCACCCGATGGCACTAAGATTGTGTATAACCAAGGGGCGGGCGGGTCCTCCTACTGGCAGATATTCACTATGGATACCGATGGATCGAATAAAACTAACATTACTGATAACAGTCGACAAAATACCTACCCAGATTTTTCTCCGGACGGCACTAAGATTGTGTATTATTCGGATATTCAAGCTGGTGGAGAAAAAAGACTCTACATAATGGATACCGATGGATCAAATTAAGCTATGGTTAACGATGTTGTCTTAGGCAGCTATTCTACGGTGAGTATCGGCTCACCATCGTGGCAGCCGCTTACGATTGAACCCACAGCCACAACACCTGACCCGAGCTTGGCCTATGCTAGTGCGCCAGTGATATATGATGTACTGGCAAATAGTAGTGATACCTATGGCGGTGTTGATCCAGCGAGCGTTACGATTACCACACCACCCACCAAGGGGACGGCAACTGTCGACCTAACAACTGGTGTTATAACCTATACTCCAAATACGCAAACGGCACACGCTTCTTTCTCTCCTTTTGGATTTTTAGATAATTTGTTCTTTCAGCCAACTATAGCCCAGTCTACGACAACTGATTCGTATACCTACCAGTTTTGTTCGATTGCGAGTGATCAATTATGTTCAACTAACACAGTAACTATTACAGGCTTGCCTGTCGCTGCTTCTGTCTCCACGGGAGGATTAGCAGTAACAGGTAGTGGCCTTTTGGCTACTGCAGCACTTGGAAGTCTTCTCACCGTGGCTGGTATTGGCGTATATGGCTACCGTCGTATACGCATTGTTCGCGAGAGATCTGTTCGATAACTTATAGTAAAACAGAGGTAGACTTGCTATAATAATAGTTCTATGGCAAAAAAAGTATACGTAGGAATGAGCGGTGGTGTAGATAGCTCTGTAACGGCTGCTCTGCTAAAAGAGCAGGGCTACGACGTGACGGGTGTGTTCATGAAGAATTGGGCGCAGGATCTACCTGGTTTTAAATGCCCGTGGCAAGAAGACTTTTCCGATGCCAAGCGAGTGGCTGTGCAGCTAGGCATTCCGTTTAAAATGTATGATTTTCAGACCCAGTATCAACAAAAAGTAGTCGACTATATGATTGCTGAATATCAGGCTGGGCGGACACCAAACCCAGACATTATGTGTAACCAAGAGATTAAGTTTAAGCTTTTCTTAGAAACAGCCCTTGAGGATGGCGCTGATTTGGTGGCAACTGGCCATTATGCTCAGGTTAAAGACGGCCACCTATACCAAGCGGTAGATGACAATAAAGACCAGACATACTTCTTATACCGAGTTACTGAGGAAGCTCTGAGACGCACCTTATTTCCGCTGGGAGAAATGACCAAACCTGAGGTTCGCCAAAAAGCTGAAGAGCTTGGGTTGATTACTGCTAAGAAGAAGGATTCAGTTGGTATTTGTTTTGTAGGTGAGATTGGAATTCAGGAATTCCTTTCTAATTTTGTACAAACTGAACCAGGTAAGATTATTGAGTCGGCCAGTAGCAAGGTTTTAGGTGAGCACGAAGGTGCGCTTTTTTACACAATAGGCCAACGTCATGGCCTCAATGTCGGCGGTGGGCTGCCTTATTACGTGATTGGTAAAGATATGGTAAAAAATGAAGTTTACGTTACAACCAATCTAGATGATCCGAGCCTATGGGCTAAGGAACTCACTCTGAGTGATATCCACTGGATCAACCAGCCTCCACAACCTGGTGCGCTCCTTCAGGTGCGAACTCGACACAGGGCGCCACTTATTGACGTGAGATCCACAAACATTTCTGACACGGGAATAATGCAGATTGAACTAAAGGATGAAATCCGAGCACTCACACCAGGCCAATCAGCCGTGCTCTATAGCAATAAACAAGTCTTCGGTGGCGGTATCCTCACCTAGCGCTAAGATAGCAGTGATTTAGCTTGTAGTGCTTGTTAAAACAGTAGTAAAGATATATCATGATTACCATTAGTACAATGCAATAACTTCATGGTGAATAATTTGTTCTAAGAAGTACCTATCTATCAAATAAAAGGGTAAAGGAGCTTTTCAATATATCTTATGAAGCACATTAGTCAACATTTACAAACTGCGTTCAAAAGACTAACTCACCTTGCTACCGTACTTCTGCTCATCCTAACTCCATTATTTGTACTACTACCAGCTCAAACTTATGGTGTTGGTGTGATTCCAGATACACCACTAGCAGGCTATCCAACTACCAATGGTAGCGCGTCGGTCATTGTTGCAGCTCCTGATGGCTCACAGTATATTGGGGGTTCGTTTACAGAAATAGGAGGTGCTACTCGAAATCGTTTAGCACATGTTCTTGCTGATGGCTCAGTTGATATTAATTTCGATCCTGATATTGGAGTAGACCCTTGGAATGGTGTTAGTGCTCTTGCTCTCGACACATCCACCAATACTCTCTATGCCGGCGGAAACTTCACAGTCGTCAACGGTTCCACTCCACGTAATTACCTCGCCGCCTTCGACACTAGCACCGGTACCGCCACCAGCTTCGACCCGAATATGGGTGCCGGCATCCACACTCTTGCTTTTGACCCGTCCACCAATACTCTCTATGCCGGCGGAGACTTCACTGCTGTTAACGGCTCCACTGCCCGCAATCACTTGGCTGCCTTCGATACCGACACCGGCACAGCCACCAGCTTCGACCCAGATGTAGATCAGGCACCCGCTTCTCTAGCTCTTTCCGATGATGGTAGTAGTCTCTACGCGGGTGGCTGGTTCACTACTGTAAACGGCTCTACTGCCCGCAACCGTCTGGCAGCCTTCGACACTAGCACCGGTACCGCCACCAGCTTCGACCCGAATGTTGGTGGAATAGATGGTGTTAGTAGTATTGCTCTCGACACATCCACCAACACCCTCTACGCTGGCGGTTTATTCACAGTTGTTAATGGTGGTACTACCCGCAATAACC
>CAZWBG010000001.1:0-405196 GCA_964632215.1 uncultured Candidatus Saccharibacteria bacterium | reverse complement strand
TTGCCGCCTTCAACACCGACACCGGTACCGCCACCAGCTTCGACCCGAATGTCGAAGGAGTAAGTTTTTGGGGTGGCGTTAGGTCTCTCGCTCTCGACACATCCACCAACACCCTCTATGCTGGCGGAAGTTTCACTACCGTTAATGGCTCCACTGCTCGCCGTAGTCTTGCCGCCTTCAACACCGACACCGGTACCGCCACCAGCTTCGACCCGAATGTCGAGACTGACATTAACGGTCTCGCTCTCGACACATCCACCAACACCCTCTATGCCGGCGGCTATTTTACCACCATCAACGGGGAGTCTCATACGAATCTAGCGGCTTTTCGGGGTAGTGTCCCAGCTCCCCCAGAACCGGGACCGACTCCAGACCCTGGTGAGGGACCTACCTTAAATGTAGATAACCTCGCGTCAACTGGTGGATCTGTCATCATTAGATACTTAATTGCAGCCACACTCATCAGCTGTGGAGTAGTCACTCTCGGTTACTTATTGATGAGAAGTAAGAACTAGGTTCGTTTGTTACAATAGTTAATATGCTCAAGCGATTTGACCTTTCTAATTACCGTACGCGCCTGGTGGTGCTGATTATACTCATGCTGGGAATTATACTTTCGATGATTTTTGTATTTGTACAGTCAAAAAAATCAACACCAGACCCTGAACCACTACCACCTACAACCACCACGTCAGTAATTCAGTCTGAGGTTTTAGTTGAACCAAGCTTGCAGGCCACACCTTTACTTGCGGGGCTGAAGAATGTGTGGGAACTAGGCTTTTTACCAGACAATACTCTGATTTTCACAGAGCGCAGTGGCACACTGAGTAAAGTGGCTGGAGACAAAAAACAGGTAGTCAGCCGCATAAACGATGTATACGTGGCGGGTGAGGGTGGTTTAACGGGTATGGCGGTAGACCCACAGTTTGCCCAGAACCGATATATATACCTTTGTTTTAATATAGCAACCGATGTGCGGGTTGCTCGTTTTGTGCTTAATTCTGATGCATCAGCACTCGGCGAGCGCAAAGACATCGTAACTGGTATTCCAAGTAATCGTTCTGGTCGGCATTCTGGCTGTCGTTTGGCTATGGGTAAAGATGGAGTTCTATGGGTAGGCACTGGCGACGCGGCAATTGCTAGCACTCCTCAAGACCCTCAGAGCCTGGGCGGCAAGATCTTACGTGTTGATCGAGACGGTATGCCGACATCGGGTAATTTACCTGCACCATTTGACCCACGAATTTTTAGCTACGGGCATCGCAACACTCAGGGAATTATTTTAAATGATGCACCAGTCGATGGTGTGTATGGGTTAAGTGTAGAGCACGGCTCAGATAGGGATGATGAAATTAATTTACTCAAGACTGGTAATTTTGGTTGGGCACCGAAGGTTACTTACGTTGAATCGGGTATTCCTATGACTGATCTCGCTCGTTTTCCTGATGCTGTGTCAGCTATTTGGAGTTCGGGATCTCCGACCATTGCCCCATCTGGTGCGACTCGGCTTACAGGCAAACAGTGGGGCGCCTGGAACGGTGCTCTTGCCCTAGCTGTGTTAAAGGGTGAGCAAGTCCGAATCTTTACGGTAGACGATACCTATAAAGTGACGAGCGAAAAAGCAATGTTGGGCGAGTTTGGCCGAGTTCGTACAGCAGTGCAGGGCCCAGATGGAAACTTGTATATTTCGACTGATAACGGCAGTAATGATAAGATCGTCAAAATTACTCCCTCCCAGCCATGACTTGCGCATACTTGGTATAATGTAAGTACCAACCAATTTAACGTGAGGGAGGTATTATGGGTTTAGGAAAAGATATCAAAGAGGGTGTCGACAAGGTCAAGCGCGGTGCTGAGGATGTAGCAAAAGACGTGAAAGAAAAAGCTGAAGTAGTAAAGGACAAAGCTGAGGGTCAGGGCGAAAAAGCTAAGGGCGAAGCCAAGATTAAAAAGGCTGAAGCAAAAGATACATTACGTAAAGCAAAACACTAGGAGGCAAATTGGATTTATTTGGAGGTTTACAAGATTTAGTAAGTGGAGCAACTGATGGTGTTTCTCAACAAATTGATGATGTAACATCGCAAGTTACTGAAAATGAGGTGGTGCAGGGTGTGCAGGAACATGCTACCAATGCTACGGAAGGGTTGGGCGATGTAACGGGCCAAGTTGGCGAGAGCGCTCAAGGTTTACTAGACGGTTTCGACCCTAGGAATCTCCTTTAGTAAGGGTATACACGTATCTTCAGGTGCAAGATAGTCAGATATGTAATGTACGCCGGCTTGGTTGTGCTCGCAACAATAAGCATTATTTTTGGACATGAAAAAACCGTGTAGATTCGGGGAGCAGATTGCTCAACTCGGTGCACAGAACCAAAACTATATAAGTTGGTTGTGTACGCTACACGGTTGTTGGAGGAAGTTAGCTTGTACTCAGATCGAGCTTTATCTGTAGGTAGTCGGTTGAGGCCGACGGTCGTTATTCATTTCACTTGATGTGAAACTACACCTACCACGACGCACGTCTCTCTATCACTTTGAGATTGCCTCAATGAACTTGTTGCAAATATGTGCCAATAGACCGAAGATGACGCCCATAATGAATATGCACAGGGCTGCTATCCATGTGAACAGCGTGTCAATGTCCTCGCTGCTCGGGTCCTGGGTAGTGGTTGCAAGGATAAAGATTGTGAGTAACGTCCCAACAAGAAGGCCGATCACGGCTCCAGCCGTGTACGCCTTCATGATACTGATCTTTTTCAAGGTACTTTCCTCCCAGAAACTTATTCGCCACTTTGACGAATCGCTGCAATTATAGCACAGGAAGCATAATTTGTCAATACTATATAGCCGAGGTGGCTCATTAGTTTATATATTACTTACTTTCTGGTAGACTGTAACAGATATGACAGCACAAGAAATCCGCAATGCTTACCTAAAATTCTTTGAAGAGCGTGGTCACGTGGTTATCAAGCGCGCCCCGCTAGTGCTCAAAGATGATCCAACCACACTTTTTACTGGCTCAGGCATGCAGCCGATGATCCCCTATCTTCTAGGTGAAGCACATCCAGATGGTGTACGTCTAGCAGATTCACAGACATGTATACGTGCCATGGACATTGAAGATGTCGGTGACGATCGTCACACGACATTTTTTGAAATGCTCGGAAACTGGAGTCTAGGCGATTATTATAAAAAAGAGCAAATTGAATGGTATTTTGAATTTTTAGTAGATGTTGTTGGGCTTGATCCAAGTAAGCTTTACGTAACGTGCTTTATCGGTGATGAGGCGAGTGGTATTCCACGGGACGACGAATCGGCGGAGGTTTGGCAGAGACTATTTGAGAGTAAGGGTATTGAAGCAAGAGTTGCAGAAGTAGGTTCGCAAGAAGATGGCGATAAGCGCGGTGTTAAGGTGGGTGAGAGGATCTTTTTTTATAACGACGCTGAAAACTGGTGGAATCGCGGTAAGACTGGTCTTGATACCACGCCAGTTGGTGATCCGTGCGGGCCTGATAGTGAAGTGTTTTATGATTTTGGTGAAGCAGCACACAAGCCAGGCTACGGTGAGGCACACCCCGCGAGTGACTCTGGTCGTTTTGTAGAAATCGGTAACAATGTGTTTATGGGCTATCGGAAGGTGGCCGAAGGGAAGTTTGAACTCCTTGAGAAACCGAATATTGATCATGGCTCGGGCCTGGAACGCATCGCCCAGGCGGCAATCGATTCATCTGATATGTTCAGAATCTCAATTCTATGGCCAATTATCGAAAAGCTTCAAGAGATCTCGGGTAAAAAATACGAGAACCATAGAGAGAGCATGCAAGTAATTGCAGATCATCTTAGGGCTGCTACCTTCTTAGCAGTTGATGGTTGTGTACCAAGTAATAAAGAGCAGGGTTATGTGATGCGTCGTCTGCTGCGCCGAGCTATTCGTTTTGCTTTTGAGCTCGGAATTGAGCAAAACTTTATGGAAGAGATCGTACCAGTGATCGCAGATTTGTATCATGATGACTTCCCAGAAGTTGCCCAGAAGCGTGACGAGGTGATAACTGTGCTAATTAAAGAAGAAAAAGCTTTCCGTCAAACGCTCCGCAAAGGTATTCGTGAGTTCGATAAGCTTACCCAGGGTGGTCTTACGGGGAAAGAATTATTTACTCTTTACGATACCTATGGTTTTCCGATTGAACTTAGTGTTGAGGAAGCATATAAACGCGATGTTTCTGTTTCTGAAAAGTGGCGTGAAGAGTTTGACACACTCATGAAGGAACAGCGTGAACGTTCTCAGACGGCGGCTAAAGGGGCTTTCAGGGGTGGTTTGGGTGGCCAGACTTTGCAGCATAAAAAATTACACACTGCTACGCATCTGATGTATCAGGCTTTAAGAGATGTGCTTGGTGGTCACGTTGTGCAGCGAGGCTCAAACATCACCGAAGAGCGGTTACGATTTGATTTCTCTCATCCTGAAAAGGTAACTCGTGAGCAGTTGAATGAAGTAGAGAAGATCGTCAACGAACAGATTGCTAAGGATCTCAAGATTTCATTTGCAGAATATCCAACTCAAGAGGCGACGGGTAAACTCGGTGCACTTGGGCAGTTTGGCGACAGATACGGCGATACGGTAAAAGTGTACAAAATGATCGCCGATGGTGCCAATAAGCCCTTTAGCTTTGAGATCTGTGGCGGCCCGCACGTTGAACACACAACTCAGCTTTTCGAAGACGGCAAAAAGTTCAAGATTCTCAAAGAAGAATCCAGTTCAGCTGGCATTCGTCGCATCAAAGCCGTACTCATCTAATTTTCCCGATTTCGCTGCCTTACAGCTCTTCAGCTTAGCTTTTACTCTAAGGATCGGGAGAGCAAGGTGCTGCAGTGTGTTGGCCATGAGGCCAGGGCTGCGCACCCGCTCTCTTGTGATCGATTCCTCTACTCATACCGTTTGGTATAAATGTCATAGGATGACTCATCGATCGTGAGTGCTACATTTCCCATAGGAGGGCTAGTTGTAGTTACTAGATGGAGGTCTCAGGCGGTAGCTGGCTCGGGATTGAGCTCAAGTGACCAGCTGCCATCAGGCTGCTGGTTGACGATGGCCGAATACTGCTGCCAGAGCTCTTCCGCACTGATTTCGATGCCAGTGTAGTGGTTAACCACCGCAACGGCATTTGCGCGTCGTTCGCCAGTGTCGTTGAGACGATTCGGCTCACAACGCGCCATCGGGTAGTACACCAGCTTGTCGCCGGTGGCGTTGTACAGGTACGTGCCCTGACCATCCACGACGATGCGCGTGCACTGCTTGCGCAGGGTCTGCTCACCACCTGGGTAGTTGTACCCGATGATCGTCCACCACCTGAGCACTCCTCCGAACATGCGCTCCTGCATGTAGAACGTACCGTCATCAGATCGGTAGCAGTAATCAGTGGGATCAATGGAGTCGACCTGCATGCCCATGAGGCGTAGTGTGAACAGATCATCATTCGCCGCCGCTTTCTGGATGTATCGCTTGAGTTCGATGATCTCAGGTAGCTGCGGGTTGAGCTCGTAGAGCGCAACCTTTCGATCGATCTCGGCAAAGAGGTCGTTCATGTGATCTTCATTGCTCTTTGTATGGCTGATCAGTCGTATCAGTCGTCCGAAGAACCCAATGATCTTGTTAAGGAATCGCATTGTTTGCCTCCCATGGCAAGTACGAGCCGCCTGATTGCGACTTTGTAATGCTACTTTAGCATAAACAGTATAAAATGTCAATATCTGGAGTAAGGAGATATTTAGATCACGTTTATTATGTAGTATACTGTAATGTGATTATGCTTGATAAAATTAAGAAGATGAAACTTAAAAAGATGACCGCCAAACTTCCGGGCGGGGGTAATACTGATAAGTTAATTGTCGGGCTTGATATCGGAACGGAAGTCGTCAAAGCTTTGGTAGCTAGAGTTGAGGGTGACGAATTAGAGGTGATTGGCGTCGGTAGAGCGCATCAATCGCTCAGCGATATGCAGTCTGGTGCTATTGCTGATATTGCCGGGGTGGTCGGGAACTGCGAAAAAGCCTTAACTATTGCTGAGGATATGGCTGGGGTGAGCGTTCGTCAGGCAATTATTGGTATTGCTGGCGAGTTAGTTAAGGGTCTTACGACTACGGTGAAATATCGTCGTCCGAATCCTGAAAAACCACTAGATGGGGCAGAGATCGAACTTATTATTGACAGAGCTCAGGCTCGAACCTTAGAGCGTGCTCAAAAGCAATTAGAGCTAGAAACTGGCAAAAAAGACGTCGAGGTGAAGCTGGTCAATAGCGCGATAGTCTCTATTTATATAGATACCTATAAAGTGAGTAACCCAATCGGCTTTCAGGGTAAAGAGGTTATAATTCAGCTCTATACGGCCTTTGCGCCAATGGTGCATATTGGCGCTATGGAGCGTACGGCAGCCGAGCTAGATCTAGACCTTATGGCGGTGGCGGCTGAGCCGTTTGCGGTTTCTCGTAGCGTTATCGGTACCGATGCGGCGAGTAGCTTTACCGCAATTTTGATAGATGTCGGTGGTGGTACAACTGATATAGCCGTGGTTGATGACGGCGGCGTGCAGGGTACTCGTATGTTTGGTATTGGTGGCCGTGCATTTACTAAAAGCATTGCAAACGAGCTCGATGTTGATTATGCCGATGCTGAAAAAGCCAAAGTTAACCTAGGTAGTGACAGCTTAAGTGGCGCTATGAAGGCAAAGGTCCTCAATGCAGTAGACAGAACACTTGATGTCTGGATAGATGGCGTAGAGCTTGCTCTGAGTGAATTTACAAATGTTGACCATTTACCGCACCGTATTTTACTGTGTGGTGGTGGTGCGAGCCTGGAGAGTCTTATGACTGCTCTTAAGGAACGAGACTGGTACAAAGAACTGCCCTTTACTCGGAAGCCAACTATTGAGCTAATCGAACCAGACCAGGTAATGGATATTAAAGATAGCACGGGTGAAGTAACAGATCATACACTCATTACCGCCCTTGGCCTACTACGGGTTGGATATGATACCATACAAGGGAGCGAAGGTCGCACAAATCGCCTGAAAGAAAAATTTAATAAAATCCTGAGCGTATAGTCTCGTAAGAATTATGAAAAAAGACGTTATTTACATCGATATTGAAGACGACATCACAGCAGTGATTGATAAGTTGAAGGCCAGCAAAGAAAAGATTATTGCTATGGTTCCGCCTAAGGGCAGCGCAGTGCTGCAAAGCATCGTGAATCTTAAGCTACTGCAACGAGCTGCTGATAGCGTAGGTAAGCAGCCTGTTATTGTCACGAACAATCAAGCTCTAACAGCCTTAGCGGGCGGTCTTGGCCTGTATGTTGCCAAAAACTTGCAATCCAAACCCGCTGTACCAGTGGTTGGTGCTGCAATAGCGGCGATTGAGTCAGACGATTCAGTTGAGGTAAGCGATGAGTTAGGTGCGCTAGATGAGACACCAGCTGCACAAACAGTCAGCGATGAAAGTGAGCTTGAACTTAGTGGCGAAGAACTAGAGGCACTTCAGGGTACACAGGAATCTACTCCTGATAAAAAACCCAAGAGTGGTAGCAAAAAAGATGGTAAAGATAAAAAGAAGGTACCTAATTTTAATAGTTTCCGTAAGAAGCTTTTAATTGGTGGCGGCATTGCGCTCGTACTAGCGATAGCACTCCTCTTCATTTTTGGCCGAGCCAAGGCATCGATTGTTATTCGTGCTGAAACTACTCCTGTTGACATTGCCTTCGATGCCACTGTTAACCCTGGTGCTGCAAGTTCCGATCCAGCTAGTTATAACCTGAAACCACAGGTTGAAGAAGCTAAAAAAACCATTAGCCAAACATTTGCCGCAACCGGCCAAAAAGATATTGGGCAAAAAGCAAGCGGTACGGTAACCATGTCTAATCCGGTTGATTCTGATAGCGTATCGGTACCTGCTGGCACAACTGCAACCTCTTCAACAGGCAAAGCCTTTATCACCAACACCTCAGTCACTATTCCAGGAGCAAGTGTAAAGGGCGGTAGAATTGTAGCAGGAACCGCAAGCGTAGGTGTTACAGCAGCTGAATCGGGTGACGGCTATAACGTTGGCCCAACTTCCTACACTATAGCCGGGCGACCAGGTTTAACGGCCCAGGGTGCGCAGATGAGCGGCGGTACAACACAGGTAGTTAAGGTAGTTACTCAAGAAGATATAGACAAGGCAAAACAGCAAATTCAGCAGCAAGATGCCAGTGTCACCAAGGAAGAACTTAAGAAGAAGTTTGGTGACAACGTTACGGTACTAGACGATTCATTTACGACAAGTATGGGCGCAATCTCGAGTGAGCCGGCTGCTGGTCAGCAGGCCAACGAAGGTAAGCTTAGTGCCGAGGTTACGTATTCGCTGAAAGCTCTCAAAAATGACGACCTCAACGCTTCGCTCGACACCTTTATTACCTCTCAAATGACCGCTAAAGATCAACAGCAAGTTTTTGACAATGGTTTTAAATCACTCAAGATTGAAAAGGTGAACGAGACAACCTATAAAATAACGGCTCTCGGACAATATGGCCCACGTTTTGATACCGGAAAGTTACAGCAAGAAGTAGCTGGTAAAAAGTACGGCGAGATTCGTGCACAGTTGCAGGCACTTCCTGGCGTGAAAGGCGTTGATATTAAACTGACCCCGTTTTGGGCTCGTCAGGCTCCAAACGCTAGTCGCATACAAATTAAACTTGAAGTAGACAAAAACGTCAGTGGTTAGTCCGCACATCTTAGCTCTTGATATTGGTGAAAAGCGGATTGGCGTGGCCATTGCCGAGATCAGTATACCGTTTGCTCGCCCGCTTACCACGCTTGAAACCGAAGTAGATGCCCGTGAGGTGTTAGCAAAGCTCCTGAGGCAGCATCATGTGCAAAAGGTGGTTATTGGCCGACCTCGCAACCAAGGTGGCGCTACAACCGCCCAAACGGCTAAAACACAGCAGATTCTGACCGAGCTGAGCCTACCTCATGAAATAGATGTAAATTGGCAAGATGAGTCTCTGACATCTGTTAAAGCTGAAGAAGAGCTTAAAAACCGTAGCAAACCATACGAAAAAGGTGATATAGATGCCCTTGCAGCCGCTTTTATTCTGGAAGATTATATCAACCAAAGAGGTGGTAGGGTATGAACCGAGCTCCTCAGCCACGAGATGTCATTCCTGCACCACCACGGCCCCAGGCTACACCTCGCCCTACTCCACGTCTCGTGCAGCCTCAGCCACCCGCACTACTGCCTCAACCACCGCAGCCTGTACATATTTCCCAGCCAGTAAGGCCACTCATTCCGCCGACTGCACCTCCGAGACCACCCGCCGCACCTTCGCAAAAACCAAAGAAGCGACGCTGGAAAGTAGTACTGTTAAGCCTATTAGGGCTATCCGTAGCGCTCTTGCTGGCCGTAGGAAGCTTATTCATGTGGTATCAGCACCAATTGACCGGACGCGCTGGTCCAGAAGAGTACCACAGTATTACTATTACTAGTGGTACAAGTACGAAACAAATCGCCACAGATCTTGAGAGTAAAAAGTTGATCCGGAGTGCTCTGGCGTTTCAGATCTACGCTAGATTGCATCAGTCGCAGACACTTATAGCTGGATCTTATCGACTTTCGAGCACTCAGTCAGTTCCGGACATCATCACGATCTTAGAGGGTGGTAAGGTGTCACAGACGAATATATTAATTCCCCCGGGCTTACGGCTTGACCAGATAGTGGCAATTCTGGAAGAAAACGGTTACGAAACAGCTGATATAGAAACAGCCCTCTTAGAGGTACGTAGTCATCCGTTGCTTGCAGGGCTTCCAGCAGGCGCGCCAATAGAGGGCTATCTGTTCCCAGACACTTACCAGATAGGGCCAGATACCAGTGTGTTAGATCTGTTAACACTCCAACTTAATACTTTTGAAGATAAGCTAACGCCGGAATTACGTGCTGGTATTGCAGAGCAAGGCCTTGGCCTGAATGAGGCAGTAACTTTGGCTTCGATTGTACAAAAAGAGGTTGCTGATCCCGAGGTTCAAAAACAGGTGGCTCAAGTCTTCTTGAAACGGTATCGAGAAGGCCGGATGCTGGGATCTGACGTGACGTATATGTACGCGGCTGCACTGAGCGGCGAGCCTGCTACCCCATCTTTAAATTCGCCTTATAACACCCGTATGTACGCAGGTTTACCACCAAGTGCTATCAGTAATTTTAATATCTCTGCACTCCAGGCTGTTGCCTCTCCGGCGCCAGGTAGCTACAACTTTTTTGTGGCGGGTGACAACGGCACTACCTATTTTTCTAACACACTCGAAGAACACGAAGCCTTAGCTGCAAAGTACTGCCATAAGCTCTGTGAGTTATAGAGGTACAACCATAAACTTCTTATTGACATATATAGTATGAGCTGGTAAAATTATACAAGTCAATCTCATGGTTTCTTTGTCAAGCTTTGGCTTAGTATGTTTCGGTGGGGCTACTGGGGTTGACCATCTGTAAAATGTCGTACGAGATAGTACCCAAATAGACAGTCAATTAAGTAATTAATAAGGTCGGCATATCTCTTTCTCGCAAAAATGCGGGAGCAAGACAAAGTAACAGGTGCTCTCCACACTAGATGTGGAAGGGAGTTGGTATTAGTAACAAATCTGTTACATCACTAGTACGCGCTCGTATGAGCGCTCGGCAAAAAGCCGCACCCCAAACAAACACTCAATCTGAATCAGGACACCGCTCCAAAGCGGTTCGTTATGTTAAATTTACCGTTATAGGACTACTACTTCTTGGTATTGCAACTAGTCAACTTGTCGGTCGTGTCGCAAGCGAACCTCGCTATCAGTCGCCACACGCCCGATTAGACAATGCGTTGCAAACACCTAAGTTACAGCCAGTCGATGAGGTAGTAGCTGCTGAAGTAGCTGCTAATGCAGCTCAAGCAGCTGATCTGTTAGTGACGCCAAATGTTGCTAACCGTGCAGATACGCTTGATGCCCAAATTAGTATGGCAACTAAGACTGAAGAAAACGCCGCCGTGGTAGAAAAACCGCAGCTGGTTGCTCCATCTATTAAATCTGCGAAAGATATTCAAACTATTATCACGAAAGATGGTGATAGTGTTGCAAGTTTGGCTAAAGAACACGGCGTAAGCGAAGATACTATTCGTTGGGCAAATGACCTTAGGTCAGATGCACTTCCGGTTGGTACAAAGCTTACGATTCTTCCCGTAACAGGTGTCGTCTATACCGTGAAGGAAGGCGATACGGCCGATAGCCTAGCTAGCACCTATAAGGCAAGTGCCGAGCAAATTACTGCTTTTAATGATGTAGAGCTTAACGGATTAAAGGCTGGTATGCAGATCGTGATTCCTAACGGTATCAAGCCTGTGGTTGTATCCGTGGCTACTCGATCGAGTAACTCAAGCACCAGTGCCAGTAGTACAAGCAGTGCAAGCTTCGCCTTTGGTGGTAATACAGCGCTGTTTGCGGGTAACCGTTATGCCTTTGGTTACTGTACCTATTATGCCTATAACAAACGTGCTGCAGCTGGTCGTCCGGTAGGTAGTAATTGGGGTAACGCCACAACGTGGGCAGCCTTGGCTCGAGCTTCTGGATTTGCGGTTGATAAAGCTCCTCAGGCCGGTGACGTCTTTCAGACGAGCGGCGGTTGGGGTGGCTACGGACATGTAGGATACGTTGAACGTGTAAATGACGACGGTAGTATCTTGGTGAGTGAAATGAACTATGCGGGTTGGAACGTTGTTTCCTCGCGTACAGTTTCAGCCGATCAGGTTGGTTCTATGAACTACATTCACTAGTCAAACCTGTACGTCACACATAAAATAGCCGCCCAAACTGGGCGGCTATTTTAGTATTCTAGGTAGTTTTCATCTATAATGTAGGGAAATATGTTTATAGATAAAGCAAAAGTTTTAGTTCAAGCAGGTAGCGGTGGCAATGGCGCCGTTAGTTTTCGTCATGAAATTTACGTTGATAAAGGTGGCCCTGACGGGGGTGACGGTGGAAAAGGCGGTGATGTCATCTTCATAGCTGACCCCAATACAAATACACTTGTAGACTTCCGATTTAAACCTGAGCTGCGAGCGCGAGGTGGTGAATCTGGGGCAAAACGTCGTCGACACGGCAAAAATGGTAAAGATCTGACAGTATCGGTACCTATTGGTACGGTTGTCTGGCACGACGAGCTACAGATAGCAGATCTGGTAGAGGCTGGTCAGAAGATAGTAGTCGCTCAGGGCGGTGATGGCGGATTCGGCAATGCTCATTTCACCTCTAGTACCCGCCAAACTCCACGGGTAGCGGAGGTTGGTGAGGCGGGTGACGAGTTTGAGCTGCGGCTAGAACTCAAGTTAATCGCAGATGTCGGGCTAGTTGGGTTGCCGAACGCTGGAAAGTCTACTTTTCTCTCAGTTGTTAGTAATGCGAAGCCAGAAATAGCCGATTATCCTTTTACAACTTTGACACCTCACCTGGGAGTAGCTGATGTAGATAATTCATCACTCCTGATAGCCGATATACCAGGCTTAATCGAGGGTGCGTCTGAAGGTAAAGGTTTAGGGCACGATTTTTTACGTCACGTAGAGCGCACCGGCGTGCTGCTACATCTGGTAGATGCGTACAGTAACGACATTGCTAAAGATTACCAGACTATCCGGGGTGAACTCACTTCGTATAGCGAGGCGCTTGGGGCTCGCCCAGAAGTGGTGGCTATTACCAAAACCGAGGGACTCGACGAAGATATCGTAACTGACCTCTTGAGTCAGCTACAGGGAGTGGTGCCTGCATCAACACCACTTTTTGCTATTTCTTCCCTAGCACACCGTAACGTATTAGAGACACTGCGTGAACTAAGAGCGCTCGTTGACACCGCAAAAGACCAAACAGAGGTTGTAGAGGCTGAAAAAAGCTCACAGCTACCAGTTTTTAAGCTCGATGAAGCTGAACTTGCTTGGCAGGTACGAAAAGTGGGTGATAACCACTTTAAGGTAACAGGCCATAAAATAGAGAAATTTGCCCGAAGAACTGATTTTGAAAGCTTCCATGGCCGTCAACGCCTCCGCGATATTATGAAGAAGATGGGTATCGCACACGAATTGAATCGCAGTGGTGCTAGTCTGACATCTAAAATTACCTTTGGCCGCCGTCCTGAAGAACTGATTTTATTCGAGGAATAAGGTATAGGGCTCCGAGACGCACTGATGCCAAAAAAGCACCCACTGTGCATGCCTACACCTGGCCAGGTACCGTTATTTCAACCCAAAAATTTACTGAGGTGGTACAAAAAAGCGAGACCAACTGTGGATAAGTTTTAAGGTAGGCTTGCACTTTTAATATTTGAGGTGTAGACTAATTTTCAAGTTGATCGCTCCAGAGTAATCGAAGTGATCGACAAACTTTAACAAACCGAACGAGTATTACGCTCGGCAGGAGATTTCACAAGCGGTTTTGTAAGAAACGGCTCATGTAATCTCCTGCTTAGAGCGTGAGCAATTTTCACCTTTGATTAGGAGATGTTATATCCATGACGAGAGGAAGCAATTACATGCACAGCGGACTCCTCGATATCAAGACCTGCCATCCGAAACCGATCGACGGTTCGGCCCCCGGGGGCCTCAGTACCACTGATCTCGGTAGGCGTCACAAGAGACCGAGTGTCTCTGCTCTCAACACCACGTAACCTCCCAGGCGGAGAAAGCGCGGGATGATCATCGTCCAATAGGCCGAAGATCAGCGGAAAGGGTGGAGCTGTATGTAGCTACATACCAAAGGATCAACAATCAGGAATTGGCTTACTTAAGACAAGCACTCTATGCCCGCTTCGACGGGTACCCGTGCAAATCTTATGCCCCCTGGATCCTCCATGTAGTTGCTTCTCGCAGCTTCACCCAATCCGTGTAACCAATCGCTGTCAAAAAGTTACAGTCAGAACTGTTGCTGAACGTAGTATGTGTTTGTTGGGCAGGGTCGTTCTGTCCCTTCCGTCCCCCTGCCCAACAAACCATCTACTTTCTTCTAATCTTAGCTATTGCTCAACTCGTTCGGTTTGTATATTACTCCCAATTGGGAGTATTTTTTATGTAAGTTAGTAGCTGATACACGGTTTAAAAGTAGTACAATGAAAGGGTGACATTCTATTTTTATGATCTTGAAACATCTGGCATTAGTGCCCGCGCTCAGCGGATCATGCAGTTTGCCGGCCAGCGGACAGATGAAAACCTGCAGCCTATTGGTGAGCCTCAGAACTTTATCGTCAAACTAACAGATGAAATACTGCCTGACCCCGAGGCCATTTTAATTACGGGTATCACACCACAAAAATCTCTAGAAGAAGGTTACAACGAAGCTGAATTTCTAAAACTCTTCTCCGAACAGGTATTGCAGCCAGATACCATAGTACTAGGCTTTAACAGTGTACATTTTGACGACGAATTTATGCGCTTTACACTATGGCGCAATTTTTACGACCCTTATCAGTGGCAGTATCAAAATGGTCGTACACGCTGGGATCTACTCGACGTCGTGCGGATGGTACGTGCGCTAAGACCTGAGGGAATTGAGTGGCCCTTTGAGGAGAAGGAGGGTAAAAAACAGCCAACAAATCGGCTAGAACTCATCACTGATCTTAATGGGCTTGACCACCAAAATGCTCACGATGCCCTGAGCGATGTGCAAGCTACGATTGCAGTAGCCAAATTATTGAAAGAAAAACAACCCAAGATGTTCGACTACTTATTGAAGATGCGCAGTAAGCAAGCGATAAAAGAAGTCTGTAATCCCGAAGATCCTCAACCATTTGTTTATACTTCTGGCCGGTATAGTTCGCGTTGGGAAAAAACAACAGTCGTTGTGCCGATTGGCTTGGTGCTATACGGCAATGTTTTAGTGTATGATCTGCGCCTAGACCCAGAAGAGTTGATGAAGCTTTCGGACGAAGAATTCTCAGAAGCTGCTTTTAGCCGTAACGAGGAGACAGAAATTCTACCGCTAAAAGTGCTCAAACCCGGTAGTTGCCCAGCGGTAGCCCCGCTTGGCGTGCTTGACGAGGCAACTCAAAAAAGATTGGATCTTTCACTTGCCGACGTTGAAAAGAACTATAAGAAACTCTTGGGTATGAAAGCCCTGCACGAGCGAATCCTTGCAGCTTACGAACAATATGATGCTAAGCGCAAGAAGCTGTATGAAACCAAAGACCAGCAGGATGATCCTGATTTTCAGCTCTACGATGGCTTTGTTCAAGATAAAGACAAGTCGCAGGTTCGTGCAGTACAGAGTATGGGGGCAAGCGATCTTGCAGACTTTCACCCAATGTTTCATGACGCTCGGCTCGAGACACTACTGCCTCGTTATAAGGCTCGCAACTATCCAAAAACACTTACCTCATCTGAACAAGAAGCGTGGGAAGCCTACCGAAGCGAGCGTTTAGTAAAAGGCGTAGTCGGGCAACTACCACTCGATCAGTTCGTTGCAAGAATTGCTGAACTTGCCCAATCAAAAACAGATGAAGAAAGCCAATTTTTGTTACAAGAACTGCAACTTTACGCACAAAGTATTGTACCGACGGAAGATTAAACGGCTGTTTTGAGCTTTGGAGCTCGGGCTGCGGTTATAGTAGCAGCTTGCCGTTCACGACGCTCTTTTGTGGTAGCGTCAGCAAGTGCTAGTTTAGAATTTTCGGCGTTGATTTCTAGTGCTGTACGGCGAATCATCTGAAAACGAAGATCTTTGATCCAGCGTCTTATAAGCATAATAAGTAGAATGATGAAGGCTAAAGAGGGTAGGAAGCCGAGCGTAATATCTAAGCCAGGTATAACGCCGCCAACGATGAAGTTTAGTGCGAGGCTCAAAGGGTCAGCTCCGGTGAGGACTAATCCCGTAATCGCTAAGAATATAACTGCTGGTAGCAATTTTTGCTTCATGGCCTCGCACCTTTTTTAAAGTTTACCTGATTATATAATACGCTCCCCCAAAGTAGCTTTACAAGCCTTTCAGACTAAAAAGTGTTGTGGATTTATCCACAGAATCTATAAGAGGTACTTGGGCTTTTTCCACAAGTCTCAGTCGGCGACTTAGCGTCGCCGTTTTCGCCAGGCTTTGAAGCGTTCTAGTCGGTTGCGGTTAAAGAGCCACAAACAGAGCGAGGCGGCCGAGAGTGATACCACTGGTGGCCACCACCTAAGCCAGATTGCACCAGCAGCAAGTACGAGTAGTAGTAGCACTGTGACATCAAAGACGGTTTCCCAGACTGGAGTTGGTTGCCAGCGTTTCTTTACCTCTTTAGGTACCGTCTCTAAAAAGAAGTTCTTCAGATTTTCTGCCCAATCGAACTCGGTTGCTAACACGGCAATACCAGCCAAAAAAATGAGAATGCCGCCAGGGCCGGGTATTAACCCAACAAAAGGAGCGAGAATAATCAAGAGCACCCCAATAACAAAAATGAGCGGCATACGTAAACTGCTCGGTTTTTGCTTCCACCAATGATAGGCTCGATGACGTCGCTTCATACCTTTTAGTATATCAATAGATGACAGAGATGTATAAAAGAGCGTATAATGGGTAAGTTATGGCGGAGTATATATCAGTTCGTGGAGCACGCGAGCATAATTTAAAGAATATCGATGTAGAGATCCCGCGCGAGAAGCTGGTGGTTATTACTGGCCTCTCAGGTTCGGGCAAATCGAGCTTAGCTTTTGACACAATCTATGCTGAGGGTCAGCGACGTTACGTAGAGTCGCTTTCTTCTTACGCCCGCCAATTCTTAGGATTGATGGAAAAACCAGACGTAGACCAAATTGATGGCCTCTCACCAGCTATTTCTATCGACCAAAAATCTACCAGTCGAAACCCTCGTTCAACGGTTGCCACGGTAACAGAGATTTATGACTATCTACGCCTTCTTTTTGCCCGGATCGGCGTACCCCACTGTCCGATTGATGGTAACGAGGTTCGCCGTCTAACTCCACAAGCAATTGTTGATGAAATTATGCAGCTACCGAAAGGCGCTCGCTTACTTGTTTTAGCACCAATCGTAACAGCTAAAAAGGGGCAATTTGAACATATACCGGCTGAGTATCAACGGAGTGGTTTTGCTCGAGCTCGGGTCGATGGTGTTATCTATGCACTCGACGAATGGCCAGAACTTGATAAAAAGTACAAGCATACCATTGAGCTGGTTGTAGACCGACTCGTTAACAGTGAGGAAAACATTGGCCGTCTGAGTCAATCGATTGAGCAAGCTTTAGAGCTGGGTAAAGAATCAGTCATTATTCATAATGCCGAAACCGAAGACGATCTACTACTGAGCCAGCGTTATGCTTGTCCAGACCATCCAGAACTGGCTTTGCCCGAGCTTGAGCCACGCATTTTTAGCTTTAATGCACCACAAGGTGCCTGCCCTACCTGTACTGGGTTGGGTTCTCGACTTGAGGTTGATCCAGAGCTGGTGATTCCTAATGGTAATTTAACAATTGCCGAAGGTGCCATTCGACCCTTTAACCGAGTAAATGTAGACGCTTGGTATATGAAGAAGATGAAGGCTGTAGCAGATAAGCACGGTTTTAGCTTGCAGGTACCAACCGCGGAGCTAAGTGAGAAACAGATTAACCAGATTTTATATGGTACAGATGGAGACAAATATACGATTCAGCTCGGTAATGGGCGCGAATTTGAGACAACCTACGAAGGCGTTATTCCGAACCTAGAGCGACGCCACAAAGAGACTGATAGTGATTTTATGCGTCGAGATATCGAACGGTTTATGCGCGAGAGGCCCTGTCACGTTTGTAAGGGCGCACGATTAAAACCTGAGGTGCTTGCTGTCACTGTACACGGTTTTTCTATTAAAGATGTCACCGACTTAGCAGTTAGTGATGCGCTCGATCTTTTCGCAGATACCAAATTTAGCGAGAAGGAACTCTTTATTATCGCTCAGGTACATAAAGAGATTGTTTCTCGGCTGTCATTTCTTAATAATGTTGGCCTCAACTACCTTAATTTAAATCGTAGTGCCGCTACGCTCTCGGGTGGTGAAGCCCAACGTATTCGGCTCGCAACACAGATCGGCTCTGGCTTAATGGGTGTGCTGTACGTGCTTGATGAACCTTCTATTGGCTTGCATCAACGAGATAATGATCGTTTAATTACGACATTGCAACACCTGCGAGATCTTGGCAATAGTGTCATTGTGGTAGAACACGACGAAGACACGATTCGTAGTGCCGACTGGCTTATAGATATTGGTCCCGGTGCTGGTATACATGGTGGAATGGTTATTGCCGCCGACACACCGGCTAATGTAGCCAAAAATGAGAATAGCATTACTGGGCGTTATTTGAGCGGCAAAGAAATGATTTCTGTGCCAAAGAAGCGACGCAAAGGTAATGGCAAAGAATTGATTGTAAAGGGAGCCGCTGAACATAACCTCAAGAAGGTCGATGTAACTATTCCGCTTGGTGAATTTGTAGTAGTCAGCGGCGTTTCGGGTTCGGGCAAATCGAGCTTAATTAACGATATTTTAGCCAAAGAACTGCAGGCACGCTTGCACCGAGCTCATATGGTACCGGGTAAGCATGAGGAAATTTTGGGCATTGAACATCTCGACAAGGCTATTATTATCGACCAATCTGCTATCGGCCGAACTCCGCGCTCCAACCCCGCCACTTATACAGGACTATTTACGCCAATCCGCGAGTTATTTGCCAGTACGCCTGAGGCTAATATCCGTGGTTATAAAGCGGGCCGATTTAGCTTTAACGTGAAGGGTGGTCGGTGCGAGAATTGCCAAGGTGACGGCATTATTAAAATTGAAATGCATTTTCTGCCAGATGTCTATGTAACCTGTGAGGTTTGCCAAGGTAAGCGCTACAACCGCGAGGCGCTTGAGATTACGTACAAAGGCAAAACAATCTCTGATATCTTGAATATGACCATCGAGCAAGCGACCACCTTCTTTGAAAACCAACCAGGGATAGCACGTAAATTGCAGACAATACACGATGTCGGACTAGGCTATATTCAGCTTGGCCAACCAGCTACTACACTAAGTGGTGGTGAGGCCCAGCGTATTAAGCTAGCAGCTGAACTGTCTCGCCGCCCAACTGGCCGAACTCTCTATATCCTTGACGAACCCACGACCGGGCTGCACTCTGCTGACGTAAAGAAGCTACTGAGTGTGCTGAGTGCTCTTGTTGATACTGGTAATTCGATGATAGTGATCGAACATAACTTGGACGTTATTAAATCAGCCGACCACGTAATAGACATGGGGCCCGAGGGTGGAGCTGGCGGTGGGTATATTGTGGCGGTTGGAACTCCTGAGCAAATTAGCAAGAAAAAGGAGTCCTTCACTGGAAAATACTTGACTAATATGTTATAATAAAAAGATGAAGACCTTTGAGAACAGAATGTCAGAACTATCTGGTGAACAAAGACAGAGCGATGGCACAACGCTTCTGTTTACGAGCAAGGCTGAAGAGTATTTGCTAATTGGAGTGGCACTTCGCTCTCATGGCTGGTACGAGTGGAAGCATATATTTTGGTCTCCAGATGTTGATGACATTTCACATAGTGATCGTCTTGAGGTAGAACTTATAACTGATCCAGACGAACTGTTAGAAGAGGCTCTCTGGTATCGCAAAGAAATGCGTGGTTTGGTTCGCTCAAACAAGATACCTATTATATGGGCACAGTCCCACTTTGAAGAGGCTAGGCAAGAGTTGCAGGCTGCAACATCAGATGAAGATATGATCGATCTGCTAGATGGAGTTCCGAATCCGTTTATAAAGCCTCGAGCCCAGTTTGCCGCTTAATTAGTCTTTACGAACAAGCTCACGGATACGCCGTACTGTTACTGCGGGCAGTTTTTTAAGACGAGTGCGGTGCTCAGCATTACTCAGGACATGAATAAAGCTCGGCACTAAGCTAAGTAGTACGATAAAAATAACTGCAATTTCTAGGTAATCTTTTGTCCAGGGCAGGGCTCTGCCTAAGTAAAAACCAGCGTAAGTGAGGCCGAGTGTCCAGAGTGCTCCGCCGATGATATTGTAGGTTAAGAAGGTGCGGTAATGCATCTTGCCAATGCCCGCTACCATTGGAGCAAACGTACGCACAATAGGCACGAACCGAGCCATGACAATTGTTTTTTTACCATGCTTTTCATAGAAACTCTCAGCTTGTGCTAAGTATTCTTTACGGAAGATCTTTCCATCTGGTCGTTTAACGAGTTTTGGGCCCATTCGGTTTCCAATACTATAGCCAACGCTATCACCAACTACGGCCGCTACGAAACAGACCAGGGCGAGTACGTGGATATCAAAGAGTCCTTGGCTGGCCAGGAATCCTGCGGTAAAAAGGAGGCTATCACCAGGTAAGAAGAAGCCGATTAAAAGACCACTTTCGGCAAATACAATACCGCCGATGGCGATCAATCCACCGGCACGAATAATATTTTCAGGTGATAAACTAAGCATTGCTACCCAGTATATCATTTTTCTCCCATTCGTATATCTGGTACAATGGAGATATCAACAATTCAGAGGAGCACAACATCAGATGAGTCAGGATATTCAGTTAGAAGCCCAAAAACGAGAAGCGCTTGGTAAAAGAGCGGTCGCTAAACTGCGAGAAGATGGTAAAGTACCAGCAATTATACAAGAGCATGGACAGGCTTCAATCGATCTTACTATCGATAGTAGAGAAATTATTAAAGCGTATGCCCAAGCTGGTAAAAGCCAGCCAATCGACCTTACGGTTGACGGTAAGAAGCAGCTAGCGCTTATTAAAGAACTAGAGTTCGTGCCGATGAAGCCAGTAGTTCAGCACGTTGTCTTCCAGGCACTTAATCAGAATGAAGCGGTGGATGCTGAAGTGCCAATTCACATTACAGGTGAGATTCCAGCTGAAAATAATCGTCTAGTACTACTTCATACGCTTGAGACAGTCGAAGTTCGAGCATTACCACGTGATCTTCCTGAGGCACTCCTAGTTTCAGGTGAGACCTTGGTAGAGATTGATGACCGTGTCACTATTGGTGATATTGCACTACCAACAGGCGTAGAGTTGGTTGAAATTTTGGCTAACGCTGAGGACGAAGAGAAGCGTGCAGAGTTCTTGGCGCAGCCGATTGCCTTGGTGAAAGACCAGACTGTTGTAGAGTCTGATGAAGGTGTCGAAATAGCCGAGGGTGAATCTGAAGCCGATGCAGTAGCATCAGAACATGGCGAAGATACGCCGCAAGGTGGTGAAGACCAGTCCGCCAACCCAGGGGGCAAAAAAGCCAAAGAAGACCACGGCGAGTAGTAATCAGACTACAAGAATTAAAAGGAGCTACGTACGTAGCTCCTTTTAATTTTGTTCACTGGAAGGCATGGCTCGATAGAGGATTTTTTAAGAATCATAATAAATGAAATAATATAGTATACTTAACAGATATGCAAAAGGTGATTCTATACTATAAATTTGTGCCAGTCGGTGATCCGGCTATTACGATGCGTTGGCAGCGAGAGCTCTGTACTCGCCTAAACTTGCAGGGTCGCATTATTATCTCGCCTCACGGAATCAATGGTACATTGGGTGGTGATATCGAGAACCTGCGTGAATATAAGCGCGAGATGAATCGCTCAGTTGTTTTCAAAGGAATTACTTATAAGTGGAGTGACGGTACAGGTGACGAGTTTCCAAAGCTCAGTATTAAGGTACGACCTGAGCTTGTAGCCTTCAACGCTGCTGATGAGATCGTGATTTCGGAGCGGGGAGTAGAAAATGGTGGAGTTCACCTTAAGCCAGAACAGGTCCATGAGCTGATTACTCAGCGTGGTGATGAAGTTATCTTTTTTGACGGCCGCAATGCTTATGAAGCCCAAGTTGGAAAGTTTAAAGACGCGATTATTCCGAGTGTGGAGACAACACATGATTTTCTCAAAGAGCTGGAAGACCCAAAGTACGATGTTATTAAAGATCGACCGATCATCACATATTGTACAGGTGGTGTTCGTTGTGAAATTCTCTCAGTTTTGATGAAAAATCGAGGCTTCAAAGAGGTTTACCAGATGGATGGTGGAATCATGAAGTACGGTGAAAAGTATGGTGATGGGGGATTTTGGGAGGGTACGCTCTATATTTTTGATGGCCGTATGAACCACACTTTTTCTGCTAACGCTAAAAATATTGGCGAGTGTGTCTACTGCAAAAAGAAGACAAGCAGGTTCATTAACTGTGCCGATGTTAGCTGTAATAAACTCATCTTGGTGTGTGAAGAATGTGTTCAGCAAACGTACTGTTATAAATGTGAGAAGATTACCGCTTGACAGGCGTGCCCAGCATAAGTACAATCTCTAGTTAGGACGCAGTGTAAAAGCAAAAACTTACAAAAATAAAAGAGCGCCCAGATGTGGTTAAAAATCTATAAGCAGGACTAACTACCCTTGGTAGTAGGTTTGTTCAATAGAAAAACCAAAATAAAAATAAAAAACCACCAATGAAACCAAACAAAACCACCACCACTTCTTCTTCAGGTTATTCTGATATCATTCGGCCGCGGGATCGTGCAATGTACCGACGTGCGTATCTTGATACCTATGCTAAAAAACGAGCCCACCAAGGTGTGGTGCACCAGGCTGCTCAAGCACCTGTTACCGCGCAGCCACCAAATCCTGTGCCGCAGCATGCCCTTAAACCTCAGGTGCAGCCATCGGTTGTCGTCGTACCCGTACAAGCCAAAGCTACTGCTCGGCCTTCCGATACTGCTCAAACGATTCCTGACCAACTAGCTGCGCTCGCTACTCAAATACCATCTAAAGCTGCACCCGCTAAGGCCAAAAAATCTGCTCGGGCTTACGTAGGACAACTTCTTAAGCGTAAACAATCAGTCGGGGCTACTTATGCGCCAAATCATGAAATGACTGAACAAGCACCTGTTGCGGCCAGAATAGCACACCATGAGTATGCAGATGTTCACTATTCCTCAGATCTAGAGCCCGAAAAACCAGTTGATTCAGTGCCCGAGATACACATTGAAGCTAATCTTGAAGCACTTTATGGTGGATCACTTACAAAACAGATTACTGAAAACCGTACTAGTGCCTCGGCTTCGCATGTACGGACAATTGTTGCGAGTGCTCTTACTTGCGGCGTATTGGCGGTTGGGATGTTCACATTCTTAAGTCGAGTTGATTCGCAGCCGGTTGTGGCTCAGCCGATCGGTTCCCCGGTGATAGAGGTTGAAGCTCCGGCTAGTCAACCCCAAGCCAACGGTACGCCCGTAACGGCCCCGAGTGGTGAGATTGTGCCAGCTGATCCATCTCACCCAGTACGGCTCGTCATGAGTAGTATTGGTGTGAACGCACCAGTTGAAGGCCTCGGTACTACTTCAGACGGCCTCATCGCTGTTCCAAAATCCTATGGAGTAGTTGGCTGGTACAACAAAGGTTCCGTACCAGGAAAGCCAGGCCCAGCAGTATTAGTAGGACATTACGCCAGCGGACAGGGTGCCGTGTTTGATAAGCTAACTGGTCTCAAAGATGGTGATCTTATCACGACAACGAACGGAAGGGGTGAGAGTTTTACTTACCGCGTGATTAAAAAGGCAGAGTATGAGCGCGACAAGGTGCCTATGCAAGATATCTTTAAGAAGAGTGATGCCTCACGGCTCGAAATCATCACTTGTGCCGGTAAGTGGCAAGCCAATAACTACGACAAACGGCTGGTAGTTACTGCTGAACTCGTACAGTAGTTTCTGCTACTATTAAAGGGTGAATAAACAGCTTGAAGCGAAACTAAAACAACTTCCACGAGATCCAGGCGTATACTTTTATAAAGATACGACAGGTGAAGTTATCTATGTGGGTAAAGCTGCGATTTTAAAAAACCGTGTTCGGCAATACTTCCAGACCAGTCGACCATTTGACCCTAAAACGACAAGTTTGGTAGCAGAGATCTATGATGTAGATTGGATTACAGTTGAGACCGAGCTGGATGCTCTCTTTCTAGAGAGTGAAATGATTAAACGGTATAAGCCGCGATACAACATTTTACTGCGAGATGACAAAAGTCAGATTTACATACGAATTCCTATGAAAGAAGTGTATCCAGCCGTAACGTATACACGTGCTCCGCTTGACGACAAAGCGCTCTATTTCGGCCCTTACTACAACGGATGGACAATTAAGAAGGCCATGAAATATCTGCGCAAGGTGTTTCCGTATTCTACTCACGAAACAATGCCTAACCGCGTTTGCTTGCAATATCATATTGGCTTGTGTCCTGGCGTAGAAGAGGCAAAAATATCAGAGAACGAGTATAAGAAAACTCTCAGAAAATTGATTCTCTACCTCGAGGGCAAACGTGAGGTTGTGGTAGAGCAGATTGAAAAAGAGATGAAGAGCTACGCAAAAAAGTCGGAGTTTGAAGAAGCTGCCGAGAGTCGTAACCAACTACAGAATCTAAAAGAGTTACAGCGTCAGATTATATTTTCTGACCGTGAATTTATGGATATCAGTAAAGACGAAGCTTTGACGGGACTCAAAGAGCTGCTGGGTCTGCCACATGCAATCCACCGGATTGAGGGCTACGACATCAGCCATATGCAAGGCACAAACAACGTAGCAAGTATGGTGGTGGCAACGAACGGATTGGCAGATAAAGCTCAGTACCGTAAATTTAAAATGGTCATACCAGGTAACGATGATTTCGCCCACATGCGCGAGACACTTTCTCGTCGCTTTTCAGGTCGCCACAAAGATTGGCCCACGCCAGACTTGCTACTAATTGATGGCGGTAAAGGTCAGCTAAGCGCGGCGATCTCAGCCCTGGAAGCCAACGGAGTGCAGATACCGGTGGTAGGTTTGGCAAAGCGTGAAGAGGAGATAATTGTGCATAAGACTGGTTCACATGTTACGCTGCAGGCCGATCTGAGTGAGGCATACATTAGCTCTACAAGTGATGACTTCACAAATATTCTCTTACCAAAACAGAGTCATATTATAAAACTTTTGCAGCGAATTAGAGACGAGTCACACCGTTTTGCTGTTAGTTATCACACTCACCTTAAGCGGACAGGACAGGTTAAGAGTGTTCTTGATGATATTCCCGGTGTTGGCCCTACGACCCGTAAAAAACTGCTCAAAGCGTTTGGTTCGGTACAGGGCACGCAGCAGGCAAGTATACCCGAACTGGCGAGTGTAGTTGGTCTAGTTAAGGCTAAAGTCATTAAGGCGCATTTACCCTAGAAAACCACCTCGGAGCTATATTGGGTATCTGGTAACCGTATGATATAGTTGCTGGTAAGATGAAAAGACAATTTGCGCAGTTTCTAGCTCGCTGGGTGCTTAATACCACAGGAATCATGATTGCCGCTCACTTTTTGCCGGGTGTCAGTTATCAGAACGAATGGTATGTATTGGTCATTAGCGCCCTCATACTTTCTATTATTAACGTACTGATCAAACCATTTATTATTATTCTGGCATTACCAGCATTAATAGTGACTTTAGGAATTTTCAGTATAATCATTAATGGCTTCATGGTGTATCTGGCACACCTGATATATCCACCCTTCCAAATCAGTGGTTTTTGGACGGCGGTACTTGCAGGACTTATCGTTGGCTTGGTAAACTATATACTAACGTGGGCATTCGATATTGCAACCCCACGGGAAGAGAGATAATGAATCACATTTTTCAGATAGTTACCATTGTTAGCATGATCCTCATGACTGCCTTAATTCTTCTGCAAACCAGAGGGGCAAGCTTGGGTGCGGGTTTCGGTGGTTCAGGTGAGCTTTTTACCGAGCGACGAGGTGTGGATAAAACCTTACTCCAGCTAACCATCATCACGGCAGTACTCTTTATTGGTTCACTTGTCCTAGGAATAATTAAGGGTTAAGAAGCTTCTCTACAGGTGTAGAGTATAAATTTGTATGCCTAAAAAGGACACGCAACCTAAAAAATCAACCCAGCTTATAAAGCGAGTGGGTACCAAGGCGCAGCAACTGCAGACCTCTTCTTCGGAGCATGTCAATAAACATCTCACGAAAAGAATCAGGCGGGTTACGCAGGTGCGCCGATTCGTCGCGGGTTGGCTCGTTTTTGTATTGGGCCTGAGTATCCTGACATTTCTTGCAGGATCACAAATTCACAGTGCGAGTCAAATACCAGCTTCGGATGAAGGAGGCACCTATACCGAAGGAATGGTGGGTACAATTAACACATTGAATCCGCTATTTGCGGTTGGTGCGGTTGATGGAAGTGCGACCAGACTAATCTTCAATGGCCTGCTACAGCGCAATGTTGAGGGTGGTCTGAGCCCCGATCTTGCTAAAGAGTGGCGGGTCGAGGATAACCGTAAGAGCTACACCGTAACGCTACGAGAAGGAGTTTTATGGCAAGATGGCCAACCTTTTACTGCTCAAGATGTCATCTATACAATTGAAACGATTCAAAATCCTGAAACTCGATCTTCTTTATACGCAAGTTGGCAAAGTGTAAAAGTCGTATTAGTTAATGATTACGAAGTCCGCTTTGATCTACCCGCTCCGTTTGCACCGTTCCCCAATGCGTTAACAGTACTTATGCTACCCAAGCATCTACTAGCTGATATTCCGGCTGACAAACTACGAACTGCGGCCTTCAATACTAACCCAGTAGGTACAGGACCTTTTATTATGCAGGCTCTACGTAACGGAACCGACCAGCAAACACTGGAGCTCGTAAGAAACCCCGATTACTTCCGAGGCGCACCTCGTCTCGACCGATTTGTTATAGAGACCTATAAAACAGAAGAACAATTGGTTGCAGCACTTAAAAACCGTGAGATTACTGCTGCTGTAGACTTAAGTTCGCAGTCTGTTGAGCTGTTTACAGATGACGATAGTATTCGCCAAAAAAACCTACCTCTAAATAGTGGCGTATTTGCCTTCTTCAAAACTGGTAATTCACAACTTGCTGATGCTAATGTTCGCCAGGCTTTGGCGCTTGCAACTGATCGTCAGGCAGTTTTAGAGCTCTTCGATACACGCTATACACCCCTTAAGACACCACTTTTACCATCTCAATTGGGATATGACGCCAAATACAATCAGACAACTGATATCGAAAAGGCTAAGGCCCTGCTTGACCAAGCAGGCTGGAAGCTTGAGAACGGTAGGCGTGTAAAAGACGGCGTACCGTTGGAGCTACAACTGGTAACCTCAAATAGTCCCGAGTACAGCGCTATAGTTAGTGAACTACAAAAACAGTGGGGAGTGCTCGGTGTAACCGTGAAGCCTCAATTCTTAACTGCTGAGCAGTTGCAGCAAACTGCACTCTCGGCGCATTCTTATGATGTACTTCTCTACGGTATTTCTATTGGTGCTGACCCGGATGTATATGCCTACTGGCATTCCTCGCAGGCTCGGCAGGGTGGTCTTAACTTTTCTGAGTGGAAGTCCGAGCGAGCTGATTCGGCGCTTGAGGTGGCTCGTACGCGGTTAGAATCAGTGCTGCGAACCGCTCGCTACCAGACTTTTTTGGACGAATGGCTAAAATCGGCCCCTGCCGTGGCTCTTTACCAGCCTCGTTCTAACTATTCGTATCACCAAAATGCTCAAGGGTTCACTGCGTTTCCAGCTAATTCCATCAATGATCGTTTTGTAAATGTTGAAAAGTGGACAGTTAACACTAAAAACGTTAGGCGAACTCCTTAGTTTACAGCTTACGAGCCACTGGGGTAGAATAGTGGGGCATAGTTGTTCACTATAGTGGATGATTTGCATGAAACGTAACCAGAAGATAGGCGTACATTAAACTGCGGAAATCCACAGGTATGTGTCGCAGTAGTGGGCTTGTTCGAAGGGTGACAAATAATCAATCGTAGACACCAAGCGCGTCAGATTCCGTCCAAGCATGACACTAAACTACTAAAAACCTTATAATTTATGCCGCAGTGGTGGAATTGGTAGACACGCTGGCTTCAGGAGTCAGTGGGAGTAATCCTGTGGAGGTTCAAGTCCTCTCTGCGGCACCAAAATAACCAAACGGCTCGTGTAATCATCGGGCTGTTTTTGCTATTATGAAACTATGGAAATAACCAAGTTAGTACATTCGTGTTTGTTGATTGAAAGTAATGGCAAGAAGATTCTTGTTGATCCAGGGATCTATAGTTGGCAAGATGAGAAGGTGAAAGGTATAAACTTCTCGGGAATACACGCTGTAGTGATAACACACAATCACCCCGACCACCTGAATGAAGACTTCGCAAAAGTAGTGGCTCAGGCCTCTCCGGGTGCAAAATGGCAGGGGACTCAACAGGCGATAGACCAGCTTAAGGCCATTGGGATCGAAGGTTCTACTGCTAGCGATGATGAAGACATCCAATTCGTTGACTCCAAGCATGCCGATTTATCCCCTTGGTTCGATGAACAGCCGGAGCATACTAGCTATGTTCTCTTCGGTGATTTACTTATAAGTGGCGACTGTCAGAGCTTGGCTAGTTCGCACGGTGCCAGGATCCTTGCGGCTGCAGTTAATGGTGGTCCATGGGGTGCCGTAGTAGGGTTTGCTAAAATGATTGAATCAATGAAAGATCGTCCAGAAATCGTTATTCCTCTCCATGATTGGCATTGGAACGAAAGTGCACGTGAGGCAATATATGCAAAGCTGCCTGAAGTTATGGAAAAATTTGGCGTAAAATTTATCCCGCTTAAAAGCGGCACCACTAAAGAAATTTAGTTTCCATTCTTTACCGATCTATGACGAACACGAGACTCAACAGGCTACTTTTTATGGTATGATAATGCATATGATTACAACTCTTGGAGGGAACAATGAGTAAAGTTGCAGACTATTTGCGTGAACACATTACGGGTGAGGTTGTTACCACACCATCAGTTCGGAAGTTCTTCAGCACTGATGGTGGTGTGTTTGAGGTGATGCCACAAATTGTTGTATATCCACGTAACACTGACGATGTACGCAAGATTGCTCGCTTTTCATGGCAATTGGCAGCCCGCGGTAAAGGTATTCCTATTACTGCTCGTGGTGCCGGTAGTGATCAGGCTGGGGCAGCTATTGGTAGCGGTATTGTGTTAGTTTTCCCAGCTCATATGAACAAGCTTCTGGAGCTTGATACTCGCAAAAACTTTGCTCGGGTTCAGCCAGGGCTTAATTATCGAAACTTCCAAGATACCATAAAGACTCACGGTAGATTTTTGCCACCTTATCCAAGTTCGATTGATTACGCTACTTTAGGTGGTGCTGTGGCTAATAATACCTCTGGTGAACGTACGGTTAAATACGGTGATACTCGGGCGTATACTTCCGGGTTGCAAATAGTGTTGGCCAATGGTGAGCTGATTCAAACAGAGCGACTAAGTAAGCGTGGCTTGAATCAGAAGAAAGGTCTTTCAACATTTGAGGGTGAAATTTATCGCCAGTTGGATGGTCTACTGAGCGACAACCAAGACCTTATTGGCACAATGCATAAGAATGTAAGTAAGAATTCGGCTGGTTATGACTTAGCTGATGTGAAACGCTCTGATGGCAGTTTTGATCTTACACCTCTTTTTGTTGGATCGCAGGGTACACTCGGTGTAGTAACCGAGGCAGCGTTGAGGGTTGTACCGAACAATGTGAACCGAACTTTGGTTGTAGCGGGCTTCCAGCATATCGGTGATGCCAACGACGTAGTGCCTGATGTTCTAAAATTGGCTCCGGCTACAATTGAGATGGTAGATCGGCACTTACTAGACTTTATTGAAAAGCACTACCCAAATCAACTTAAGGGGCTTATAGAACAACCTTTCCCAGAAGTGCTGCTACTTATTGAATTTGATGATCTTGGCCGTAATATCCAAGCCAAAAAAGCGAAGAAGTTAAGCAAAATTCTGCGTAAAGTTACTCAAGATTTTCAGATTACCAGTGATTACGCTGAGCGTGAAGAGCTTTGGAAGATCCGCCATTCAGCCGCTGCGGTAATTGCGCACAGCGAAGGAACTAAAAAAGCCCTACCAATTATAGAAGATGGTGTGGTACCGCATGACCAGTTTGAAAACTTTGTTAAACGCATCTACGAAATATTCAAAAAGTATGATCTCGATGCTGCAGTATGGGGGCACGCTGGTGATGCCAATTTGCACCTGCAGCCTTTCTTGGATCTTGCCAAGGTGGGTGATCGCCAGAAGGTTTTCAAGATTATGGACGAGTATTATGAGATGATAGTGCAAATGGGTGGTAGTACGGCAGGTGAGCACAATGATGGCCGTCTACGTGCGCCATATCTACCTCGGCTGTATGGCCCTGAAATTTACAAGATCTTCACCGCGGTAAAGAAGATATTTGATCCATTCAACGTACTGAATCCTGGTGTGAAGATAAATGTTACCAAAGAAGACCAACTGCGTGAACTTCGTCACGAATACGATATGGATCACCTCGGTGCCCACCTCCCTCGCACCTAAAGTTTCCCAAATAAAAAAACAGATCAGTTTGATCGATTCCTAACTTGGGTCGAGGTAGTAAGCAAAGTTTGAACTGTCATTTTAGTAACTCTTCCAACATTACCAAGAAATTAGTGTAGTCTTTATCGAGCTCACCTTTTGGTGTAAAAAAATACTTAAAATATTGTTTTACTGAGTTGTCGTCATCGCGAGAGGACCTGATGCTGTCACCCGTGGTTCGTTGCTGTGCGACCAACGCAGGTGTGTCGATCCATAGTAGCACAGGCTCTATGCCGTATAGGTGCTTCATGCTATTTATGGTGTCAATGTCAGGTGCTATGGAGCAAATTATATTAGTTCCTTGGGCTAATCTTTGCCGTATAAGCTCAACATTAGCCCCATAGTTAAAACCTTTATATTCTGTGTGGTCCCACTTCTTGGAGTATAACCTTACCTCTTCGTACTTATCGGCGGTGATGAATCTGTACTCCAACGAGTCTTCCTCGCCCAGCCTTTGGGGCCGAGTGGTAAACGTTATTAAATAAATAAGGTTTGCTGAGTTCTCTAAGGCGTAACGAATGAGCGTTGTCTTTCCTGCGCCCGATATCCCTGATACTAAAATTAGTCGTCCTAGCATATGGATATTATACAAATAAAAAGACCTCCGAAGAGGTCTTTTGTTATGCAAATGCTTGGGGCGAATGATGGGGATTGAACCCACGACCTCCGGAACCACAACCCGGCGCTCTAACCAACTGAGCTACATCCGCCATATAGGTGCTTATCTCCGAAGTTCATTCTCGGTCTGCACTTCTTCGAGTTGTTAATATATCTATGTGGTGCGCGAGAGAGGACTTGAACCTCCACGCCCTAAGCGGGCACCAGCCCCTCAAGCTGACGCGTCTACCAATTCCGCCACTCGCGCTCGTCGACATTTATTTCAAGTTTCAGTTTTAGTCTAAAGACTAAAAGCCTACACTCTTCATAATGTCTCCTCTCAATCCAACAAAGTCACTACGTTTTGTTTGTTGAATTGGTACTTCTACTAAAATGCTGAGGTAACTACATTTAGTGGTGGGCGCTGAGGGACTCGAACCCCCGACCCTCTCGGTGTAAACGAGATGCTCTAGCCAACTGAGCTAAGCGCCCGTGTCTAAAAGTACCAGATGATAATAGCACATATACGGAGGTATTTCTAGGGTAACGGGATAGTTTTACAGATTAAATATCTCGCTTCAGGCTCGGGTTTGAATAAGATACTTTAGGTATGCCAAACGGGACTCCATTCAAACCTTTTTTGATTGCAAAAATAAAAACCCGGATTCCGGGTTTATTGTGGTGGCTCCTCCCAGACTTGAACTGGGGACACAAGGCTCTTCAAGCCTCTGCTCTACCAACTGAGCTAAAGAGCCACATTTTGAGATTTCTACACGACTTATTTTATGCCGCAAGTGTCGAACGGTCTGGTCTCTGCTTATCTGCTGACACTGTTTCGCAGACGATGAACTAAAGAGCTGTGAACCTAAGTATCATATCTGATATCGACCTACTTTTCAAGCCTTTGGTTGGCGTACCATTTCAATTTCAGCTAGTAACTTTATGCCTTGTGCTTTATCGAATTCTTCCGGGAATTCTACGCCAGTTTTTTGGAATCCGAACTGTTCGTATAATCGGATTGCATTTTCATTGTGGCTCAGCACGTGTAGATAAACAGGTTCTTCTGGCCCGTGCCAGTCCAACGTTTTTTGTAGAAGCTGGCTACCGATACCCTTGCCCCATTCATCTGGTGCAACGTAGAGCTGACCGACTCGGCGCTGCCCATTTTCAGTATGTGGTGAGGTAAAGCCTACTACTTTGCCGTTGAGACGGGCTACGAAGGTTGCTCGTTCGCCATCTTCTTTTTCATTCGCTAAACCTTTTTGCCAGTTTTCAATTGCAGTCGGGATGGCATCTTCTGGGAATTTTTTCTGAATATCTTCAGTTGTAACCCCGTGCTCTTCACTGGTGTAGGCTGCAAGCCACCCATCACGCTTGAGTCGTACAAGGGATTCTGCGTCTTCAGGTACTGCTCGTTCAATAACGATTGGCTCACGGGTCTTTTCTTTAGTTCTTGGGTCAAATTCAGTCATGAGTAGAGTATATCAAATAAATGTTAGAAGGTGGTCAGTGGACGCATAGACTTGTGTATAAGTTATAGATATTTTATTATATAGATTACGATGAGTGAGAGAGAACCTCCAATTTACGCTCGCTATCATAATGGCTTGGAACGTACAGGCGTCGGAACTCCGGAACTATTTCTAATGGGTGCACTTCGGGTACGAGGTCTGCGTATGATGCATGCCAAAATATCATGGCATGAGGGCCCGACATTCTCACAGCTAAGAGAGCGTGAGGTTGAGCAGACTGAACAAGGACTCCGCAAGTATGGGCGCTATACCCTGATTGGCGCAAGCGCTGGTGCGAGCCTTACACTCAATACGTTCTGCGAGGTGGTAAGGCGCAATCCTGAGGCTGATCTCTACGCACTGCTCTTAAGCGGTTGGTTGCAGGTAGGTGAGCCGGGTGAGCTAGAGCATGCTGCGTTAGTTCGCCCCAGTGAAGGACCAAGCCCAGCTTTTGTAGAATCCGTAGAATCTATTAACACGGAAGACTTAACTACTGCGCAGAGACTGCGAATTGTCCATGCTATACCAGCCGACGATCAGAGGGTACCTGTTGAATATATGTTTAAGGATGGTATTGCAGTGCAACGGACATCCGCCAGAGACCATGTCAGGGGCATTGCTGGAGGTCTGTGGCGCGCTCCTGGTATAATTCGCGACTTACATCAGTAGTACTTTGTAAAACACAGATAAGAGAGGTGTAATATAATAAGAAGTACTATATGACCAATCTAGAAAAAATCCGTAAAGCAATAATTGACGACCCCTCCGATGCGCAGGCGAAGACCCTAGGTTACCAGCCTTTATATACTGCTTCTGAGCACTCCAAAATTGTAATTATCGGGCAGGCGCCAGGTAGAAAGGCGCAGGAGAGTGGTACTCCCTGGAAGGATGCAAGTGGTATTAAGCTGCGTTCATGGCTTGGGGTGACTGATGCCCAGTTTTACGATCCAGAGCTGATTGCACTGATACCGATGGACTTTTTCTACCCAGGAAAAGGCGTGCATGGAGACTTGCCACCACGTAAATATTTTGCTGCAAAGTGGCATTCTCAAATATTGGCTCATATGCCTGATGTACAGCTAATTATTCTCATAGGAGGTTACGCACAAAAGTACTACCTAGGTGCAGCGGCAAAAGTGAACCTAACGCTCACCGTGCAGTCATATGAGGATTATTTACCTACGTATTTTCCACTCGTTCATCCTTCGCCACTTAACTTTAGGTGGCAAAGTAAAAATCCGTGGTTTGAAAGTGATTTAGTACCTGTCTTGCAAAAGACCGTTACTAAGATTTTACGGTAGATACTACTCCTAATGACTATTATTTTGCTTTCTTGAGGTTTTCCTGGGCTCGATATTTTGCAATCTTACTAATCAGCTCTTTCGGAACTGGCTGGTCGTAGGGGAATTGAACGGTACTCTTTGAGACTTTATAGTTAGCTAGTTCGTCTTTGAAAACATCAAGCGTTGGTGGCGGAGAAGAAATAGAGAAGTGGTTTGCGTAGCCACTAAAATAAAGGATGAACCCATGGTATTTGAACGCTGGTATTTGATAACTTATCACCTCTTCGGCCTCGGGTACGGCCTTGTGGATAGTTTGTCTGACCGTTTCTAAAGTGACCTGAACCTCTTTAGGAAAAGTAGTGATGTATTCGTCTATTGTCTTAAAATCTGTTTTCGCCATACGAAATCTACAGCTTGTTCTCGTATGCGTCTCTAAGTTTTGCAATATCAAACTTTTTCATGCTGAGGAATGCTTCGGTGACGCGTGCCACTTTTTCTGGATCTTCGTCACCCATCATCTCGCCTAGAGCAGTTGGGATAATCTGCCATGAAACACCGTACTTATCTTTGCACCAGCCACATTGTTCGGCTTCGGGTACGGCAGAGAGCTTTTCCCAATAATGGTCAATCTCTTCTTGAGTTGCACAATCCACCACAAACGAGACCGCCTCATTAAATTTAAAAATAGGGCCACCATCCAACGCCATGAAACGCTGACCCTCAAGTTCGAACACACCTGTTAGTACCTTGCCAGCCATGCCTGCCATTGGGCCTTCGGTTGCTCCTTCAGGATAATACTGAATCGTCTCAATCTTAGAGTTAGGGAACACAGATACGTAATAGTTTATCGCTTCCTCACAGTTTGTCTCGAACCAAAGACTTGGTGTTATTTTTTGTACTGATGTCATGATGCCTCCTTTGCCTTAGTAGTTCTTATTTTAGCAGAAAATCATCATCTACTCACCACGCAGAGCTGAGTCAAGGTCAGAAAAAGTATGCCTAAGCGGCTCTCTTCTTTAGGTTGAGGCGGCATGTGTTTCAGTAGATAGCGAACCTCAAGAGGGGTGGTCTCAATCACACGGTTAATTACCTTGTCGCCAATATTGGATTCACCACCTGTAGTTGTTTCAGGGGCGGGTGCCGCATAGACAGTGGCGCCTTGCCTGACGGATGCCTTGTGTGTCGGTATGTGTAACGGGTTATATTTCAATCGAGGCTATCTAGATTTCGGCCGCTAGTCTGTCTGGGAGTAGTCTCGTAAAGGCTAGTCCTGCTCCATATTCTCTTGCAAAACTAAAAGTACGTCTGAATGTATGCGCAGTGCTCAAGGGGTTTCTAACACCGGATAGACGCATAATTGCAGCCACAACACGAGATTCTGAGAAGCTACTATACGAGCCCCTTGTCCATAGTCCGTCTAGTATCTCGTCAAACTCACTACGCACATCTCGTCTGATAGCTTTGGGTTTATACCCACCATTTTCCAGTCCCAGGATCATACTACCCATTAAGAGAGCATTTTGTCTTGCTATGTGCTCGCGAAAAGTGATTGCATTCGAATCAATCCAGGTCGCGCCCTCTGTTGTATCCCTCATTGCTTGTTCGATGAGGCCGTCTGATATCGGGCGAAACTGTGGCTCAGTTGTTGTGTTCTGCTGATCTTCGCGCCGAATGATAGCTCGTGTTGCGGCACGAACTGCTCGTGAGAATGGTGGTGTATTTTGGCGTAAGGATGTTGAGCCCCATGATCCAGTGATTGGCTCGATGCTAACAGAGGCTTCGCAACCAATCACTAAAAGGTCAACATTGAGCTGATCTACAGCAGCACTAATGGCTTGACCAGGAGTAGTCAAATTTCTTCCTATTGCTTCCGCACCTTCAACTAAGCTCATTGGGAGATCTTCGGGGCTTACCATATTACTTCATATTATTCTGTTGTCGCTGTAAGCGCAACCATAACCGAGACAGAAGCTGTGCTAGTAGGGGAAGCGAAGACTTGCAGGTCGGTAAAATCTAGGGAAATAGTTTATACGGTAAAGTCACAAAAACTCAGGATATTATGGTTGTGACAAAAAAGACAGCCGCTAGTAATAAGGCTATTGGAGTCATTAGTGCCCGTTCTTTCTTGCTGCGAGATATGGCGTTCATGAAAATACCTAATATGAAGTAGCTAGTGAATACCCACATACCAATAGTGAGGAGTGGTGAGTCGGGGATGATGCTTACGATACCAGCTTTACTTACTAAGAATAGGGTAAACACGATGTACAAAACGATAGAGAAAATGCTAGCGACCCGAAGTTTTTTAGGCAGTATTTTGTGTTGACCACCCCAGGCAAATTCACCCAGAGGATAACCAAGAGCCAATAGAAGTTGAAATACCGATAAGCTAATAAGAATAAAAAGACCGATGACAGCTGCGATAATCATACGCCCATAATAACAAAAAGCGGTGCAATACCTCGGATTAGTTTTTACACGAAGTTAAGTATGAGATAGCTCGCTGGGGGGAATACACCGAAACCCCTTATTAGATAAAATCTTTATGGTGCAAATGTAATTCTTGAGCTAGAATAAAACTATGAAAGAAATGCAATTCCTAGTTGAGATACATGCCACTAAAGAAAGAGTTTGGGATACTCTGTGGCAAGACGAAACGTTGCGTGAATGGGCAAGTATTATTGACCCTGAAACATACATGGTCGGTGATCTGAAAGAAGGCAACGAAGTACAATTTATCTCTGCTGCCGGTGGGTACGGCGTAACAAGTTTGGTCGAAAAGCTCGTGCCAGGCGAATTTTTGCGACTCAGACACAGTGCAGATACGCAGGAAGAGGGAAGGCGAGAACGCGCCCAGGAGTGGACTGGCGGTGAGGAAACTTACTCACTTGCAGAGAAAGACGGCACTACGGCGTTAACCGTTGTATTTGGTGTTCCGCCAGAAATGGAAGAATATTTTAAGGCCAACTACCCTAAAGCTCTGGAGCGAGTTAAAGAATTGGCTGAAAAAAAGAACTAAAAAGTCCCAGCAAGTAGTCAAACTAAAATTGTTTATTAGCTATACTTAAACTATGTCAAAACTCACTATTATTTCTCGCCCCATAACCGACTCCTCCAGTGCTTACGTGCTACTAGAGAACGAAGACCATAGTCTTGAAAAGTATGTATTGAACAAAGGTGAACTCATTCTCCTAGCTATTACCGATCCAAGTAAGAAATATTGTGTTGGTTGGTATGATGTGACAACTCATACAAACCACGTATGTGATGGTAGTCGTGAAGTAGATATTAAGTATGACTCTTGTTTTGAATGTAGACAAAGAACTGGGTTTAATCCGGCTTTTTACAATACCTCAGATATATCCGCCGTACAGCAAGACTACAACAACAAGCCACACTCAGTTTACATATCTTACTTTGGTGATGGTCTGGCTAAGGCAGGGATAATGTCAGATAGCAGAGGTTTAGAAAGACTGTTTGAGCAGGGTGCGCTTTTTTACTGTATTGTTGGGACTTTTGAAAATGCAAATGCAGCTCATAGAATTGAGTCTGAGCTAATTAACGGCGGGTTAAAGAATAGCATAACCAAAAGACAGAAAGAGAAGGTTCTATCTGAGCCATTCAACAAGGATAACGAACGAGAAACATTCTCAAACATTCTAAAAGGTCTAGATCTAGCCGATAAGGAGATAGTCTCAAATCTAGACCACTTCTTCTTTGGTAACTACCCAAACAAAGGCATAAAACCCATAGGAGAAAACCCAATATCCGGAATAATTAGTGGTATCGTTGGTCGCTATTTAGTATTGGATAATAATGATCGGCTATATGGTTTCTGGCTTAGTGATCTTTCTGGCTTCAAAGTGGAATTAAGCAAAGAGATAAAAGTGATTGAGCCAGAGCCAGAACAAGTTTCGTTATTTGGCTAGCCAACCAATAGGCACCCAATGATTATGCAGTAAATTGGTGCGGAGCTACAGAATATACTTAAACTTTCTGAGTGGATCATTATTGATGCAGACCGACCTTCACTGAAACTACCCGAACCGACTAATAATAAAAAAATAAGATTATCTATTAGTTACTTTATAAACCTCGCCTTTATCACTATAGGTAGTCCATTCACCGATCGCTTCACCTAATTTAAAGTGGCCAGAACGCTTTAGCATCCCATCAAGACGATACCACTCCCAGTAACCGTCAGGCTGTCCGTCTACAACTTTTCCTTTAACTCGGCTTTTTTAGGCTTCATACTTTTAGCGTTAGTAGACACATTTTATTTTCATCTAAACATTGCTTCAATATGCCAATTGCTTTCGGTCCTACACCATGAAGATTTGCAAGTTCTTTTTCGGTCATTCTACTTAAATCTTCAAGGCTAGTAATATTCGCAGCTTCAAGTGCACTCGTTGCTGGCCGTCCTATGCTTGTTGGTAATGGTGTATTCATATGCTTATAATAACAAAAACACACTTAACGGCATATTCGACAGATTGACTAAATCGGTGCAACTCTACAGAATATACTTAAACTTTTTGTATGGGTAGTTGAAGGCGGTAGTTTTATACTCCCAAAGCTAGGTGGGAAGCGACAAAGTACAGAAAAGGTTCGGCAAACTAAGCCTTTTGACCTTCAACTGCTACTTCAAATCCTCCGTACGCCATTTTCTTCATATCGTTCGGCATTTCAAAGTCAGTCTGATCGCTATATGATTCATCCATCTCAGCCATAACTTTCTTGTTTACCTCATCGCGGTGCTCTTTTGATTCGAAAACAATGAATGAAAACCAGACATTTTCATTCCCGTTAGCGCCAGCCATCTCCTCAAAAGATCGTGATTTTTGGTCACCCATTTCCTGCTGTTTAAGATCATCACCTCTACATTCAAAGTATTGAAGCGCACCATGCTTCATCCAAGAATCTCGCCCTTCTTCTGCCATTTTTTGGTACTCAGCTTCTTTTCCTTTAGGCACTACAAGTACAAATCCATCGATATATTTAGCCATTCCTATACTCCTTTTTATTAAGTTTATCCTAACTAATTTTAACACAGGCTAACAACACTAAAAAGGACGCCGGAGTGTCCGAATTGACCTACTTGGTGCGGGTAAGGAGACGCGCTTCGCTCCTCCGCTATGGCGTGCTCGCTTCGCCAAACTACCCGTTCTCCGCCTGGGCGGATCACTTGACGGAGTTTGCGGCTCGTCAGCCCAAGATCAACTAAAAATCCTGCGCTTGACAGGATTCTTTAGTTGATGCGGAGCTACAGAATTTACTTGAACTTTTTGTATGGTTAGCTGAAGGTGGTAGCCTCACCATACCTGAACCAACCAGACGTAATAGCGACGAAAATATTATCTACTAATATCTACATCCACTTAACACCGTGATTGCGGTACTCATCGGCTCGATACTTTACTACTTTTTTGATAAGGCTTCAGGTAAAGACTTGTCGTAGGGTAATTTAATTGAACCCTTACCAGTTTCGAAATCTGCCAAATCTTTTTCAAAAGCTTTTTTGTGCTTGGTGTACAGACTAAGTTCATGTGTTGCTTATGGCCAGAAAAGACTACCAAGATCATACCGTCTCTATCTAACGTGGCTGGTGCACCCCATTTAAGGTCTTCGTCTGTACCTGGTAGTGTCTCACGGATAATTTTACGTAGCTCGATAAGCTTTGCTTTTTGGACTACAGAGAAGTCATCAATATCGATGTAGCCGTGTTCTATATCTTCCAATGAAAACCGTGGCGTTAATGCGTGCATGAGCGAATCACGCCAAGATGTTAGGTTGATGTCCGTCTTTTTAATTCCTGGAACGGCGGTAACATACTCGGTCATTTAGCTTTCACTTATCGCTGGTTTGAGACCAATAAAAATATAACCTCCTCCTGAATTGGCGATTGAGGAACAGTCTTTCGCAAGCTCGTATTTTGCCTTGGAGCCACCTGGCTCAGGTGAGGTGGTTGCATAGTGCTTTTCACGGAATTCAAACCAAGAAGTCTCCTGTTTATTTAGGAGGCTGTTCAGATCTCCGCCTGCAATTACGGCTTCTACTTCTTCTTTTGTAGGCTCTGTTATATCTGGCATACTCTAATAATAACAGGCGGCTTTCAGCTCGGTAGGTTTAGAATTGATGTATGAGCCTAGATGAACTGTATACCAATCTAAAGAACTCAGATGAAACAATAAAAATTGTTAAGTCTTTAACACGACATATTATCAACAGAAATCTACTCCCCATGACCTTAATCCAGTTTTATTCTGGAAAAGCCATCGAGGGAGATAGCCTAACTACAGATTACTCGGGTCTTATATCGATTATTTCAGCTAAGCTAGGTCAAGCTGATATACACGAGGAAAGCGTTACTGACGAAAGCCTACGTCAAGCTCTATGGTTTGCCAAAGATAAGAACGGTCACTTGGATAATAGCCTGCTGGCTAAGTGGCTAGTTGTAATTCTATGTTCTACGTACATGCCAAAGATTGACGAAAACATTAAGAACTTGGATGACGTTCATTTACTGGATAAGTTGGGACTAGCCTATAAGAGCGATCTCCTAGTTGATGTATCGTCTTCTAGTTTTGAACTTAGGAAACATGGCTTGATAGTGTCTAACGACAAGCTGATTTACCCTCATCAATTTCTACGTAGATATTATTCAGCAAACTTTGTAGACATGCTGGTAATTCTTTCTGATTGCATCAAGAATGGTCTAGCCGTAAAACTAAGACTGGACCCCCTTAGATCGTATACAGAGCCTCGTTTTTATCAAAATATTTTCGAGGCTGACCATTGGCACGGAAAGCCGTTTAACGAAAATATCCTGATGAGCGTAGACAAAAAAGAATTATTTACAATTCATCGTACAGATAACTATAACTTTTCTAGCTACCCTGTGGCGTTTACAATCTTCCGTAGCAACATGATGGACAAAGGTCTTCGGCAATTTACGATTGAAGAGTTCACGCCTAAGATCGACCCAAGCTTTAAAGGAAAAATCACGCCTGGCTTCGGAGAGAAGTATTGCATTCAAAAATTTGCACACTTTGTATTTGACCAAGCTAGCGAAACTATCTCCCACGTGGATGGAGCAGTTAGAGTGTTTAGTCTGGATGAATATGATGCTCATTATAAAATCGTAATGAAGGGACGTGATCCTGGATCTAAGATTGGTAAAAGGCACAAGCTATTTCTTGTAGAGGGAAACCTTAGCCTAGAGCGTACGCAAAACATACTTTATGAGTATTTTCGTTACAACCAACATCTCCAAGAGTATTTTGTGCCTGCTCCTATTGCCGCATAACAAGCTCGTTCTATTGCACCTTACTAGATCTAGACTGTTTGAAGAGCAGATACCTGTTCGTACAGACCTTTAAGTTCATCGTCGGACATATCTAAGATTGGCTCATACATAAAAGAGTTTAGGTGTATGTTCTGAGGCGTAATTAAGTTGACCTTCTTGATAATTGCAACTTCACTTTCCTTGTCAGAATTATCAGTAGTGTACTTATCTGCAAGCGCTCTGGTCTGGTTGCTGTTGATACCTTTCACGAAAGCATCATCGTTAATTTCTTTAATCATAAACATCTCGGCTTTTAGCCTAGTTGCAACCGAGACTACAATCTTCCCTTCAAGACCAAGATTACCGTCCCTATCGAAAGCATCGGCAGTCTCAATAAACAGGTTGGCTACTGCCTTGCTATCATCATTAACTGTGATGTCTTTGCCGAAAACTTCTTTGATTATTCTCTTCACTTCGCTCACAGCTACAGTGTTCGAATTGTCCTTAACGTGAAGGGTAGATGTTAGTAAGTCAAAGTTTGTAGTGTCGCTGGTATTGTACTCAACTACATTTCGTACAAACGGAACTAAGGCTAGTAGCTTTGCGTCATCCTTCGTGTTACTCAGGAAGTACTTGAAAGGGTTTTCGACATACTCTGCCTTAACCAGCTCTATTCCAACACCATCTTTATTGACCATAAAACAACAATCTCGTGAAACAGGGTATCTAGACTGAATGGTTCTAAAGAAGTCGAAATTATGCGTGAGGATAATCTGATAGAACCCTTCTTTCTCGGAAATATCTTTAAGATATTCAATGATTGCATACTTATTTTTATAGTCGAACGAATCGGCTATATCGTCAACAATCATAAGAGTTTCTTGTTTTAAATCTAGTCGCGCTTCTACTTCGAACAAAATGTTAAGAATATAGAGTGCTTTCTTTTCTCCCGTACTAAGAACTTTTAGAAGGTCATCCCGCTTTACAGGCTTGCTATCGCCATCGTTGAATGTGAAACTCAATGACGGCAAAATATCATCAAGTATTACGTCGTCTTGGTTATCTACAGAAAGAGTAAATGGTACCACAAACCTCTGGTTGAAAAGTTCAACTACCTCAGCCCAGCGTGTACGCTCTTCATTAGCACGTTCTCTTATGCTGTCGAGTTCTTTCTTGGCATCAGTGTGTGCGGTAGCAAGATTATTAAAATCGGCTAGACATACCTTGAAGTAATCAACCCAGACCCGCTGTTTGAAATGACCTACATTAGCAAGCTCCGGTATAAGCTCTGGGTGTTCCGTAATGTATTCGCGGAAATCTTTTAAATCCTGATTTCCTGTCAATTTTTTGTCAATTTTATCGAAGGCTTTGCGCAACTTCTCATCTTTTAGTATCTCCTGTAGTTCGCTCTCAATAATTTCCTGTAGTTCATTCTTATTGGAAATACTGCTGCCATCCGACAATGTAACAGTGTGTGACGCATCAAAAAAACCATTCTTTACCAGTGCATCGGCAATTACTGTAGCGTTGGTATGGTTGAAGACACCTCTCTTGAAGTATTTAGAAACGTCGACTAATTCATTGTATCGGGCTATGTATTCCCCGAGTTCTGGCTGTATGTCTCCAAGTACTTTGAGGACTTTGCCATGAAATAGTATCTTGTATGAAACATCACTAAAAACTGGCGCTTTGCCATCGTTAACCTCGCCATTTATACGCTGAATTGCTTCTAGAAACTTTCCTTCTGTACTAATAAAAACTCTTGATACCTCATCGTCTATATCTTTTGTCAGACCTGATGGTTTCTTTAGTTTCTTTAAAAGCTCGTCTTCAAGGCTTTTTATATCCGACCATATCTTGTCGTATTGTTCTTTGAGTTCTTTGTTTACCAACAGAGTAGAAGTTTTCTCAGATGAGTAGCCTTCGTTGTAAGGTTCAACTACAAAAATCTTACTTGCATCGAGTTCTCCTGCCTCGTCCATAACTTCACGAACTGTAGTTCTCTCGGGAAAGATAAGATCCGAAGAGGCTCTTCCTGCACCAAGGTCGTTGAATGTCTTAGTGAAGGATGTTTTCATTGAGCCATTTGTGGCATAAATCGCGTATGCCTTATGGTCTTCAAAGTTAAAAGTGTGTTCTAGCTTTCGAATGCCGTATGTATTTTCTAGTTTGAGAGAAAGCTTTTTCATTACCATTAATTATAACTTACTTGGGATTGGGAAGGTCTGACCTTTAACAGATGATGGAAATACAAGTTATAGAATAGCGGTATGCTGTAACCTGTTGCAGTCAGCAATTCAAATGTGACTAAGTGCAACTAAAAACCTCGTACCCTATGATAGGTAAGGATTAAAGCACCCTCAACAGGGGTAAGAGTGTGTATCGGCTGAAATCTCAAGCGGGCTGGGGTGTATCGGAGCATGCAAAACAGAGGTCTGTGACCTCTGTTAGGGGTTTGAGACTGATTCTCATTGGTGGGCGAGGAGGGACTTGAACCCTCAAGGTTTATTCAACCAGCGGATTTTAAGTCCACCGCGTATACCAAATTCCGCCACTCGCCCGTATCAAAAATTATAGATACAACCTACTGATTTGCAAAGTTGTATTTGGAGGCACCGACCGGATTTGAACCGGTGTACGAGCTTTTGCAGAGCCCTGCCTAACCACTCGGCCACGGCGCCATATTTGATAAAACGCATTATACGTCGGCTCTTATCTTAACAAAACTAGCCCTTAGACACCATACACCTTGAATACAACGGATACTTTCCGTATAATATCGCCTGACATGCGGGTATAGCTCAGTTGTTAGAGCGCTTCCTTGCCAAGGAAGAGGCCAGGAGTTAGAGTCTCCTTACCCGCACCACGATAACGATAACCATTATTACTAACAGAGGTCAGAGACCTCTGTTTTGCGTTCACCGGTACAGGTTCGGCCTTGACTTGAGAATCTGCCGATGGACTACGACCCCTGTTATCAGGGTTCGAGCTGTCTCCTCTCTTCGGTCACCGGTACACCTTCTTTCCCATTTTCCTACCAGGGGTGGGGTGTACCGGTGACTCATAGAACGAGACAGGCGACAATATGCTTATGCTTGCCTTTCTGAATTCATAGAGTCACAATTGTATTCAAGATGAGTACCACTACACGAGACGCACAACGACTTTGGAAAACCCAGGTTCAGCAGGTTGCTGATTTGAAGGCCAGGATAGAAGAACTCAAGACCGAACTCGAGCAGACAGTCTCCAGTAGTGCGCAAAAGGCATCAGAAACCGAAGCTAACTTCAACAAGACGGACGTGTCGAGGGCTCAGGTCGAACAGCTTCACGCTGACCTAGAAACCCGACGGCAGAGTCTCGAAGAGGAGATCACGAAAGCAAAGAAGGCTCAGGAGCAGGCCCAGATCACTCAAGAAACACTTGAGAAGGAGACTGCTACGCTAGTGCAGGAGGCTCAGGCGGTTGCAGTTGAGGTGAAGGGTCAGGAAGAGACCGTTACTGCCCTACTCAAAACTGCGACTGCAGCTGGCCTATTTCACGCATTCGATGAAGCTCAGGAACGATACAGAAAGAGCGCCCTACTGTGGTGCGTTTCGACCGCTATTGCACTAGCCGTAAGCCTTGTGCTTGCACTCTGGTTTCAAGATGCAACTGCTGGTCAAGACATCAGTCCTCAGCTAATTGTCCGTAAGCTCTTGATTGGCGCACCTGTGGTCTATTGGGTTGTCCTCTCGACAAGGCAATTCTCCAAAGCCAAGCGATACCGTGAAGAGTACGGATTCAAATCATCAGTCTCTCTATCACTCGAAGCATACCGAGACATGATTCGAAAAGAGGCCGAGGTCGAGGCAACAAGAGAGCAGGTCATCCCCGTTCTTGCAACTGCCATCCAGACGATCATGGCGTCCCCCTCGGAGAGTATCTCGAAGCATCCGCAGAAGGACGAAAAGGACTTGCTGGAAACAGCTTTAGAGGTAATGAGTGAACAAGCCAAAGCTCTCGGAAAACTACACCCTTAAGCATGCCTCGCATCACCTACATCAGCTTCTGGGAGCGACACGACACACTAAAGCATGCCTGGGAAATATGCCAGACCCTCTTCGCGGTGATTCCCCATGCCCAGCAGCTGGATGTACACCAGTACTACCGCCCTACCGAGGATCTGACCGACGAACAGCTCAGAGAGCACTGGAAGACTATCGGCACCCAAGACAAGAGCTTGCCGAATCGGGCCAGCAAAGCCTTTCTCCGCATGAAGCGAATCTACGGGAGGGCGTTTGACAACGCTCATGGTGACGTCCAGACCTTCAACCGCCTGCTATACGCAGTTTCGAGGGACTCAGTGATGAAGCCACCGAAGCGGAACCAGGTACCTGTGATGGGTGTCGCTCGACCACAACCGGATGTTCAGAAACTAGCGATGGCTCTCAAGCTGATCGCCGTACAGATGGCCGAGGAGCACGAAGATGAGGTGGCCTGAGCTACGAGTCGGACGGAACGTCCGACTGGAATAGCGCATCCAGGAGTCTTTTGACCTCTGGGCGAAGATTTGAGAAGTGATCTGTTGCTCGCACCAAGTATAAGCACAATAAAAGAGACCTCGAGGTCTCTTTTTGATACTATACGTTATAGTCCTATTATAGGTTTATAAACGGAGGAGTATCATGCGAAAAATTATTGTCCTAGAATTTGTAACAATTGATGGCGTCATGCAAGCACCAGGCGCTCCGGAGGAAGATCAGACAGCTAAATTCGAATTCGGAGGATGGCAAGCTCCATTTATGGACGATGACGCTGCAGAACTGGTAACTAATCCAGCACTCAAAGCTGATGTTGAATTTTTACTAGGGGGATATACATTCGAGATCTGGTCAGATTATTGGCCTAAGCATAACCAAATTTGGCCATTTATAAATGACAATATGAAGTATGTTTTATCGGCTACAAAGACCGAAACGAACTGGCAGAACACTACTTTCCTGCGAAGCGTTAAAGACATTACAAAGTTGAAGAACTCAAACGGTCCTAACCTCCATGTGTGGGGTAGCAGTAAGTTGGTGCAGTTACTCCTTGCAAACGATCTTGTAGACGAACTATGTCTTATGACCTATCCGATTATTCTTGGTCAAGGAAAAAAACTTTTTAGCGATGGTGCAGCTCCAAGAACATTTAAACTCATTGAAAATCATGTCGGTAAGTCGGGAGTCATCGTCGCCCGGTATGCACGGGCGGGAGCAATTGAAACCGGGAATGTCGGCAAATAACTTCAATAGATCACTTTGTTCTCAGATAAGTTACTCGGTAGGATGGTAAGAGCACCTAGCAACTGACCATAAACTAGCGCATCAAAAAGTTTGAGAAGATTCTGTAAATGTGCACCATTCGCAACTTTGAGCCCGAATAGGGCTCTTTTTTATCTGTTAATTTCGGGTTTTAACATCTCAAATTCTTAGCAAGAGGAGACGAGACGAAAATGTTAGAAAGTTAGTCGTTTAACAGAGATGTTAATAGTTGTACGAATGCGTTTTAACCTCTTTTGTTGAAGTAGGTAGCACAACATTGTATAATACTTCTATATGAGCACCCAGAATAAGAGCCCGGAAATATTACGGGCTAGTTTTGAACAAGGCGAGGATAACGAATTAAACGATTTGATTCGTGGCATGTCTGAGCTGGCTGACGCCACTGGTGGAGTTTCTGGCACACAGTTTGCGGTTGATACTCTTGAAGAAATGCGGAAGCGTGGAGTAGAGGTTAATTCATTTTCTATGAGTACAGTTTTGAGGCACGCATTTGGTGACCCAGAAGAATTACTATCACGTATGGAAGGCAGAACTGCCGATGAGCTTGATGAAATGTTGCCAGGTGAAGTTGGTGACTTCGCAATAGGCTATCTTGCACCAGTACTTGATAAGTCGGATGAAGCTTAATCTATTAAGAAGCTTGATAGTCTAAGAAGTAAGGTTTTACTTTCATAGCTAATGGCGCACCAAATGTGTCTTACTCGAACCCACCCCGACGCCAGTCGGGGTGTTTCTGTTTCTGAAGGGGTTGGCTTCACTGGGGTGTATTTGATTAGATACCCACCTCTTGCATCTTTGTTAAGACGCAAGTATTCTCAAAGAAGGAGTAATTTAACTAAAAGCAGCCACCTTTTTGCATGTACTCCGTGTTGGCTATGGTGAGCTGTCGGAGTTATTATATGAAAAATACAACACACGAATTGACTGAACGATCAACAGAAGTTAACGACTGGATTTCGCGGGGTGTAGATCCCTCCATTGATGAGGGCTTGGTTAAGAAGTCTGAGATGTTTCGGCTATACCTTGACCAAGAAGGTTCGTCACCCGAGGAGTATTTAGCTAATGTTCGACAGCGGTGGGATGAGAAGCGACGAGAAATTCTCGAGGGAGGATTTGTGTCCTGTCTTCTTGAGGATGTGGACATACTGGCCGAACATTATGCTGGCGGAATTGTTTCAGTAGCTGAACATGGTCGACTGCTGTTACCGGTATTCCAGTTCGAACCTTATGATAGCGAGTCACAGATGGGTCGCCTACGATCTGTCGTGGAGCTGGCCAATACAACTATCGGGATTACGGGGTCTTCATGGTTTTTAGCTCACTGGTGGTCTGTATCTCGAGATACCTTTGGTGGACGAAGCTGTGCTGATATCGTTTCCAGCGGGACGCTTGAAGAGGCTGAAGATGTACTCAGGCTTGCAACGAAAACATCGAGCCGTCTTTCAGTTAGTCAGCTTTAGTACTCTAGGAGTATCAGCTTCCTCGGCTCTGTCTAGGGAAGAATTGCCGATACTATCGATCTCTGTTACTCTTCTTTATATATTAATAACTGACGACACTTACACGGACTGGATGCTAGCAATGGAACTTGCCAAAGAAGATCACCTTAATCTATCAGACAGAATCTCACTAGGGATTGACGCTGGGTTACAGGAGTTAGCTCGTGAGGAGGCATGTTGTCTCCTTCAGCGGTTACTACAGCCGAGTCGGTCGGAGTCTTTTGTACCGCAAGGTGAGTCGATGGACGTACTATTAGGGGTCCGTCCAATGCCAGACCGAGATCAGCTTGAGCAGGATCTGATTGCTGACCGTCAGATGTTTCAGGCTCGGCTGCGCGAGACGCTGCTGGGTAGTGGGGACTATCAAGTTGTTGACGGTGATGAGGCTCACGATCTGGTTGTCGATGGGCGATTACTAGTGGTCGAAGACCATGGAGCCTTATTGCTCCCACGGTTTCAGATACAGTTCACACCGGAGATGCTTGAAGACTTCGCAGATGTGAATCGATCATTGTCGCCTACACGAGATCCGTGGACAATGTGGTTCTGGTGGGTGGCGAGCAGTCCGCAACTAGATGGGTTATCTCCTTACGAAGCTCTTCAGGGTGGTGCAAGAGACATGGTTTCTCAGCTGGCCAAGCAGGGACTTGAGAGTTAGTTGTTTTAATAACTTCCTGATTATCATGGACCACCCTAACAAAGACTCCTAACTGGGAGTTTTTTGTAAGCTCATAACCTATACAGGAGCTACACGCTTTCGATTTTGTGCAGTGCTAGGTGTGGACGAATAGACTAAGGCGTGAGAAGATTGAGGGATAGGAGGTAAAAGTATATGGCAGAAATCACAGGTACTACAGGAGAATCAAGAAACGGCAAAGAGACCCAGGGGCAGCGTTGCTTCGGAGGTGACCCTCAAGGTCTAACCATACTTAAGGTTCTCGAGGGAGAGGTGACCCCCGATGAGCTTCAAGCTCCTTGGAGCTACGACCCAGCTACTGGACAACTTTACTATAGTTACTCTGAAGAGGAACGAGTAGCCTATATGGAAGCTCTGGAAGCCAGCCGACGAGACCCTCTGACGCCAGCAGTCCAGGCAATTTTCGACCGACACTTTAGCGAGCAAGTTGCTAACCTTTCTGTAACACAAGTAGTGGCCGAAGAAGACTCAGTCTAGTAGCAACATCATTCTTTTCTGACTGAAGATGAATATTGTGTCGTAGCACTAAGTTTCGAATCAGGTCAGATACTCTTGATGAGTGGATAGCAATACTAGGAATCGGTCAGTCCAAGGAACTCCTAACTGGGAGTTTTTTGCTTCTTAGGTGATATACTAGAAGGGTATTATAAAAGGAGAAGTAACCATGTTTATATTAATCGGTATCGGGGTAGTAGTTGTTCTGCTATTGATCTGGCTGTGGGCAACATATAACGGTTTAGTTAAGACAAATATTCGGGTTGAAGAAGCTTGGAGCGACATCACCGTGCAACTTAAGCGACGACTTGATCTTATTCCTAACCTCGTGAATACAGTTAAGGGATACGCTAAGCACGAGGCTGATGTACTTGAGAAGGTTGCAGCAGAGCGAGCTGGCGCCATTACTGGCGGTTCTGTGAAAGAGACTGCTCAGGCTGAAGATGCTCTTGCTGGTGCCCTAAAAAGCGTTTTTGCAGTTGCTGAGAGTAACCCAGATCTAAAGGCAAACCAAAACTTCCTACAGTTGCAGGATGAACTTGTTGATACTGAAGATAAGATTCAAGCCTCACGCCGTTTTTACAATGGTGCGGTGCGTGAACTTAATATTAAGGTTACTGTTTTCCCAACCAATATTTTTGCCAACAGCCTCGGCTTTAAAAAACGTGACTTCTTTGAGCTTGATGAAGCTGAATCAGCAACTGCTCAAAAGCCAGTTGACGTAAAATTTTAATATAGTTTTCTGATAGCACATTCATGTATTCACAAATTGCAGCCAACAAGTTAAAAACAGTTATTGTCATGAGTCTCTTTCTTGTCGTTATGGGAGTGATTGGGTATGCCTATGGTCTCTACGTTGGTGACTTTCGCTCCATTTTTGTCATTGGAATTTTTGCACTGATTTATAGCGCCATCAGCTACTTTACGTTTGGCCGAGTGGCGTTGGCTCTCAACGGTGCTAAGCCAATAGAGAAGAAGGATAATCCGCGACTGTACCGAATTGTCGAGAATCTAGCAATTACAGCAGGGCTACCAATGCCGAAGGTCTACATCATGCCAGATGCTGCACTCAATGCCTTTGCAACTGGGCGTAATCCAGACCACGCAAGCGTAGCAGTTACTCAGGGGCTGCTTGATTCACTTGATGATACAGAACTAGAGGCGGTAGTGGGTCATGAGTTAGGGCATATTCAAAACTACGATATTCGTCTTATGATGGTAGTTTTTGCCTGCGTTTCAATTATTGGCCTACTGAGTGACTTCTTGATACGCATGATGTGGTGGGGAGACAGAGATAACACTAGTCCGATAGCTGCAATTGTCGCGGTTATACTGGCAATTTTAGCGCCTATTGTAGCGCTTTTGATACAGTTAGCAGTATCGCGTCAACGGGAGTATCTTGCTGATGCCAGCGGTGCTCTGCTTACGCGTTACCCCGATGCCCTCATTGCGGCTCTGCGTAAGATTGAGGCCTCAGGCTCTATTATGAAACGCCAAAATAGCTCCACTGCCCATCTATTCTTTGCCAATCCACTTAAGGGTAAGCGGATCTCAAAACTTTTCAGTACACATCCACCAATTAGCGAGCGCATTACCAAGCTTCAGCATATGGGAGAAAACTTGTAATGGCGCAATCGAAAAAGAAGAAGAAATCAATTCAGCCAACTGTGCGGCAAGCTCAGACTAAAAAACAGTCTGTAAAATCACCTATGAGTTTGGAGTTGATGCACAAACGTGCTTTAGCTAAGAGTCAGAAACTAGTTGAAACTAGCAAACAGCTACCGAGTTGGGTAAAGACCCGCCCTGAGGCCGTGCGGCAGTGGCAAGCAGATGATAGAAAGAAAAAGAAGTATCGTACTTTTCGCCTTCAAAAACGAATCAAACCAGAACCGCGCTACATTCCATCTTCTTGGCAGCTCATAAAAGACTCACTACGTTTTTTAGCAACACACCGCTGGAAGTTTCTAGGGCTCATGCTAATTTATGCAGTTTTTTACTTCATAGTCGTGTGGTCACCAGCAAGTCTGGATGTTTCAACGCTCAAAAGTAGCGTAGAAACCGCACTAGGTGACGCTACGAGCGGTCCTGTTTTAACCGCAGCGGTTGCAGGAGCAGTGATTGCGACGCCACGCGAAGCTTCTAATCCTACGGTTGGTGCTGCTTTGCTACTCGGTATTAGTTTAGTCATCATTTTCGCAATTCGTGAACTGACGAATGGCGAGAAGATTAAAGTCCGTGACGCATATTATCGAGGCCTAGCACCGATTATCCCTGTGGTTTGTATTCTTCTGGTAGTTGCCTTGCAGCTACTGCCTTTTGCGATTGCATCATTTGTGTATGCGACGGCTCGTACCGGAGGAGTCTTCGTGACTGGTTTTGAAGACCTTAGCTTCTTTATAGTCACCTTACTCATCGGTCTGTTATCTTTCTATTTTATTACCAGCTCAGCTCTGGCATTTTACATTGCAACGTTACCAGGCATGTATCCAGTGGCAGCGCTACGTGCGGCAAAGAAAGTAGTACAGTTTCAACGGTTTAAGGTTTTCAAGCGCTTCATTACATTACCGATTCTGTTGGGTGTCATATATCTTACAACTTTGCTGCTAAGCATCCGTTTCTTGCCAAACCAAACGTATATAATTATGGATGTCTATGCCATTGCTATCATCCCGTTTGTAAACGTCTATCTGTATAAACTATACCGGTCACTGATATGAAAAAAGTGGTGCCACAAAAACGCCTAAAAGAAATTAAGAGGTTGCTGAATCAATATAACTACGAGTACCATGTTCTAGATAGCCCTACGGTTCCTGACGTCGTATACGACGGTTTAATGCAAGAGCTTAAACAACTTGAGGCGGATCATCCAGACCTCATAACTGCCGATAGCCCGAGCCAGCGCGTAGGCAATATTCCACTAGATAAGTTTAAAAAGGTTACGCACTCGGCGCGCATGTTTAGCCTGAATGATGTCTTTAATCGAGAGAATATTGAGGCATGGGTAAAGCGAATGGATAAGCTCTTGCCTGGTAAGACTCACGAGTTTTTCTGTGACATAAAGATGGATGGTTTAGCCTGCGCTTTGGTGTACGAAGATGGGGTATTTGTACAAGCTATAACCCGTGGCAACGGGGTAGTTGGTGAGGATGTCACGCAGAATATTCGAACTATTCAGAATATTCCGCTGCGCCTCAGGGAATCAACCAAAGCCAAGGTATTCTTGCGCGGCCGAACTGAAATTAGGGGCGAAGTTGTCATGTATAAAAAAGATTTTGATGCATTAAATAAGAAACGTGTGGCTGCCGATTTACCAATTTTTGCCAACCCACGCAACTTAGCTGCCGGTACTATCCGTCAGCTTGATCCAAAGCTTGTTGTGGAGCGTAAGCTACATTTTCGGGCATATGATCTGCTGCGGGAGGATCCAAGTGAGTTACCGACTAACATGTTTACCTACGAGACAATATCTGAACTTGGGCTAACTCGTAACCAAGAAGCTCAAATATTTACAGATCTTGACGGTGTGATGCACTTTATTGATGAATGGGAGGAGAAGCGCCAGGATCTTGCTTTTAACACTGACGGACTTGTCGTGAAGGTGAACGACAGGGCTTTGTACCAAGAACTTGGGTGGGTGGGGAAGAATCCTCGAGCCGCCGTTGCCTATAAATATCCGGCCGAACAAGCTACAACAGTTGTGAAAGATATCGTGATTAGTATTGGCAGGACAGGCGCGGCAACGCCAGTGGCGGTTTTTGACCCCGTAGTAGTTGCCGGAACTACCGTGCAGCATGCTAGTTTGCATAATGCTGATGAAATTGCCCGAAAAGATGTGCGAGTGGGTGACACCGTCGTAATTTTTAAAGCAGGCGATATTATTCCGCAGGTTGAGAGCGTGATCACTGAGCTACGGCCAAAAGATGCCAAGAAGGTAGATTACGAGGCAGAGCTCAAGCGTCAATACCCTGAGCTGGAGTTTATCCGCTCTGAAGGCGAGGTTGTCTACCGAGTTAAGGGTTTAACCGGTCCGATTATTCTTAAGCGAGCCGTGCGCCATTATGCTAGTAAAGGGGCGCTAGATATTGATACGCTGGGAGAAAAGAACGTTGAGGCCTTAGTAGATGCCGGATTGGTTAAAGATTTAGCAGATATCTATACACTAAAAAAAGAAGATGTTTTAAAACTGGAGCGTTTTGCTGAACTTTCTGCCCAGAATTTAGTAGATGCTATTGCTGCGGTTAAAAACCCACCGTTAGAGCGCTTTGTATTCGGTTTGGGCATTCGTCATGTGGGCGCACAAACGGCAATTGATCTTGCGGAAGCTTTTGGTTCGTTAGATAAACTACAGCACGCCACACTAGATGAACTAATGCAGATAGAAGGAGTAGGCGGGATTGTTGCCGAATCACTCCTTGCTTGGTTTGCCGACCCTGATAACAGTAAATTGCTGCGTAAGTTTGTTGAACTTGGAGTCACGCCACACTACATTTCGCATGCGACAGGCCCGCTCCAGGGTAAGAGTTTCGTGATCACAGGCTCACTTAAAGAAATGAGCCGCGATGCAGCGGCTGATAAAATCAGGTTGCTCGGCGGCACCTTTCAGACCGCTGTAGGCAAGGGTACGACATACCTTGTAGCGGGCGGCAAGGTTGGTGCCAGCAAACTAGAAAATGCCAAAAAATACGGCACCCAAGTCATTGACGAAGCACAATTAATAAAACTTCTAAAATGAGATTATGGCAGAAAAAAGACTAGCAGTAGTGATTCCAGCCTATAACGAGCAATCACGAATTGCTGGCTCTCTACTGAGTCTTGAGGTTCAAGACGTGGCATTGGATGTTATTGTGGTTGATAATAACTCTACGGACGAAACTGCTAGCGTAGCTCTTGATGTGAGTAAAAACTTCCGGAACACAACACTACACTTACTGACGGAAGAGGTTCAGGGCACTGGTGCTGCTGCCGATACTGGCTTTCGGTACGCCATGGAAGAGTTGGGTGCTGAGCATATAGCTCGGATTGATAGTGACACGCAGGCACTCCCTGGGTGGGCTACAAGAGTGAGTCATCAGTTAAAAAAGAAACACACAGCATTAGTTTCGGGGCCAGCTATCTCAGGTGGTGATGGAGGCTCAACTTTTTTTGAGATAATGGTCTTACCTCGCGTAAAGAATGCAGCAAGAATTATAAGGGCTATTAGATTTGCCGATCCAGGGCTTCTTTATTTTGCTCCAGGACATAATATGGCAACTACTGCTGAGGCTTACTATATAACTGGTGGGTTTCCACGAACTGACTTCATCACAGAGAGTGAGGATATAGCCTACACGAGACTTGTGTCAAAATATTACGGTACTGCCGGAATGCGTTATGACAGGCGCATGATGGTGATGACGTCACAAAGGCGATTACGCACAATGGGATATTGGTCTACAGCTCAGTTCTATACAACGTCAGACCCCGAGCTAAAGAGGTCGCTGGATATTCCTAGGCGAGAAGAATAAATTGCAAAAATCGGATATTTACGATATAATATAGATAATATGAGTAAAGAGACCGATCTAATTTATGATTGGGTGGACAAAGCAACTATTGCATCGGAATTCCCCGAAGGCTTGGCTGTGGATGAAAAGGATGTTGCTATTGGAGCTGTTCAAGCAAGTCGAGTCCAGCTAGTGGTTGATAGTCTCGCCCAAGAACTCTACAAGAGAGATAAAGATCTTCAAGTAAGTGAGAACGAATTAAGTCGAGAGATGGCATCAGTTAAAAGTGAGCGCGAGATAATCGGAGGAGCGCTGGGTTTTAACAGTAACAAATCTCGTCTCGAAGATCTGAGCGACTGGACTGAAGAAATGACTGGTATGCTTACTAATCGGCGATCGCTTGGCGACCACCAGGTGGAGGAACTGTTTAAAAACATACCTCCCTTCTCAATTGAATACGCGGGAGAAAGAGAGCCTTCGTTACGAGGTTGGATAGAGAAAAATAGAACAGAAATAAGAAAACAATATGGATCAAAGGATGTAGGTAGCGCTATGTCGCGCATGGCAGGTGTTATGGAACGGGTATTTACGCATCTCGATACTCCTTCTATGGGTATGCTTATTGAGCAAGGTATTATTGCGGACGTTGTATCTATCGACAGAGAAGGGAGAAGTCTTATAAAATCATTTATAGTAGCTGATCCCTTCAAGTTTCATGAGCACTCTTATAGTTTCTCTAACTGTGGTCCTAAAAGTCTGGTGGCTTTACTTTGCATAGCAGACATGCAGCAACGGGCTCGTGAACAGTAGTGAGGTGTTTATGAAGTTAAGTTTTGAAAGACCACCACAAAGAGGCGATCTCGTCATATCAGAAGACCTAAGATATGTTGGCCACGCAAGATCTCTAAATGAAGCCCTAGCAACAGGAGACTACCTTAATGTGGAAGATTTTCAACAAGCTGCTGAGTCAATTGGAACTAATGTGGGTAACGGTACTTACGCCATGACTCAGCTTACTCATATAGTATTATGGGATTGTTTCAACCAAATACGTGCAGATAACGTTTTCGCTAATCTGAAGTGTCATGTATTTGGATTGTATGATAAAAATTGGAAGCAAGAGCGATTGCTACTACGCACCCAAAAGGTCGCAGATATATTAGCTGAAATGCAGAGCGGTGTGATGCCGATGGGCCTTGGTAGGCAGAGTCGAAGGATTATTCAATTTACGCTACAAGAGCAAGACGAACTCGGTGAACTTGCTGGCTAGAGCTGATATAATAATAGTTGGGTTCAGCCCACGTGGGGATATAGCTCAGTTGATTAGAGCGCTGCCATGGCATGGCAGAGGTCCAGGGTTTGAGTCCCTGTATCTCCACCACATTTCTACAGAGTTAATCCACTAGATTTTTTAGAAAGGAAATTAATATGGCACAAGCAGTAGACTTTTATCAGAAGATTCGTGACGGAAAGTATGCAAAATATAACCTGACAGCAAAAGAGGTTAAAGAAGTTGGCGATACAATTGGCGTAAACTGGAACGAAGTTGATTTTGGTGAGTTCATGCAAGGAGTGAAAGAAGAACTTGAGCATGGTTGTACTTTTGCGATTGCCTGCGAACAAACGAATGTAACAGGCGACGATCTCGAATCTACAGCTAAAATTGCCCTGGCCCATCTTTATGAAGTGCCAGATTATTATACGCGCCTTGAAAAGCTGGAAGATGAAGGTGAGGCATTTTGGGAACAGAATGATGCCAAGCAATGGATTAAAGATAACCGTTCGAGCAACGCCGACATCTTAGCTGATCTTGGGCTCGCAGCTTAGTTACAAATCGCCATAATCCCAGGAGTGGGCTAAAGGATTTTTACAACCAATGAAGACATACTTCAAATCAGTTATCGCACGATTACTATGGCACCAAGTAAGGCGGCTTCGTGATAAGCATCAGCCGCTGGTTATTGCAGTGGCTGGAAGTGTTGGCAAGACAAGTACAAAGAGTGCAATCGCAACGGTGCTAGCTCAGCATGCAAAAATACAGTGGCAAGACGGTAACTATAATGAGATTACCAGCGTGCCACTAATCTTTTTTGGCGAGAAGATGCCAATGCTCTACAACCCGTTTGGTTGGTTAAGAGTTTTTTTAAGAAGTGAAGTATTAATACAAGGAGCGTACCCATTTACGGCAGTTGTCGTGGAGCTTGGTACTGATAAGCCTGGCGACATGCAAGCCTTTGAACCATATCTGCACGCTAATTACGGGGTACTGACCGCTATCGCACCAGAACACATGCTGCAATTCCATGATTTAGAGGCGGTTGCCAAAGAGGAGCTATATCTAGACAACCTCGTAGAGACCCTTATCGTGAATGCCGATGATGTAGATAAAAAATACCTCACTCGTGTAAAAAACTATCTGACATATGGTCAAGGGCACTACGATTGCCGTTATGCGCCCAAAGGTTTAACGGCTGATTTGAAGCGGCGGGTAGTTTTTGCGCTTAAAAATGATGGACAAATTGAAGCAGACATTTCTTTACTGGGTGTTCATAATGCCAGTGCAGCTGCACCTGCCGTACTGATAGCTGATGAACTTGAGCTAACAACGGCAGAGATTAAAGAGGGCCTGGCAAAGCTCGAGCCAGCACCTGGCAGAATGCAGGTTTTAAGAGGCCTTAAGGATAGCACTTTACTAGACGATACCTACAACGCAAGTCCAGAAGCTGTAAAAGCAGCGCTAGATACGCTCTATGAGATAAAAGCACCAAATAAAATTGCCGTGCTTGGGCAGATGAACGAACTTGGAGATCAGAGTAGAAAACTCCATGAGGAAGTGGGTAGTTATTGTGATCCAAAGCAGCTTGAAGTTGTGATCACAATTGGTAAAGACGCTAACAAATATCTTGCAGCGGCTGCTGCGAAAAAAGGCTGTAAAGTCATGCGTTGCCCTTCGCCAGATCACGCGGCTGATGTTGCCCTGAGACTTCTTAAAAAAGGCACCGTAGTACTGATTAAAGGTTCGCAAAACGGAGTCTTTGCTGAAGAGGTGACCAAAGAGCTGCTCTACTCTGAGCGTGATGTAGAAAAACTTGTCCGTCAGAGCAGACATTGGCTGCGCATAAAAGAAAACCAGTTTAAAAATGCCTAAAGCCAAGGAAATCATAACTGATAATCTTGCAATCCGATATACCGATGAAGGTAATGGCCCGGTTCTTATATTTGTCCATGGGTGGCTTGATAGTGGTATGACATTCACGGCTCTTATAGATGAATTGAAGAGTAATTTCCGATGCATAGCACTGGATCTACCAAACTTCGGTGCTAGTCAACAGTCTGATGAGGTAATAGATTTGAATTCCTATGCCCATTTTTTAAGTTCATTCTTAGGAAAGCTCGGAATAAAAGAGTACTCACTCGTAGGCCACTCTATGGGTGGACAGATCGAAATCTATGCGATTGGTGAGAAGATATTACAACCTAAAAAACTCGTACTGCTTGCATCTGCTGGCGTCAGAAGTGATCAGCACTTCCTCAAGCAAGTATTACGGTATGGAGTAAAGCCACTGCGTAAACTCGTGCCAAGATCCGTAAAGAACAAGCTATATAAGAAAGTAGGGTCTGACTATAGCACTGATCTTCGACCAGTTCATAAAAAGATAATTAATAAACTTCTAATAACCGACATCCAGACGTATGCGCCGAAGATTACGTGTCCTGTACTACTAATATACGGGGAGGTGGATAGTCATACGCCAGCTTCGATGGGTCAAAGACTCGCTGCACTGATACCGGACTCGAAACTGATAGTTACTCCAGGTCAAGATCACTGGATTCACCAAAGGGATAGTCAACAGGTTGCAGAAAGTATGAGGAAATTTTTACTATGAAAGACGTAATTTTCTATCTATCATTATTTTCACCTAAGATGCCACTCTACGCTGTGTATATGTTGCAACAGGTTGAGTATGATCAACGAAAGTTCATTGAATGGATTCGTAGAAGTCCAAACTTGCTGAGAGTAATGCACCGTAAAAAGTTAGTACTCACCAAGAGAGCTCTGTCGCTAGCAGTTTTTACTTATATTGTCTGGTTTACAACTATCGGCTTCGGTGTGTATATCGGATTAAGTGCTTGGAGTGGTATAGCTATGTTAATGTCGATAGTACTCTTTGTGCTTATATCACCTTTGTCAACAATAGGTATTTTAGTGATTACTATCGGCTTATCCTATGGGCTAATAGCCAAACCAAGCCAGCAAAGAATCGTTGCAAAGAGCAAAGAACTATTTAAAAATCACCGAGCAATTAAGATTGCTGTAGCCGGTAGTTATGGTAAAACTACGATGAAGGAGTTGCTTGCAACCGTTCTTTCTGAGAAATTTAACATTGCGATAACCCCAGGTAATATGAATACACCGATAGCTCACGCCAGATTTATCTCAAAACTCAAGGGAGATGAAGAAATTTTAGTAATTGAATATGGTGAAGGTGCACCTGGAGATATTGAGCATTTCGCACAAACTACGCACCCAGAGTACGGGATTATTACAGGCCTTGCGCCGAACCACCTAGATCACTACGAGACACTCGATACACTAGCTCGCGACCTTTTCTCATTAAGGGATTTTATAAATAATGACAAGCTATTCATTTCCTATGATTCATCTTTGATTCATAAATATATACAAACTAAAGACCTAACTTTTTCTGAGGATAGCGTATTGGGCTGGAGGATTTCTAAAGTTGAAACGACGATCGAAGGCGTATCGTTCGTTATGAAAGATGGTGTCAGAAAAATGCATATCAAAAGTGGATTGCTTGGAAGACACCAAGTAGCTCCCCTTGGGTTAGTAGCGGCTCTTGCTGCTGAGCTTGGACTAACTTTGAGTGAAGTTGAGAGTGGTGTCGCCAAGACGATCCCTTTTGAGCATAGGATGCAGCCTTTTATGCTAGGTGGTGCTTGGGTAATAGATGATACCTACAATGGCAACCTTGAAGGTATCCTTGCTGGGCTGAAGCTACTGTCTGAGCTCGAGGCTAAGCGCAAAATTTACGTTACTCCGGGATTGGTTGATCAGGGCGAGGAAACCCATGCGGTGCATGAGAAGATAGCTCAGGCAATAATTGATGCCTCTCCAGACAAGGTGGTCTTGATGGATAATTCTGCCACAAATATCATCAGTAGGTATTTACAGACCCATAAGTTTACAGGGGAAATTAAGATAGAGTCCGATCCGTTGGGATTTTATCAAGGACTTGAACATTCGGTTGCTGCTGGGGACCTTGTGCTTATGCAAAATGACTGGACAGATAATTACAATTAAAGGTGATTAATTGTATACTAGTGACATGAAGACTATCGCTGTTATCTTTGGCGGACGTTCAACCGAGCATGATGTTTCTATCGTCACAGCGCTTGCCAGTATTGTAAAGCCGCTAGAGTTAACGGGTGATTATCAGGTAGAAGCTATTTATATCTCGAAGGACGGTAGTTGGTATTGGGATCAAAAACTTAAGGATATTTCATTGTTTCAAAGTGGTGGCATTGAAGATTTTATGCGCAAAGCCCCAAAAGTACATATTTTATTTGACGACGGCTTAACACTTGTAAAATCAAGTCAGCTTGCCGGGCGTAAGAAATATAAAAAGATTGATCTAGTTTTCCCTGCTATGCATGGTACTCACGGAGAAGATGGTGATTTAATGGGTATTTTAGAGATGGCTAATGTTCCCTATGTTGGGTGTGATGTCGCAGCCAGTGCTGTAGCCATGGATAAGGTGCTTTCTAAGCAAGTAACGCAGTCGGCACTGATACCAAGCACGCCATGGGTATGGTTTTACTCTCGTGATCTTGAGCGTAGTCATCAGAATATCTTAAAAAAGATTGAGGAACTTAAGTATCCGTTATTCGTAAAGCCTGCACATCTCGGATCAAGCATCGGCATTACCAAGGTAGACGGTAAAGAACAGCTCACCAACGCCTTAGAAGTGGCCGCTCACTACGATAATAAGGTCATTGTTGAGCAGGGCGTCCAAAACTTAATCGAGGTGACACTGCCGATTATGGGGAATGAAGATCCGATTCCAGGCTTGTTAGAGCAACCCTTACTTACTGATGAAGATTTCTTCGATTTTGAGACAAAGTATATGAATGGTGGCAAGAAAGGCGGCAAGGGTAAGCAGGGCGCCCAGGGCTATAGCAAACTTCCTGCTGATGTGCCCAAGAAAATATATGACTCCGCTGTGAATCTGGGTCTCAATGTTTATAGGACAGTAGGTTGCAGTGGTACGGCTCGCGTAGATATGCTAATTGATAACAAGACAAGTGAAGTATTCTTTAATGAAATCAACCCCTTACCGGGTGATCTCTATCGTCATAACTGGCATCAAGCCGGTGTATCAAGCGTGGAGCTAGTCAAAAGGTTGATTGAATATGCAGAAGTTCGTTGGCAATCTAACCAAAAGATCATCACAAGTTTCAATACTAATTATCTGAAGCAATTCTAATATGCGAGTTGATATTGTCCACCCTGGTGCAGGCGAGTTGCAGTACGAAATTAGGGGTATTGTTGAGTTTGCAACTAAGCTTGAAAAAACAGGTATAGAAATAATTTGGGAAAATATAGGCGACCCTGTGGCAAAGGGTGAGCAGATTCCGGAGTGGATCCGCGACATCGTGGCCGATGAGGCTAAGAACATGTCCAACTCCTACGCTTATTCACCGACGAAAGGTCTTCCTGAGGCTCGGGAATACTTAGCAAAGACTCGTAGTCAAGAAAACGGTGTCGAACTTTCGCCTGAGAATATTCTGTTTTTCAACGGACTTGGCGATGCTATCACTAAGATTCACACTTGGATCAACCCGATTGCTCGAGTGCTTGGCCCCAACCCAGCTTATCCCACACACTCTTCGGTAGAGGGAGCTCACGCTCGTTCGCGTCATCTAACCTATAACCTCGATCCGCATAACAACTGGCTACCAGATATGGCTGATATCAGAAACAAAGTTACGTATAATCCACAGATTGCGGGCCTTCTGATTATTAACCCAGATAATCCGACAGGAATGATTTATCCAAAAGAGATTCTGGAAGAGTTTGTAGGTCTTGCTAAAGAATTCGATCTGTATTTGGTAGCAGATGAAATTTACGCCAACCTCGCTTATGATTCAGATGATTTTACATCTCTGGCTCAGCTCGCAGATGGTGTGCCAACTATGATCATGCGAGGACTTTCTAAGGAAGTGCCGTGGCCGGGTAGTCGTTGTGGCTGGGTGGAGTTCTATAATATTGATGCTGATCCAGCTTTTGCCCGTTATGCTCGTTCTATAGAAGAGGCAAAGATGATTGAAGTCTGCTCAACTACATTGCCGCAAACAGTTTTGCCAAAAATTCTTAGCGATGTGCGCTACCAACCCCACCTTCAAGTTCGGCGAGACCACTACAAGGTTCGGGCACAAAAAGCAGTAGAGATTCTTGACAATATCCCAGGCGTTCAGGTTGTAGAGCCGAAAGGTGCTTTTTATTTGGTAGTCGCGTTTGATGAAGGGTTACTTAAGCAGCTACCGCATCTTAAAGCTGATAACCCCGGGGCTCAAAAGTTACTGGATGGTGAGCTACAAAATATCAAGGCTGATGAGTTTGACAAACGTTTTTGCTACCAACTCATGGCTAGCACGGGTATCTGTGTCGTACCACTCACGACTGGCTTCAATAGTCATGTTCCAGGCTTCCGCATGACTCTCTTAGAATCAGACGATACAAAATTTGAGCAGATTCTGCAGACTCTCAAAAAAGTGCTGACTGCAAACTAATCTATAATAACCCGGCGGATGCTGGAGTTTATGTGTACCATAAATTCATAGTTGAGTAGGCCAGTTTGGTCGGCCAGGGACTGTAGACTATTGGGCTGCTTGCGCTGATCACTGATGACTTCTACTTCGTCTCCAACGGAAACCTCAAGACCTGTTACGTCAATCATGGTGTGGTTCATGCAAACTCTACCGAGTATTGGGCAGGGTACGCCTTTCACGGAGAGTTTTGCTTTATTACTGAGTGTGCGTGGAAGAGCTTCGTAGTAGCCTAGGGGAATAACTGCAATCTTTGTTGGCTGACTTGCCTTGTAGGTGATGTTGTAGCTGATGCCTTCACCAACAGATAATTCGCGTATTTCTCCAACGCGACTAATAAGTCTTAGGACTGGCTTCGTCTGCTCAAGTTTCTCAAATTTTTTATCATTCTTGCTGAGTGGGTTAATGCCATATAGGGCAATACCTGGCCGGATAGCATTAGCATAACAAGAATGTACTTTTGTGAGCCCAGCACTTTGGCCTAGGTGTATGTACTTGGGCGTAAGTCCGTTCTCAAGACAAATCTTCACGATTGCATCAAATTGTTGCGCCTGCTTCGTAGTAAAGCTTTCACTCGTAGCGTTATCGGCATCAGCCAAGTGGCTCATGATTCCCTCTACTTTGAGCTGGGGATGTTGATGTATGAGCTCTATAATATGTGGTAAATCTGATTCGTTAAAACCTTGTCGATTCATGCCAGTATTAAATTCTAAATGCAAATTAACCTTTCGCCTGGTTGCGGCCCAGCCTGCTAGCGAGTCAAAATCGTGTGCCACGAAAGAAGTTTGCTCAGTGCGTAGCTGTGCAAAATTAGCAGGGTCAATGGCTCCCATAACCAAAATTCTCTGTCGGGTGTTTGTTTTACGCACGGTGAGCGCTTCGTGGTAGCCGTCTACTGCTACGAGCTTTGCACCTGAATTAGCAAGTATTCTTACGACTTCTACGAGCCCGTGTCCATAGGCATTGGCCTTAAGAACGGGTATGCAGCTTTTGTCGTCACTTATTTTGGTAAGCAGACGTAAATTATGCAGGAGCGCATCGCGGGAAAGTTCTACACGGTTCATGACAGTAAATTGTCTTTTACTCAGTAGCTTCATTACACGTAGTTTAACATTTTTAAGTCGAGGCATGTGAAGTATATCTATATAATAAAATGCTTATGCTTGGCAAATATTAAATTTAGGACTACACTGTCTGCAAGCTAAAAAAGGAGGGTCCTATGGCAAAAGAAATACTTTATGGCATCAACTATGGAGAAACGACTACTTTGGAGGCAGAGCATAGATCGGCGACTACTGACTTAGCGGTCGTGAGGCAAATTACAGATGCCTTGCTTAGGGCTGACGATCCGGAGAGTATCCATGTTCTTGCGGAGTGCATGGCCTTTTTGGAAGTCGCGCCTGAGGACGATCCAAAAACTCAGATAACAAATGCAAGTGTAAAGCGTGCTCTACAAAAAGCCATGAATGATGAAAAATACTTAACCAATGAGCACACACAGGCCGCAGTTGGTTCATTGAGTCATTATTTCTACGGTTCCGGCGCTGTACCACAATTTCAGACAGAGATTAATGAGCCTAAGCCATCAAAGCAAAAACAGTCAAAGCTCTCAAAGACCTCAAAGACCTTTGCGACCGTAGAATCAAATAAATCAGAAGAGGATGAGAAGGTATGGCAGGACTACTCAAACTGCTTAGGAGTTGACCCTATTCTTTTCTTTCCCGAAAGAGGAGCAAGTACTCGTGAAGCGAAAGAAGTTTGTAGGGGCTGTATTGTTCGTGAAGAGTGCCTGGAGTATGCGCTTAGTAATAGTGAGAAGTTTGGCATTTGGGGTGGTATGAGTGAGCGTGAACGTCGCAAAATTCGTAGGCAACGAGCTTTAGCAAAGGCTGCAAACGTAGCTGTTATTACCGAATTGGAATAGGGTTGTAGAATTCTAGTATCCTAATCTGTTACACTAGTTAGTATGCGACGATATAACCCAAAAGAGATTGAACCGAAATGGCAAGCTATTTGGAGTGAGACAAATGTCTACACTGCCAACTTAAAAAGCGATAAGCCAAAATATATGGCTCTGAGCATGTTTAACTATCCGAGTGGTGCTGGTATTCATATTGGTCACGCTATGAACTACACCATCAGCGATGTAAAAGCTCGCTTTAAGCGTCAGCAAGGTTACGAAAGTTATCACCCTATCGGCTGGGATTCTTTTGGTTTACCTGCCGAGAACTACGCTATTAAAGCTGGTGTCTCGCCGCAGGAGAGTATGGCAACTATTATCCCGAGCTATCATAAACAGTACAAAGCGATGGGTTGGAGCAACGACTGGGAGAAAGAAATCATAACTTCTGTGCCCGAATACTATAAATGGACACAGTGGATTTTTAGCGAGATGTATCGCAATGATCTTGCTTATCAAGATGCCCGTATGCAGTGGTGGTGCACCAAGTGTCAAACGGTGCTTGCGAATGAGCAGATTATTGAAGGCAAGTGTTGGCGTCACGACGGTCCGGATGATCCATTAGTTGAGAAGAAAGAAGTCAAACAGTGGTTCTTTAAGATCACTGAGTATGCCGATGAACTACTTGAGGCGATAGACGATCTTAATTGGACAGAAAGCGTCAAGCTTGCCCAGAAGAACTGGATCGGCCGCAGCATCGGTGCCGAAGTCGATTTTAAGATTAAAGACAGTACTCAGAACATAACTGTTTTCACCACTCGGCCAGATACTCTCTTTGGTGCCACTTTCTTGGTACTTGCACCCGAACATCACTTGGTAGAAAAACTCACTACAACCGAGCAAAAGACAGGAATAGAAGAGTACGTTAAGCAAGCTCAGTTAAAAAGTGAAGTAGAGCGCCAAGAGAACAAAGAGAAAACTGGTGTCTTCACCGGTAGCTATGTCATCAATCCGGTCAATAACGAAGAGGTTCCAGTTTGGATTGCAGACTACGTACTAACTGGTTACGGAACTGGCGCCATCATGGCCGTTCCAGCTCACGACGAACGTGATAACGAATTTGCCAAGAAGTTCGATCTGCCAATAAAGCAAGTGGTTGCACCCGAGTTATTTGACCAAGAAAATCCACCTCAAATCGGCAAGAAAGATACAACCAGGAATGTAGTGATGTGTTTGATTAAGCATCCATCGGACGGCACGTATCTTACCCTTAAATGGAATAAATTTGACTGGCACAACTTTGTGATGGGGGGTATTGAAGATGGCGAAGATGTTGTAGCTGCGGCTCGCCGAGAGATTGAAGAAGAAACGGGCTATACTGATCTAAAATTTATAGACACTCTACCGCTCAAGATGAATAGCAAGTTCTATGCAAAGCACAAAGACGTCAACAGAGACATTTACACCCAGGTGTTATTGTTTGAGCTAGGTAGCTTGGAGCAGGTTGATACAAAACGCGAAGCTCATGAAGATTTTGAATCACAATGGGTTGGGGCTGATGTACTACCGACGCTTAGGCCAGTAGCTGAACTTCCTTACATCTTGCAGTGGTTAAATACTGGCGGGGTAACATTTTCAGGTGATGGTCTGCTTATTGATTCTGGACAGTACAGTGGTGTCTCATCTGCTGCGGCTCGTGAGACAATTGTTGCAGATCTCGTAAAACAGGGAATTGCTCAGGAAAAAGTGAATTACAAAATGCGAGATTGGAGCATTAGCCGTCAAAGGTACTGGGGTGCACCGATTCCAATCGTTAACTGTGAAAAATGCGGGCCGGTATTAATTCCAGATACCGATCTGCCTGTGGTTCTACCTGAGTTGACCGACTTTCAGCCAAGTGGCGATGGACGCAGTGCTCTAGCCAGAGCCAAAGATTGGCTTGTAGTAGATTGCCCAGAGTGCGGTGGGGTAGCCGAGCGAGAGACTGATACGCTTGATACCTACATCTGTAGTAGTTGGTATATGTACCGCTACCTCGACCCGCACAATCAGGAGAAGATCTTTGAAACTGAACTTGCCAACAAATGGGCACCATTCGATTTCTACAACGGTGGCGACCATGCCACGGCTCACTTGCTGTATGCTCGCTTCGTAGCCCGCTTCTTCACTAAGATTGGCTTGGTTGATAATCCCGAACCGTTCAGGCAGATGCTTTTCAACGGCAAAGTCATGGCCAGTGATGGTAGTGCATTTTCTAAGTCTAAAGGTAACGGTATTGATCCGTTGGAGATTATTGAAAGCGGTTATGGAGCAGATGCGCTCAGAACATATTTGATGTTTGCAGCACCGCTGGAATTTAGTGCTAAGTGGGATCCACAGGGTGTGCCAGGAGCATTTCGGTTCCTAACACGGCTCTGGAATTTAGTACAAGAATACCAAGAAGCCAAAGCAGATGAGCTAGATGCGACTACGCAAGCTGAGCTACGTCGCTTAACAAGCCGTATGGTCAAAAAAATTACTGAAGATATTGAAGAGAATCGCTACAATACCGCTATCGCTACAGCTATGGGTAGTCTTAATGAACTCTATAAGCTGAAGACGGATTCGCTCGTAAAAGACGAAGTCTGGCAGCAGGCACTCGAGGCAATTGTAGCCTGTAGCGCACCGTTTGCTCCGCATATTACCGACGAACTTTGGCAGCAGTTAGGTCACAGCTCAAGCGTACATGTTGATAGCTGGCCAAAATGGAGTGAGGCTGATTTGACTACCGATACCATCAAACTAGTGGTGCAGGTTAACGGTAAGCTACGCGCCACTATTGAGGTCGCTGCTGATGCCACTCAGGAATCTGTCGTACAAACTGCTCAAGAAAATGAAAAAATTGCCCCGTATCTTGCAGGCAATCAGATTAAAAAGACTATTTACGTTCCACGAAAAATCATTAACTTCGTCGTCTAATAAGTGAGCGAATAAGGGCTAGTCACCACTATCTTCCGAAGCTTGGTTGAGTGTTTCTATAATCCCGCTACTTCCACTTTGCACGCAGATTTCTAAATCAGAAGCGATTCGTACTGGATCACGCGGCAAGGATATCGAGACATATCTGTTGCCGATCTCTCGAGCACATGCAGCACGCCGAGCATCTGCGTGTTTCTGCTCTGACTGTTGGTTATCCTTCTCGATCATCTCAGTCCAAATAAAGGTACCTTTGACGCCACAAATTGCTACAATACCTACCGCATACACTCCAAGGGCTATCTTGAATTTCTTAGAGGTCTTCTCTTTAAATTGCTCCCAAGGTTGTGCTTTATCCCATGCTTCTCTCGGTAGATGCAGCGCACGTTGAAGGGGACTTATTTGTAAGTCAACTTTTTGCCAAAGTTCTTGCTCTTCAATTGTCGGTTGTTCCGCACGCATATCGGTGGGCAAGATAAATCACTTTCGTTAAATAGTATTGGGACGTTAACCTAATTTAAGCGGGAAGTTCGTGCGTGTCGTTGTTCGCTTGACTATCTTGGTTGAATTCAGCTTGTGGTGTAAAGATATCAATAGCTTTTTTACCTATAGCCAAGGCTGTTCTTCCAAGTAAACTCGGTTGTTCTTCGACCGGGCGTCTTGCGTAACGCTCCGCGGTAAGGTCAATTATTTGTGCGAAAGACTCTAGGTCATCAAGTTCGGGTTCAATGATCTGGACATGCTTTGGCTATCTGAATTTCTCCCCTGAGCCAGTTATGGCTCCAAGTGCAGCTGAAGCAGTCGAGAATTTACGGCGTGCACTAGAGTTAGGAAATGTATTAAATCTATGCATAGGGTAGTTATCGACCCACTTGTACAATTACATCAGGAAGTATAACTGTTGCACCCACTGCACGGGCTTGATTATGACCAGCAATCGCTTCTTGAGTATCAAGTGCATCCTGAGCGATAGCCTCAGCTGCATTCCAGCAGGGGTCGCCTTCGCCAGCACCGGAGCCACGAATGCTATGTATAAGATCATTAACACCCATACCAGATTCAAGCGTAAAGTTGTGCGTACCTGCATCCACCGGAACTATACAAATCGGCACTTCAGCCTTAGGTGTAGTATTTTGGCTAGCACCAGCGGTAGCCGCAAGGAATAGCCCGAGTCCACCGACACCAAGTGCGGTGAGTAGAACTCTTGCCTTGAGGTTCCGTTCAGGTTTAATACCTGTAGTAACTGATTCATATCCTGTAGAATGTGTAGGTTTTACCATACTCTATATTATAGCAAGGCTTATGCTTTTTGTCAAGTATAGGTCAGTTGAGTTTTGGAGTTTAATGCGGTATAATAGCTCTAAGTTAATCAATAAATAACCGTAAGGAGTTTTTCTAACTATGGGTAAACCTAAGAAACAAACCTCAAAGCGCAAGACTGGTCTACGCCGTAGCCACCTGCAACTTGAGCTTGCACGAGTCGTCAACAGTAAGAGTCCAGTTAAGGTCTATACGACTAAGCGCGAAAGTGCTAAAAAGAAGACTGTCGAACAAACCACCAAAGCGTAGGGCGTTTTATAAAGCGTAAGCGTTTTTGTACATTAACGATCAGAAAGGAGTAAGATATAACCATGTATGTAGCACACTTGCCGATACTTACTTCTGTTAATAAGGGGGTCCTGCATGGCTTCTAATAGACATTTGGGCCGTATTGTTGCCCTGCAGACTATTTACGAATACGATTTTCGTGTCCGTTCTGGTGATATACCAGATATTGACGAGCTAATAGAGCGTCATCTGGGACGCTATAAAGATACTATTGAAGACCTCGCCTTTGTAGAGGGGTTGATTCGCGGAGTTGTAGACAATTTAGACACGCTTGATGCCCGAATTCAGCCGCTCGCTCCAGAGTGGCCATTGACCCAGGTTTCACGAATTGACCACGCTATTTTGCGACTGTCCTTCTATGAACTATTTGACATTAAAAAGAGTGATATTCCGCCCAAGGTAACTATTAATGAAGCGGTTGAGCTTGCCAAGGGCTTTGGAGCTGAGAATTCGAGTAAGTTTATCAACGGCGTACTCGGTACTGCCTGGCGAAAAGATCATCCTGATGAAGGTGAGAGATCTAAAAAACCAGCCAAAGAGGCTGAGCCTGCAATTCTAGCAGAAGAGAAGAAAGGTGGAACAATATGAAAACACCAGAACCATTCAATAAATTTAAAAAGTATTTCAAGCGCAAACCTGCTATTCAAGAGGTAGTTCGCGAGACGACTGCCGGTGGTGTGGTATTTAGGCGCGACGACAAGGGTGGCGTAGAAATCCTACTTGCTCAAGATGCTAAAGACCGCTGGACTATTCCTAAAGGTCATATTGAGCCTGGTGAGACTCCTCGGCAAACTGCTGAGCGTGAGATTAATGAAGAAACGGGACTTCAGGAGATGAAAGTCCTAAACCACTTAGGTAAAACTCAATTCCGTTACCGCCGCCAAAATAGCTTAATTCTCATGACTATGCACGTTTTCTTAGTGAAGGCCCTGGGTGATAGTGACCATTTAGTGAAAGAAGAATGGATGAATGGCATCAGCTGGTTTAAGTTTAATGAAGCGCTTGATAAGATTGAATACGAAGGTATTGAAAAGTTAATGTTACTTGCCATGAAACAAATTAGACAGGATAAACTATAAGAAAGGAGAGATTTTCGGTTATCGAGTATTGAAGTTGCAAGAGTTCCATAGTCGATAACCAAAAACCTACACACCATGAACCTTAATACGCAACCTTACCAAGACTTTGCCCAGGCCAATTTTGGCTTTACCTTCGAAGACCCCGCTCTGTTAATGCAGGCTTTTACGCATCGTAGCTACATTAACGAACACAAAAAGTCAGCTCAAGAACACAATGAGCGTCTCGAGTTTCTTGGTGATGCTGTGCTGGAGTTGGTAGTAACCGAATTTTTGTATAAAACCTACACCGAGCCAGAGGGAATTTTAACTAACTGGCGCAGTGCTTTAGTGCGAACTGAGAGCATTGGTGCGGCAGCTACCAGATTGAACTTCGAGAGTATGCTCCGTTTAAGCCGCGGAGAGAAACGCGGTACCGATCGAGCCCGTCAGCAGATTTTAGCCAATAGTTTTGAGGCTGTCGTTGGTGCTATTTACCTAGACAAAGGCTATGACCACGCCAAGTTGTTTATAGATGCTCAAATTATTGCTACTTTGCCACAAATTCTAGAAACTGGCTCGTGGCGTGACCCAAAGAGCTACTTACAAGAGGTAGCGCAGGAGAAAGACAATCAAACGCCTCAGTACAAAGTGCTCTCTGAAGACGGGCCTGATCACGACAAAATCTTTACACTTGGCGTGTTTATTGGCTCACAGCTTCGAGGCTCAGGATCTGGTAGCAGCAAACAAGCTGCCCAACAAAAAGCCGCCGAAGAAGCCCTTGAATTTTACGAATCCAAATAAATTGACCCAATAACACTTAAATTGTATTATTTATATTGAACATTCGCATTCGGCGAATGTTTATATCTGTTAGAAACGCTGACAGATAACTATTGGACAGGAGATCCAATGGATGAACATAGCGGGATATCCGGAGTAGCAAGGTTCTCGGACAATCGTGTTCGAGATGGTATACGTCAAGTCGAACTCGATTTCGCTAGTACTGACCCCGGTGACGTTGTCACCGTGTGTACGGAAAATTCAACTTGGCACTTCATCACGGTGAAGGAGCCGAAAATTGCTCGGGATAATATCAACGGTGTTGCCATTCAGACGGACACTGACATACATGGTGTTGTCACTCGATATCCTAAACATAACGTTATCTCTCGGATATTCCGAGTGGGCGGTATCATTTTTATCAACAATGGGAGAACTGGTGTCGTCCGAGAGATCATTCTCAACAGCAAGACAGTCTCCTAGATAAGGGCGTTACGCGTGCTCGAAGCGTTAAACTCGAGTAAAACCCTGGAGATTCCAGGTCATGGGGTAGCGTCGTAGAAAAAGTTCTATAATATGGATTCGATGTCAGCTCATACTGACTCTCCCTATTATCTTTTTCTCCGCTAACCCGTGTCACTTCAGTAACTGTGCGGTTACTCTGACGAGCGTAAAAACGCGAAAAGTGACAAAGTAGTGTACCTCAGTTGACTTTAGGGGTCATCATCTGTATAATTACTCAAGATTGTTTTATTAAATTCATATTGTCGAAGGGAAGTAATTTTTAGATGTTAGCAATTCGTATGCAAAGAGTTGGCCGTAAAGGTCTCGCCCAATATCGAGTAATCGTACAAGAATCTCACCGTCAGCCTACCAGCGGCCGTGTAGTAGCTAATTTAGGTAGTTTTGATCCGCACACTAAAGCAGTCACACTTGATAAAGAAAAAGCTGAATATTACCTAACACATGGCGCTCAACCATCTGACCGTGTGGTACGTGTTTTTGAATCAGAAAAAGTTACTCTACCAGGTTGGGTTAAGAAGACTGCAACCGATAAGACTAAGACTATCAAGCATGCTGAAAAACTTCGACGAAACATTCCCAAGGAAGAGGTAGTTGAAGAGGTTGCCGAGACTCCAGCTGAGGTTGTGACAGAAGTTGTGGTTGAAGAAACTCCAGCTAAAGTAGCCGAATCTCCTGCGGCAGAGGTTGTTGCTCCTGAGGCAGAAGTTAAGCCAGAGACAGAAGAAGTTTCAGAAGAGAAGCCTGAAGCTGAAGAAAAAGAATCAAAGAAATAGATCTGAACTTCATAATATAGTAGAGCTGCCGAGTATATCTTTCGGCAGCTTTTATTTTTATGCTACACTAGATTGAGAAGTTATCTAACAGAGGAGACCTTATGTCAGCAAGCATTGACCAGCAATTTGTAGAATTTGTAGTAAAAGCTCTTGTCAGTAACCCTGATGAAGTTTCTGTCGAACGTACTATTGATGAGAAAGGTGTACTTTTGGCACTTACCGTAGCTCCTGACGATCTCGGCCGAGTTATTGGTAAGCGCGGTGGTACGGCGCAGAGCATTCGCACATTGCTACGAGCGCTTGGTACAAAGAATGATGCTCGCTATAACCTCAAGATTGTTGATAGTGATGGCGGCAGTGGTGCCACTACACCTATCCATTCGGTAGCTCAAGATGATGATACTACATCAGATGATAGTACTGATGACAAGCCTGTGGAGGAGTTTCAAGATGAGACTGTGGAAAACGAGGAAGAGAATCTAACCGAAAAGACTCGAAAAGAGCTTGCGGACCTCGATGATCTTGATATATAATTCTTATGTTCACCACGGACAAACAAAAATAAACACATGACAAAACCAAAGCTCGCTTGCGAGTCTAGGAAAACTAGAGAGCTTTATATGTGATAAAAGAACCCTGCACTTACGGGGTTCTTTTAGTTTCTATCTAATTTGTGCTCACATCACTTTTCGTTCTTTTGAACTCATCAGAGTAATTACACAATTACTGAAGTGATTTTGGGCAACCACATCGTTTACGAGTACCGAATGTACTGTTTAGACATGGTTGCCCCGACCAGGAGATATGTTGTGAGCGTTCAGGCTGCTCTGACTTCAATGCTCTTAATGGATCCGTGGATCTCGTCTGCAAGCCTGAGGTATCCTATGCCAGTAATGAGTGGTAGAGAGGAGTTACCAACTGTTAGATGCCGACACACGTTGGTGTAGGCACTCGCAGGAACGATGAGCTCTGTGACCTCGATCATGCGTGTGGTTTCATTGCTCTTGAGGTGGCGGCCACCTGGTTTAGGGTCGATGCTTTCGAAGGTGGTCGTAATAACCGCAATTTCTACCCCCGTAAGGTAGTCATCGCTGACGGTGAACGAGTCGTCTTGTGTCTTAAGTCTCAAGTCGAAGATGGACCCGAACCCGTCTTTGTCACTGAATACGACACGTATAACTTGATCCGTGTTGCAGGTCGAAAGATCAACAGCCTGCTGCGTTGCCAGCATAATTTCTCCTAGTTGTTTGGTGCGTACTTATATTTCCGCACACGGTGCTATCTCCTGAAAACTCCAAAAGATTAAGCTAAATTATAGCAGATATTACAAGATAAGTCAATATAACCCGAAAACCATATCAATCATTTACATCACTTTTCGTTCTTTTGAACTCATCAGAGTAATTACACAATTACTGAAGTGATTTTGGGCAGTCATATCGTTTGTTAGCACCAAATGTGCTACTTAGATACAACTGCCCCAACCAGGGTGAAAAGGTATACAGGAAGTCTAAAACCTTTCATATACCTCGATGGAGGTGATGGTTCCGCGCGTCTCTTGTCGAAGGTACTCGTAGCCAACGCCCGTGATATAGAAGCTTCTTCCGATCTCCAGGTTGCGCTGCACACTGGTATGGGGACTTGGCGGAACGATGAACCCCACTACCTCGATTATGTCATCCATATTGACCTCATTGAGGTCGATGAATTGGCCACCGACGTGACCTTCGGATGCACCCATGATCAGCTTGAGACGTGAGATCTCAATACCGAAAACATAGCTTTCATCGAAGATGGAAGGGGGGTCGATACGAAACAATAAGGCGTGCTTGTCATCAATACTGATTCGTACTTCCTGTTCCGGGGTGACTTCAGCGAGATCGATGGACTCCGTGACTGTATCCAACATATCTTCTCCTGGTTGTTTGGTGCGTACTTATATTTCCGCACACGGTGCTATCTCCTGAAAACTCCAAAAGATTAATGGGATTATAGCAGATATTGTAAAAAATGTCAATACAAGCTACACTGTATATAAGATGAAAATACAGATTATTACATTATTTCCAGAAATGGTAGAGGGCTACCTAAATAGCTCAATGCTTTACAAAGCCCAAGATATTAAAGCAGCAGAGTTTGCGATCATTCAACTACGTGATTTTGGCCTTGGTCCGCGCCAGCAAGTAGATGACACACCTTACGGCGGGGGAGACGGCATGGTTTTGATGGTGGAGCCGCTTATAAAAGCAGTTGGGCATGCTAAATCTCAAGATCCAACCGCCAAAGTGATGCTTGCAACACCACGCGGCACGCTCTGGAGGCAGTCTGTAGCCGATAGATATGCAAAGGCGGATCACGGGCTCATAATCATTTGTGGGCGCTACGAGGGCTACGACGAGCGAATTATGAGTGTGGTAGACGAGCAGATCTGCATTGGTCATTACGTACTAACTGGTGGTGAGCTGGCGGCGTTGATAATTGCAGATAGCGTTGTGCGGTTGTTGCCTGGAGTTCTGGGTGGTGAAACCAGTGCTGAGATAGAAAGCTTTGTAGAAGATGATGAAACAGTTGAAGCACCGCATTATACTCGGCCAGCAGAGTTCCGCGGTATGCAGGTACCCGAAACGTTATTGGGCGGTAACCACAGCGAAATTGCTAAGTGGCGCCAAGAAAATAAATAAACTTATAAAATACTGATTGAACTTCAGGGAAGATAAAAGACGACCCTTGGGGATCGTCTTTTAAATATAATAAGTTGTTGTGGTGATGGAACGCTCACCGTGGGAAGATCTTTTTTATTTTAGATTTTTGTTTCCCTGAGCTTGTCACCATACTAGCAACCATATAAGCAGTTTGTAAAGAGTTTTTTATTACTTTTTTAACTTTCTATCAACATGTACTAGGGGTGGTGTGCCATAGGTAGCGTAAGCACTATATGTAGAGGTTTACTACAGACGAATTTACAAGACGGTGAATAGACGCGTAGATAAATATGCTACACTTATTGCCATAAGCATCATTTAATAATTTTCAAGGGAACTTTATGAAAAAAATCAAAAAAAGCTCACCTATGACACTCATCTGTTGGGTTATCTTAATAATTATTGCTATAACCAACATCTATATTGTTAAAAATCCAGGCTTATCATTTGTCATCTTCTTGCTGCCGTTCACTTTTGCTTTGCTACATAGCTTTATGTTCTTCGGTAAAAAGCACACACTGATTATTTTTGCTATTATTATGCTCACCTCATTTACAGCAGAGGTAATAGGTGTACATACAGGCAAGATATTTGGGCATTATTTTTACAATACAAACCCTGAGATTAATGGTTTTCTAATAGGTGGCGTACCACCATTGGTGACATTTAGCTACGTTTCTATGGGATATATATCTTACGTATTGGCGCGTATTATTTTGGCGCAGTACAAAAAGTTACAAGGTTGGATGTTGCTGGGTGTACCAATCTTGGCGGCCTTATTTATGACAATGTGGGATATGGCATTCGACCCGATTACCTCCTATGTGCAACAGCGGTGGACCTGGGAAACGGGTGGCGTCTATTTCGGCGTACCGTTCCATAATTTTATAGGCTGGTTTCTCACAACTCTAACTTTCTACTGCATCATCTCGGTATATCTACATTATGGTTCAAAAGACAAAGACTATATTCAAAAGCCTACCAAAGCTTTTCTGGCGCTACCGATTGTATATATGGCCGCTAATGCTTTTTCTATCGTGATTAAAGAAACAACTACCAACCCGACAGAATTACAGCAGGCTATGGCGCTTATTGCCCTCTTCGGACTGGGTATGCCAGTTGCTATAGCAACCTTCCGATTAGCTGAGCAAAAGCTTCCGCTAAAAAATTAATCCAACAAAATAGCCTTCAATCGACCGTTAAACTTGTGACCAGGAACGATTTTAGAGTAGCGTGTTTAACATCGGCTAACCACGTGCTATAGTGCAAGTATGAAGAAGTGGTATGTCGTTATCTTACTAGCGCTTGCTCAGTTTGTGATGGTTCTTGATAGTACCGTCATGAACGTCTCGATATCAACAGTGGTTAATGATCTTGATACCACAGTGACAGCTATGCAGACGGCCATTACATTTTATGCACTGACTATGGCGGCATTCATGCTTTTGGGTGGTAAGCTGGGTGATGTATTTGGGCGTAAACGCGCTTTTATGATCGGCTCAGTTATCTATGGTATCGGTTCTTTTATCACAGCCATAAGCCCAAATATTACGGTACTCATGATAGGCTGGTCGTTTACAGAGGGCATTGGCGCAGTTTTGGTGATTCCGGCCGTGGCAGCATTGGTTGCAACAAACTATAAGGGCAAAGACCGAGTAGTGGCCTATGCGGTAATTGGTGGTATCTCTGGTGCGGCAGCTGCAGTTGGCCCGTTGATTGGTGGATATGTAACGACCTATCTCTCTTGGCGCTACGTGTTCTTGGCAGAGGTGTTCATTATGATAGGTGTGTTACTTTGTAGTGGTGTGCTCAAAGATGCAACCAAGAAAGTCGCACAGAAGATTGATATTGCCAGTGTCGTCCTTTCCGCGAGTGGTCTAATTCTACTCGTTTACGGCATGTTACAAAGTAAGGTATGGGGGTGGGTGGAGCCCAGGGCTATTCCGAGTATAAATGGCTATGATATTAATCCGTTCGGTATCTCGATCGTCGCTTATCTTATGCTTGCAGGTATTATTATTCTGAGACTCTTTTACACCCGTCAACAGAAACTTGAAACGGCACATAAAAATCCGCTCCTTAAGGTTTCGATGCTCAGTATTAAGCCGCTGAGAAGTGGTCTGGCCGTACTTGGATCTCAGTACATGATTATTGGCTCAATATTCTTTGTTGTACCAGTATATTTACAGATGACGCTCGGCTATGATGCTTTGCAGACAGGGCTTAAGATATTACCCCTTTCATTTGCAGTCATTCTCTTCTCTATTGTTGGTACACGCTTGTCGGGTAGATGGGCACCGCGGAGGATCGTCCGTATCGGACAGACACTGTTGGTAATTGGATCAGTTGCCCTGGTGGGTGCAGTTTCGATTCAGCTCAAAGATACCCTCTTTCTGATCGGAATGTTTATTGTTGGTGGTGGCCTCGGATTACTTGCCTCACAGCTTGGTAACGTGAATATGTCGGCAGTTGATGAGGGGCAGACGGCCGAGGCTGGCGGCCTACAGGGTGTCTCACAGAATCTTGGCTCCTCACTGGGTACTGCTTTAATTGGTTCTGTGCTTATCGCAACACTTACAACTTCTTTTGTTACGAACGTGCAAGGTAGCACCTTACCACCACAAATTAAAACCTACGTGCAGCAAAATAGTCAGGCTGGAGTCTCTATTGTTCCGGTTTCAGAAGTATCGGCTTATGCAAGCTCGGTTGGTGTTCCGGATAGTGATATTCCCGGTATAGAAAGCGCTTATACGGATTCACAGGTTAATGCTCTGAGGCTTTCACTCTTTGCTGTTGTAGTACTGGCTGTGTTGACTATGTTATTCTCGAGAAACATCCCTAATAAGAAGGTTACATAGTACGTACGAGTTGGAAGATCAGTGAAATCAGCCCGAGTACGCAAAGAGCTGCAACTCCATAGAGTATAACCTGTCCAATGGTACCAATGAGTTTATGACCGGCGTCGCTTTGGGCTACCATGCGAGCACTAATTACGAGAAACAGAGGTAAGACCACAAGTATTACTATTCCCATGAACATCATAAGATCTATCTCCTTTTATTACCTAGTAGTTTAGCACAAGTTTATGAGACTTTTTTAAATCTTTCACTGGCTTCGTGCCAGTTGGCAACGTGCCACCAGGCGGATACGTAATCGGCTCGGTTATACGTGTAGTCAAGGTAGTAGGCGTGCTCCCAGACATCAAGCCCCAAAAGTGGCTCAGGTTGACCAAAATTAATGGGGGTATCTTGGTTTGGTGTAGTAGTAATACTGAGATCTGGTTGAAGCCATGCCCAACCAGCACCAAAGATTCCTAGTGAAGCCTTGGTAAATTCATCGGTAAACGCTTGGAACGAACCATATTTTGCCTTAATAGCATCGGCTAGTTCGCCAAGTGGCTCCTGCCCACCTTCGGGTGAGAGGAATTTCCAAAACAGCGTATGATTGTAGTGACCACCGCCAAAGTTGCGGATAGCTTTACGCACATTTTCAGGCACAGCGTCGAGGTTACCTAGCAGCTCGTCAAGTGATTTCCCCTCAAGTTCTGGTGCTTGCTCAATCGTTGCATTGAGCTTATCAACGTAAATCTGATGATGCTTGGAGTGATGTAGTTCCATGATATCTTTGCTGATGTATTTACCCAGCGCATCGTAGCCGTAGTCTAGTTTTGGTAATGTAAACATAAAGTCTCCTTATTTCTCCCAAGGGGTTGCTAATTGAAGGTAGTTCCCATCGGGGTCAGCAAATGTAGCCAACCACGCCTTCTCATCATTCTCATCTGGATTGTAGGGCTCTGCGACAACTTTAGCGCCGAGCCCCTTAATACGCTTAAATTCAGTCGGAACATCTTCGGTCACGAGGCTAATAATTTGTCGCCCAGGCATATCATTTTTGCCATGTACCTCACTGTGCGCACCTATCATGAGAGTTCCACCATCAATATCGTAGCCATACCAATCATCTTGTTGCCAGCCTGGTTCGCCAAAAATCTTCGTATAAAATTTACCGAGAACCCTAGGTTGATCTGATCCGAGCATTACACCGATTAATTTCATAGTATCTCCTATGGTTTTAAGTTGATTGCTTAATAAAAACGCATTTTCTACACTTTCATTATACCGTACCCGTAAAGTATGAACTAAGTATGTAGGTTGCTCAGAGCTAATATCTCATCCGCGCTTTTATCTGCGAGCATCTCGATAGTAGTACCAGGGTTTTTGCGCAGTGCTTCATCGGTTATAAATGTACCCAGTCGATAAAGTAGATGACTCTTACCAGATACAGGATCAAGATACTTCCACTTTTGATGGTCATAATCACTGTCAAGTTCGAGCACCTGCTCAAGCAAGGTGACCATTTCTTCTCTTTCGTAGTACTGTGACCATTCGGGGTTGGTTCCAGCCTTGTCTCTTTCAAAGACAGTGGCGGCTCCTTCAAGTATTGCTTCTGCGATTGGATCTAGCAAAATATCGCCGACCCATCCTTGACCCAAGTGATATGATTCATGAAGATAACTAGCACGAAGTTTACTTAACTGTTCGTTTCTATCTGCATAATCTATATCAAAAGCAAGAACCAAAACATCACCAGTATCAGCGAAACCACCCGTACCATGACCCTCGATCAGATAATCGTTGTCGAACTTTACAAGAGCTGGCTTAGGATTGTCGGGCAATAGAGACTCAACTTCCTTCTGCCAAAGAGCAGTATTCTTAGTTAGAAGCTGTCTTAGTTCAGGGTCGAATTCGTCTAGAAACTCAATATTCATAGTTTCAATAATATCAGATACCAAGGCTAATCTAAGCCAATAAAAAAACAGAACTTCTGTTCTGAAAATAATCTTACAAATATGCATGGTAGTTCGGGTGCAGTGCACAGAGAGGAGCTTGAAGGCTCAACTTTGGCACATGCACCCGATTGGATTCGATCCACTACCCAGGTAGTGTGTCAGCTCTCCTGGCCCCAGATGATCTTGACCTCGGCACCGTAGCCGTAACTGACTTCGACGCTCTTGGGAGTGACCCACATGCGGGTCTTCCACGGCCATCCCATCTCGGGAACCCTGAGGTTGGCACGCACGGCGCAGTCGGAGAGCATGCGGTCGGGGTGGTAGTCCACTTCGATGGAGATCTCCTCTCGACCTTCCTCGATTTGTTTGTCGATGTCCTCTTTGAGGAAACCAGCGAAGATCTCGAGGGCATCAGCTTCGACGGGGTTCTCCTGCGTCAGCATGTCAGCCATCATCTGGCTCACCATGCTGGCTCGGTCATCACCACCGTTGTCGTGCTTGGGGTCCCGAAGGACCGTTGTCCACCAGATGGCAGCAGCTGCGCCAGGGCTGGGGGCAGTCTTCAGGCTCTCTTCCATGAGGGCGAGATCCACAGTATTCTCCTTGGGTAGTCGGATTGTCCCGGTTCAAGCGATTTCTAGAATCGCTTAGTAATGTATAATATCATATGAACTACTATTTGTCAATAGAATGGCTAGGGTGGAGGGATTCGAACCCCCGAATACCAGGACCAGAACCTGGCGCCTTACCACTTGGCCACACCCTATCATGACAGTGCTGACAGTAACTAGCACTTCGTAACAGATTGATTATACAGAATTGAACCTAAAAAGTCACTCATACATTATTAAAATAGTTTAAGATCTTCGAGTTCTTCGGGCAGGAAGCCCTCGGGGTGCTTAAAGCCAGCTTCCCATTTGGTACCTTTTTGGTAGCCGAGGTCCTTCATGAGCTTTGTTGGAGCGTTGCGCAGATGTAGCGGCACGGGTGCTTCGGGGAAATCTTTAGCTGCTTGTAGTGCTAAGCTCATGGCATCAGTTAGCTGGCGGGATTTTTCGGCCTTGGCAAGCGCTGCTGCACAGTGAAAAAGGCTGTATTGGCATTCGGGCATCCCAATTCGCTCAACTGCCAAGAAAGTTGAAACCGCAAGATTGAGCGCACCATTACCTGCTAGACCTATGTCTTCACTGGCAAATATAACCATTCGTCGCGCTACAAACTTAGGATCTTCACCAGCCTGCAACATGCGAGCCAAATAATAAAGCGAAGCACTGGCATCACCGCCGCGCATACTTTTTATAAAGGCACTCACCAAGTTGTAATGGTATTCGCCCCCTTTGTCATAGCCCGGTAGGCGTTTTTGGGCCGCTGTTTTGATAACTTCTGGCGTTACTTTCTTGCTCAGCTGTAAGGCTAGCTCCAAATTAGAAAGGGCTATTCGGGCATCACCGCCACTCATCTCGGCCAGCAGATCAATCGCCGTGGGTGTAATGCGCTTGCTGGCTTTTTCTAGCTTGAGTGCTCGCTTAATAATACTGATCATATCTTCTTTGTTGTGCGGTTGGAGTACTATCACTCGGGAGCGTGAAAGTAGTGGCGTAATGACCTCAAAACTAGGGTTTTCGGTCGTGGCGCCAATCAGAGTAATCAGACCACTCTCGACATGTGGCAAAAAGCTGTCTTGTTGAGCCTTATTAAAACGGTGAATTTCATCTACGAATAGAATCATCCGCTTACTAGATTCGGATTGAGGTGCAGCCTCATTAACTGTTTGATATAAGTCAGTCTGGGTATCTTGTGGGTCTGTTGAAACCCAATTGCGGCGAGCTCTTTCTATTACGGCTAGCACATCTTTCTTGCTAGCCGTAACGGCCGATAGTTCTACAAAATCTGTTTCTAGTTCACTGGCGATAATACGAGCCAGTGTTGTCTTACCACTACCTGGTGGCCCCCAGAAAATAAGAGAAGTTGGCTGTTTCTTGCTGATGATCTCACGAATAATCTCACCTTGTTTCGTAAGATGATTTTGTCCAATAAACTCCTTCAGTGTTCTCGGCCGCATTCGTTCGGCCAGTGGTTGCTCCATACCCTTTATTATAACGCACGGCTACACTTATTCTTGCCCGGGAAAGGCTTCGGGGTCGACATTTCTAAAATCTTCGAGTGTTTGCTGAAACTGCGGTATAGTCTCGTCTTCATGGTAGATACGGATATCGTGAGTTCGGACATTAAGAAGTCCCATAGTTGCAGTCTCAATAGAGGCAGGCAAGTGTTCTTCTTCAAGACAGTGAGTTAGCTGTAGAAGCAGGTAGACAAGAATGTCTTCCTGTTGCCCTTCTGTGAAGGTGTGGACTGACTTCAGTCCAAATCTTGCCCTTAGCAACTCGTCTTCTGGTTGTGGTGATAGGTTAGTTTGCCAGGCTTTACCGTTTTCATTTAATCTTTGATCCAGGACATGGTGTACTCGAAGTACCTGTTTCCAGCTGTCTTCGCTCTTCGGGCAGACCGCCTCAAAGGCAATGAATACCTTTATGCACGGTTCACTCTCGGGAGCTCGTTCGCTCATACACCTAGTATAAACCCTTTTGATTTGACGACCACATCAGATAGAGCGTATAATTCGATGTAGTTTTAACAACCTAAAAAAAGGAATACAAACATGGCAACCAAGAAAAAACAAAAGAAACCCGAGCTCAGCGGTATCCGCGGTGGTATATTTACGGCTATTGTAGGTCTGGCAGGTTTGAGCATTGGACTTACGCTTGGTTATGGTACTGAACTGTGGCCAGATTTTGTACTTGGTATCGGTACTGCCATTGCTATTGTAATGATTAGTTTTGTAATTTTACGCAACATCGAAGACTAACCAAACCTACACACACTTGATTCAATATGCTATAGCCAAAAGTCTCCAGATCTGTTATACTGGGCTATAACGTATATTAGTATCTAGTGTGCGCCGAGGAGGCGCTTTTTCTATGCAACAAGACCCAAAAAAAATTCGTAATATTGCTATTATTGCTCACGTTGACCATGGTAAGACTACTTTGGTTGATGGGTTGCTTAAGCAATCACAGACTTTCCGCGACAACCAAGCTGAGATGACTCAAGAGCTCATCATGGATAGTGGCGACCAAGAAAAAGAGCGTGGTATTACCATTACTGCCAAAGTTACCGCCGTTCAGCATAACGATTACCGCATTAATATCATCGATACTCCAGGACATGCCGATTTTTCTGGTGAAGTAGAGCGAACACTGAACATGGCCGATGGCTGTTTGTTGATTGTAGACGCTCAAGAGGGTCCGATGCCACAGACTAAGTTTGTATTAACCAAAGCTCTAGCTGGCGGTCTTAAACCGATCGTCGTTATTAACAAGATTGACAAGCCAGGTAGTCGTATTACAGAAGTAGAAGACGAGCTAGCTGACCTCTTTTTAGAGTTAGCTGTTCACGAAGACCAACTGCACTACCCAGTTTACTATGCAATTGGCCGTGAAGGTAAAGCCTGGACAACACCACCAGCCGACTCAACCGAAGCTGGCGATCTTGAATCTATTTTTGAGGCGATTATGAACGAAGTTCCTGCTCCACGCGTTAATGCCGAGGCTCCTTTCCAGATGCTCGTGACTGCCTTAGCACACGACAGTTTTAAGGGTAAGTACGCCATTGGTCGTATTAGCCAGGGCGCAGTTGCGGCCGGACAAATAGTAACGGTGTGCAAAAAAGACGGCAGTTTTACAAAAGCTAAAGTAGAGCTAGTCTTTATGAGTCGCGGTGTTAGTAAGTTTGAGGTACCAGGTGGTATTGCAGGTGATATTGTGCAACTAACTGGTCTGAAGGATATCCAGATTGGTGAAACAGTAGCAGATAGCGAAAAGCCCGAGGCCTTGCCAGTACTTGAGGTAGAGGCGCCAACTCTACAAGTGTACCTTGGTCCTAATACCGGTCCATTTAAGGGTCTGGAAGGCGAATTTACAACTTCTCGCCAAATTAGCGAACGTCTCAAGCGCGAATTAGAGACTAATATTGGCCTGCGGGTTGAAGAAGACGGTATTGGCTTCTTGGTTGCTGGACGAGGTGAACTCCATCTTTCTGTACTTATAGAAACTATGCGCCGCGAAGGCTTTGAATTTGAAGTTGGCCGCCCACAAGTGGTAACTAAAGAAGAAGATGGCAAAATACTTGAGCCTGTCGAAGAGCTTATTATTGAAGTGCCAGCTGAACATGCTGGTGCAATTCAGATGGAGCTTGGGACACGTCGAGCAACCTTAAAAGAGCAGTTTACGACTTCTCAGGGTGCTACAAAATTGATCTACGAACTACCAACTCGTGCGTTGCTGGGTCTGCGTAACATTCTTATTACCAACACCAAGGGTACCGTTATTATGAATAGCTTAACGACTGGTTACCAACCACAGGGTCCTGCTTTGCAGCAACTGCGAAACGGTGTACTCATTGCTTTTGAGACTGGTACAACGACTGCCTACGCTCTGCAAAATGCCGAAGCTCGTGGAACTTGTTTCATCGGCCCAGGTGTCAAAGTTTATGCTGGCCAAGTGGTTGGGCTTAACTCTCGTGGTGAAGACATGGATATCAACGTAGTGAAAGAAAAGCATTTAACCAATATGCGAAGCACATCATCTGACGGTGTAGTCCAACTGACCCCACCAACACCACTGAGCCTAGAACAGTGTCTCGATTTCATCGAAAATGATGAACTATTAGAAGTAACTCCAAAAAACTTGCGCCTACGCAAACGAGAAATTGACCCAAACAAGCGAAAGCGTCAAAACAAAACCTAGTCTTCTCTAGGCCATGTCTTGATCGTGAGATAGATCATACTTTGGTGTGAAATAGCTCACAGAACTTCTTTGCGAGATGGGCTAGACTGAGCATTAGTCAGGGAGGCGAGGCATGCGTAAGAATTATTATGTACACACGTACGTAGATCAGATACTCAATGGAGTACTGGTTATAACTGCGATAACATTCCTGCTGAGTTTATTTATCAGCTTGCACCACCCAGAGGCTCAGCAGGGTAGTGTGCCCACGTCACCTACCCCTCCCCAAGTCGCCACCGAGGTACCTACGTTGGCCTATAAAGCACTGCCCGCATACGAGTTAGTGGTGCCATTACCACTTACTACTCTAGCCCCATCGTCTAATATATCGGTCAAAAAAAGCAAAGCTTATATTCCACTTTCTGCAAGAACCTAGGGTCGAACTTGTGGAGCGTTTCGCTGTAGTGCTTGCCTCCTCTCTAGTAAAAAGCGTATGATAGGGCTTATGGCAAAAACAGCAAATATCCCGAAGTCCACCAAAGTTACAAAGGTAACTAAAGCGAGGAAGGTGATAAAATCAGAAGAAGAAAAGTGGGGATTAAGCCGTAATCTGATTATTTTAGTTATCGCAGCAATCATTTTTGTGATTGGTGCCACCATCTTTACTCTTTTTAGCCTAGCTGACGTTAACTCGCAGTTTGAGTCTAGTTACCTTCCTACTCAATTGAGCTAAAGACACGGCGTATTGGAGCAGTTGACTTTATATACTAAAAATAGTATAATTAGGAGATAGCCTGTGCTGAGTATCAATTTACTCCAAAGAACTTTTATAGATAGATATATCATGAGTTAAGACAGGAGATCGTGTGCTCACGCGGTCTCCTGTCTTAACTTGTTATTCTCCTAGTTTTTTATATAAAACCCCGCTCAGTACGAGCGGGGTTTTTCGACCTTCAATAGGCGACTACACTGAAATAGCGGTGAGCTACTTATCTTTCTTTGGTTTTCTAACTTCGCGGCCAGGTTTACCTTTACCTTTTGCCATACAAAACATCCTTTCCAGTTACAAACATTGGTTCAAAAATTAAATTGGATGCTAAATTCTCATAATTAACTTAAGCTCCTTCACCTACACCCAAGTATACCAGATCTCAACAAACAAAAAATAACCCCAATTTTAATCTAGATTTAATTTCAAAACAGATATAAAAATGCTATGCTGGATTTAGCATTTGGAGGCTAGATGTCAGAAGATCAAAAGAAACAATTACAAACTCAGCTCTGGAATATTGCTAATGAGCTTCGAGGTAAGATGAATCCTGATGAATTCCGGGATTATATCTTGGGTTTTATTTTTTATAAATATCTTTCTGAGAAGATTGAACTCTACGCGAACGAACTACTAGAAGCCGATAATATCACCTATGAAGGAATTAATGATAACCTACAGAACGCTGATGTGTATATTGAAGAAGTTAGAAAAGCAGCACTAGATAAACTTGGTTATTTCCTGAAGCCCAACGAGCTATTCCACTACGTAGCACTACATAGTGCAACTAATGAAGACTTGAACGAAGACCTTGAGAGAATTCTAAATAGCATTGAATCTAGCACGATGGGCACAGATAGCGAGGAAGACTTTGATAAGCTCTTCTCAGAGCTTGATCTGAACGCCAGTAGACTTGGTAAAACGGTTAGCGCTCGTAATGAGCTCATCTCCAAAGTTCTATTACATTTGGATAAGATTGACTTTCAGCTAGAGAACTCCCAGATCGATGTTCTGGGAGATGCATATGAGTATCTCATCGGGCAGTTTGCGAGCGGTGCGGGTAAAAAAGCTGGTGAATTTTACACTCCACAAGAAGTTTCACAAATTCTCGCTCGATTGGTCACGGCAGGCAAGAAAGAACTTAAGAACGTGTATGACCCAACATGTGGGTCAGGTTCACTTTTACTGCGTGTGGCAAAGTATGTTAGCCATGTGGATCGTTTCTTCGGACAAGAGCTGAATAACACCACTTACAACCTAGCCCGTATGAACATGATCTTACATGATGTACACTACAGCGATTTTGATATCAAACAAGAAGATACACTAGAGCACCCACAACACGCAGAGTTTCGCTTTGAAGCCATAGTGGCGAATCCTCCTTTTAGCGCCAACTGGTCAGCCAACCCAATCCACCTAAGCGATGATCGTTTTGCGCAGTATGGAAAGCTAGCACCAGCAAGTAAAGCGGACTATGCTTTCATTCAGCATATGATCTACCAACTTGATGAGAATGGCACCATGGCAGTAGTTATGCCGCATGGTGTACTCTTTCGCGGTGCAGCCGAAGGTCATATTCGTAAATTCTTAATTGAGCAGAAAAATTATCTTGATGCAGTTATCGGCTTGCCGGCTAATCTCTTTTTCGGTACATCAATTCCGGCTAGTATCCTGGTCTTTAAAAAATGTCGAACACATCCCGAAGATGTCCTCTTCATTGATGCAAGTAAGTATTTTGAAAAAGGTAAAAATCAGAATCATCTGCGTCCTGAAGATATCGATAAAATCATTACAACGTATCAAGAAAGAAAAACAGAAGACAAGTATAGTTACGCGGCAAAGCTTGCAGAGATAGCTGAGAATGACTATAACCTCAATATCCCACGCTACGTAGATACGTTCGAAGAAGAGGAAGAAATTGACCTTGACGAAGTGGTGGCTCAAATCCGCAAGATTGACAAAGATTCCACTAAACTCGACGCTCAGATCAAGAAGTATACCGATGAGTTGGGTATAGAGTCACCATTTGGAGATGTAAGATGACGCCAGTTAACAACTTATCTATGGATGTAAATGGTGGCGCAATTAATGTCGCCAAGATAAACGGCGAAGATTATATCTATTTAACAGACATGGCAAAAACTTACGGTGCAGACAGAGTTATAGACAATTGGCTGCGTAACAAAAACACACTTGAGTTTCTTGGTGTTTGGGAACAATTAAATAACCCTAGCTTTAATTCCCTCGAATTCGAGGGAATTAAAAACCAAGCCGGATTGAATCGGTTTACCTTGTCTGCGAAGCAGTGGATAAAATCTGTAAACGCCAAAGGAATTATTGCCAAGGCTGGACGGTATGGTGGTACCTATGCGCATAGAGATATTGCCTTCGAGTTCGGTACTTGGCTGAGCCCAGAGTTTAAGCTGTTGATTATCGTTGAGTTCCAGCGACTCAAGGCTCAAGAACAGCATATTATTGAATGGGACTCACACCGTTACTTGTCACGCGTTAACTATCGTTTACACACTGATTCTATTAAGAATGATTTACTGCCAGCGTTAAACATCACTAAGTCAAAGCAAATCTTTGTCTACACTGACGAAGCCGATATACTTAACAAAATTGTCTTTGGGCAAACGGCTGCCGAATGGCGCCAAGCAAGCCCAAGGCTTGCCAAGAGTGGCAAGAACCAGCGTGACTACGCAACTATCCAGCAATTGGTAATCCTGGCAAATCTTGAAAACCTGAATGCACACTTTATTAGTGAGGGCAAAACAAAAGAGAAACGTGTACAGGCGCTCATAGATGCTGCTACACGGCAGTATAAATCATTCATTGAGCAAGAAGAGCAGCAGAAGAAACTCGAAGAAAAAGGAATGCATGATGCCTAGATTAATTCAAATGTATCTGCCTGATGCCACTCTTGAGGGGGTACGGATTATTGAGGTTTCTGAAAGCGCAGTTAAGGCTTTTGTGGTACCGAGGATTAAACTCAACGACATCAAGGATGAAAGTAGGATAAGACAACCGTCTCTATACTTACTTATTAATTCTGGCGAGAACCAAGTCTATATTGGCGAAGCAGAAAATTTTTATGACCGTGTAAAGAATCACGACCAGAATAAAGACTTCTGGGATACGGCTGTTGCAATAGTCTCTACTACCAATAGTCTCGAAAAAAGTGATATTAAATATCTTGAATCTTTGGCAGTAGAAAAGGCGAAAGCAACCGCAGCTATGGAGGTGCTCAATAAAACTGTTCCATCTCGTAACAACATTCATGAATTCAAACTCCACAGCTTGCAGATGATTCTGGAAGACATCGCACTTATTGCTCAGTCGTTAGGTTTCAGTCTATTTTCAACTAAACAAGACGATGTAAGCGATGTCTGGTACTGTAAAACTAGGAAAACAGACGCCAAGGCGCAGTTTAGGGGTTCTCGGTTTGTGGTACTCGCTGGCTCCGTTATTGATGGTACTGAACGCCCGCTATTTCCTGTCAGATATCCCAGCGCCTCAGCTGAGCGCCGATCTTTACTGGCCGAAAAGGCTCAACAGAGAGAAGATAATAACTATGAGCTTACCGAGAACATTACTTTCAAAAGTCCTAACCATGCTGGAGGATTCTGTGTAGGCGGTAACATAAACGCCTGGACAACCTGGAAAAATGCCAACGGTAAAACTATGGATGAAGTAATACGAAAGGACTCGGCATAGACTTGCCGTTTTGAGGTTATGGATATTTCCGCAAAAATAAGTAAGAAAGAATCCGTTCGTTCTCTTGCTGTTACGATTAACCATAGCGTGCTAGTAAGGCTGCCGTACTATGCAAGTAGACTAGTGCCTAGGTCGTTGGATAAAAGTCATAAGTACTATCAGGAAGTGACCTCCTTACACTATAAGGTTCGTAAAGTTGAAATAGCCTTATCTAGCGCAGGTGATATATACAAAGAAATTCTAAAAGAGCTACATCTTAAGGCATATGAAGATAGATTTACGCAAGAAGTATATTACGATAATAATATGATTAGTCAGAGCAATATGTCACTGAGACGAAGTGTGAATAACGTAATCAATGACACTGCAGAGCTATATGAAGCACTCAGGTTCATACTTGCCTTTACTCAAGGTGGTAGTGCCTCTAGAAATCTTAAGTCCTATTTGAGTAAAAATCCACAGTACAATGGTAGAGTCAGGAGTAGTTTGATTGTTAAAGAATGGAATAATAGAAAGCATGACGCGCTCGACTTATCAGTAAGTGTGCCTCGATTGACCATCAAAAAAATGGAGTTTGTTGAGTCGAGAGTATCCGGCTGCAAATATATACCTACGAATATAAGAATTAACGAGTTTTACAACTTCATATTAGACGACACGATCTCTACATTGAAGGAATTCACGACATGAGCCTGATACCTAAAAGAGAGCCAGAACTTCGCTTTCCGCAATTTACTGATGGATGGCAAATTAAAAAACTTGGTGACATGTTAGAGATTGGTAGTGGTCGGGATTATAAGCATCTCAACAAGGGTGAAGTACCTGTTTATGGCACGGGTGGCTTGATGCTGTATGTGAATGACTATCTTTATGATGGTAAAAGCATCGGTATAGGCCGTAAAGGTACAATTGATAAGCCCCAGTTCTTAACCGGTAAGTTCTGGACAGTCGATACATTGTTTTATACGCGTGGCTATAAAGACTCAGTGCCAGAGTTTTTATACGCAATTTTTCAGAAAATTAATTGGCAAAAATGGAATGAGGCTTCTGGTGTGCCGAGTTTGTCAAAATCAACAATAGAGAAAATTAAAGTTGGCGTCCCTGGTGAAGTTGAACAGCAAAAAATTGCAGATTACATGGTGGGGGTAGACAGCAAATTGACTTCTATCCAAACCAAGGTGGCTGCTATGCATGAGTACAAAAAAGGCGTCATGCAAGCGCTATTTTCTGGCAAGCTTCGCTTCAAGGACGCAAATGGCAATCAGTATCCTGACTGGGAAGAGAAAGAGCTTGCAGATATTGTTATGATAAAAACAGGCAAGAAAGATGTAAATCAAGGCAATCCAAAAGGAGAGTATCCGTTCTTTACGTGCGCCCGCGAACATACATATAGCGATGAATATAGCTTTGATGGCGAAGCTATTATGATTGCGGGTAACGGTGAAGTGGGACTTTGCACGTATTACAAGGGAAAATTCGAAGCATACCAGCGAACTTACGTGCTGCAAGATTTTAAGATTCCAGCAAAATATTTATTCATCTATCTGAAAGAGGCGTTTCAGACTTTTGCGGAGTCACAAAAACAACAAGGCTCGATGCCCTATATTAAACTTTCAACATTACAAGATTTTAAAGTACCCGTGCAGTCAGACGAAGAACAGCAAAAAATCGCCGACTTCCTATCCGCATTAGATGACAAAATCAAACTAGAAGAAGCCAAACTAGCCAGCGCGAAGGAATTCAAAAAAGCGCTTTTGCAGAGGATGTTTGTATGACGAGTCTAGAGACTATTTTACTATCACTCGCGACAGCATTAGTTGGATCATCATTGGCTGGCGTAATTTACAGTTATTATACAAAGCGAAGGGATGAAAGAAGAAGCTTATACTCGAAAGGTTTAACTCTTATCTCGGATAGAGAAGAACTCTACTACATGATTCTCCGCCGTCCTAAAGACGATAAGGATCGTAAACTGGAGTTGGTCGCGTTGATGCACCAAAACCAGACTGAAATGTCTAATCACCAAGCTATTCTGGAGGTTGATAGCTATTGGATGGGTGTGAGTTATCGGTATGCTGTGAAAAATTTTCGAACGCACACGGAACAGATGTTTCGTGACGCATGGGCGGAACCCCTGAGGTACTCATCCGACCCAGTCCCGAAAGGTAGGCGCATCGATACTTTAGATATATCACAAAAGCACGCAAAAGACTGCCGTCGTAGGCTAAATCCGATTAGATCGAGTTGGAACACGATAACGAGGTGGATTAAGACATGAACGGATCCAAATTTGATACGATTTTTGAAGATTTCATAAAGCGTTTAGTATTAACTAAAACACAGAAAAATCGGATCGATACGACATTGAGTACAGCGCGGACTATTTTTGATGATATAGATGTGAGAATGCAGGGGTCATTTGCAACTGGCACGACCACTAAGCCGTTGACTGAACACACATCAAAAAACGGGAAAGCTGGTGAGTACGACGCTGATATTGCGTTGCTGTCGAGAAACTGGGAGGCCGACTCGGTCGAAGCGCTCAATATTACCAGGTCTGTTTTAACAAGTAGTAATAATGCGCTAACTATTAGATCAAAAAACGGTCTATACGATCTAACTGAAAATTTGGTGGAGAAGGTCACAGACAAAGACAAAATACTAGCATTGTTGAGTAGCTTCAAAAAAGCACTACTAAATATGTCCGTTGATACGCTAGAGGATATGCAATTATTATTGTCGATAGAATTTCCAACGGATAAAAATCAATTTCCAATAGAGATGCAGTCTTTAAGGGCGAACGAGTTGGCTTATGATACGAAAAATGGCCTCAGTGAATACGAGATACGTACATCTGATCACTCAAATCACTTCTATAAGCTAATCACGCGTGGTATGGAATTTGTGAACCCAGTAAAAATTAAGTTTACAGTTTCAAATCATAGAGAGCTGAACTCGGATCGAGATTTAGCAGCGCGCTGGCGGATTACGAATGATCCTGCGAAAATACCAGAAGATGTTAGAGGCGGTTTGCTTAGTAGGTCATCTGGGAATGAATTTGTACACACTAACGAAACTGCGAAATACGACGGTATGCATCGCGCAGAAGTATTTATGACAGAAAGAGGAAGTAACAAGGTCATTGGTGCTGGAAAATATAAAGTTAAAAAGGTAGCAAACTTATGACCACGCAATCTGAACAAACACTAGAAAATGAATTGATTGCCCAGCTGGAGGGGATGGAATACGAGCGGGTTGATATACCTGATGAGACGGATCTGGTTGCTAACCTTAAGGCTCAACTGGAGTTGCACAACAAAGTTACTTTCAGTGATGGTGAATTTGAGAGAGTTTTAAACCATCTTAATAAAGGTGGTGTTTTTGATCGGGCGCAGACACTTCGAGAGAAGATGAGTTTGGTACGAGATGACGGTATACGTAAGAACATCGAATTCTTGAATATGAGCGCATGGTGTCAGAATCGATTTCAAGTAACTAACCAGGTCACCATGCAGGGTAGCTATGAAAATCGCTACGATGTGACGATTCTTATCAACGGCCTGCCCTTGGTGCAAATAGAACTCAAGCGTCGTGGTATTGAGCTCAAAGAGGCTTTTAATCAAGTGAATCGTTATCGTAGGCACAGTTTCGCTACTTCGTATGGCCTTTACCAGTATGTCCAGTTGTTTATTGTCAGCAACGGCAATAATACCAAGTACTACTCTAATACTGTCGGCTACAACAATACTAAAAAGGAATCATTCAAGTTCACCTCCTTTTGGGCAGATAAAGAGAACAATAAAATTACTGAACTTGAGGAGTTCACGAGGACTTTTCTGGAAAAGTGTCATTTAGCAAAAATGATTACTAAATACACCGTTCTTACGACAGACAAAACACTCATGGTATTGCGCCCGTATCAGTTTTATGCAGCTGAAGCAATTGTCGATAAAGTTAAAAATAGTACCTCGGGTGGCTATATATGGCACACTACCGGTAGCGGCAAGACATTAACCTCATTTAAAGCCAGCCAGTTACTGATTGATAACCCGGGTGTCTATAAAGTTATCTTTGTAGTTGATAGAAATGACCTAGATAATCAGACAATTCGTGAATTCAATGGATTCAAGGCAGGAAGTGTTGATGGCACGTCCAACACTAAGCACTTGGTGAAGCAATTTGCCGATCCTGATACGAAGTTGATAGTAACTACTATTCAGAAGCTCAACACTGCCATTAGCCGAGAAAAGCATGCACTCAAAATGGACGTTCACAAAGATCAGAAGATCGTGTTCATCTTTGATGAGTGTCACCGTAGCCAGTTTGGTGAAACTCATAAGAGAATTATCGAGTACTTTACTAACCACCAGCTATTTGGATTCACGGGCACACCTATCTTTGCTGACAATGCTAGCGGCAACGCCATGGGCAAGAGAACAACCAAAGATTTATTTGGAGAATGTCTTCATAAGTATGTCATTACCGATGCGATCCGTGATGAGAATGTTCTGAAATTTTCAGTTGAGTATGTGGGAAAGTATAAATCCAAAGACGAGAGTGTTAATGACATAGATATTCAAGTAGAAGAGATCGATACTCGAGAGTTGATGGAATCGCCTAAGCGTATAGAAAAGATTGTTGACTACATCATTGCCAATCATGACCGTAAGACTCATGCGCGAGATTTTACGGCCATGTTCGCTATTAGCAATGTCGACACGCTCACCAAGTACTACGATCTCTTCAAGAGTAAAAAGGGGATCGATGGTCATAACCTAAAGATTGCAACTATCTTTAGCTATGGCACAAATGAAGAAGATAAAGACGCTGACGGTCTGCTTGATGATGATGCTCAACTTAGCCTATTCGATAATGTTAACCAACATTCACGGGACAAGTTAGAGAGTTATATAAGTGATTACAACCAAATGTTTGGCACAAGTTACTCAACCAAAGATAGCGAAAGTTTTTACAACTATTATCGCAATATTGCTGATCGAGTGAAGGCTCGTGAAATTGATATACTGCTCGTTGTAAATATGTTCTTGACGGGATTTGATAGCAAAACACTCAATACACTTTATGTTGATAAAAACTTGCGCTACCACGGCTTGCTGCAGGCTTACTCACGTACTAATAGAATACTGAATGAGACTAAATCACAGGGTAATATCGTGGTTTTCCGTAACCTAGAGAAAGCAACCGACGACGCGTTGGAGCTATTTGCTAATAAAAATGCGCGTGAAGAGATCTTTGTTGAGCCTTACGGTAAATACTTGAAACGATTTAACGAAGCTGTGAATAGTCTACGCAGTACCACACTGACTCCGCAAGATGTAGATGCACTTCAGTCTGAAGAGGAAGAATTGGCGTTTGTAAGAGCCTTTCGTGAGATATTACGTCTCAAGAATGTTCTCACTTCTTTTGCGGACTTTAAATTTACCGATACTACTATTACCGAACAGACGTTCGAGAACTTCAAAGGTAAATATCTTGATATTTACGATAAGGTGCGAATAGATCACGAAAGAGAGAAGATCTCAATTCTGGATGATGTAGATTTTGAGCTTGAACTTGTGCGTCGGGATGAAGTGAATGTTACTTATATATTAGGTTTGATGGGTCGTATGGTTGGTGCTAATGAGGAGAAACAACGTGAACTCAGCAAGACTATAGCTGATACGATGTCCAGCGACCCCACTCTTCGTAGTAAGCGTGAACTCATAGAGCGCTTCATCCAGACTAACTTACCACAGGTTGATGACCCTAGTGATGTAGAGACGGCATTTGATACTTTTTGGGGTGAGGAGCAGCTTAAAGCCTTCTCGCAGCTATGTGAAGAGGAAGGCTTAAATAGCGAAAAGACACAACAGTTGATAGACCGTTATCTCTCAAGTAGCAGGCTACCGCATGATCACGATCTTGGGGATGTACTGCTAGCTAAGCCGAGTATTTTAGAGAGAAACACTATGATTAAAAAGATAAAAATTAAACTTACTAGCTATATCGAAACCTTTATAGAGGGAGTTTAATTACTCGATTAGATTAGTTGGGAGATTATTGCTTCGAAGGCTGGGTCGGTGGCTGGGATCGGGTAGGCACTCGTGTCGTGAGGAGGTTCATTTCTCAGGGAGAATGCTTGGCGTTCTGTGCGCAGGACTTTAAGCGCATCTACGACCTCAACCAAACTGGCCAGCTCCAGCGGTGTGCCATTATGCATGGATATCGGTGGTTCATGGTTTAAAACTGGATCGTAGACAGTCAGTGAAAATAACGGGTCGTCGTCTTCGTTGTCTACAGAGATCGAGTGAACACCCGGATCGGTACGGAAGCCGTTGGGCTCGTATGGAAATTGTCCGATTACAAACTGATGATCTTTCTCAAGGTGACGCGGATCTAGGCTGAGTCCACTGTAGGTTTTTGGTTCATCTACCGTAAGACAATCACCGTTGTCTACTTCTACCTCGGTATCTATCTCACCGTAGTAGGCGAGCAAGTAAGCCACGTGCTGGGCGGCTTGATGCTCAAGGGTTTTTCTGTCAGCCTCAGTATAAGGCCCTGTTTCAGGCCTTTCGACTCCCATCAAAATTTGATTCCATTCAGCCATAATAAATAAGTTGTCACAAACGCGACAACCCTATATTCTTATTATAGCATATTTAGTGCTCATGAGTCAAGTATTTCTCTGTAAAAATCACAATTTATATCTTGAGAGGATTAGAAAGTTCTAAAGTTAAGAGGCATTTAATATTTGTTTGCTATGCTTGCGTTATGAATCTTTACGATGCTATTCATCACAAACATTATATTAGCTTTTCTTACGAGGGTAGCCACCGTGTGGCAATTCCAGTTGCCGCAGGTGTCTCTAATGCCGGTAACGAGGTATTGCGAGCTTACCAAATTGAGGGCTCCGAAGATTCCGATGCGCCAAGTTGGAAATTATTTATCATTAAAAACATAGAGCAACTTGAGGTTACGGAAGCAACATTTTTGATACCACCTGAAGGTTATAGCCGTAATGATGGCGCACTCCGTTCGGTCACTTGTCAGATTTAAATTCTCTAAAAGTAAAAGCCCTATACCTATTTAATTTTCAAATAGGTATAGGGCTCGAGACTAGGAGAGCTGCTACTGCGCTGCTTAGCTAAAGATAGCCTGTCGCGGGGACGTCCTAGCGGGGGTAATACGAAACAATTCATCTGCGTAGCTGTTCTTCGAGCTCGATGAGCTCCTCGAGTTTGCCGCTGTTCCAGGAGTTAAAGTCTGGTGATGTCATGAGGTCGTACTCTTGAGCCTTGAACATCATGCAGAACGTCATGTGTCGGTGTCGAGCCTTTGTATATAGTGAGACCCAGTTTCCTAGTATTGCAACTGCGACAAGTATCCACAGGACAGTAAATGTCTTACTGTACACTTCGAAGTACGTAGTATCAGCATTGAATCCAGAGAAGACAAGGGTAAAGCCCCATATCATGAACCCCAGAGATGTTGAAAACAGCGCAACACAAAGACTAGCTATTGCTACTATGTTGAATAGCTTAACAAACAACCATCGAGACACAGTTCCCCCTTGTAAATGTGTACGAACAAGGTCACTTTACCACTTTCGACGAATATACGCAACTGCATAACATCTTGTGGTGTTAGCTTGAATACCACGTAAGTGCTTCGATAGCTAAAGTAGACTTGACAAATTTAGAGAAGTGTGCTAGTATTAATACAACAAGCGATTTCTCTTTTGTAACAGTTAACACTAAAAATTGATATTGTTTTACAGTTTTGTTCTCCCTACCAGATAGGGCGTCTACAAACCCAGATATGAGCGCATAAAGCTCGGGCCGTAGAGCGTACCAGAAGACGAACTCAAAAAAGTAACGTACTTATTTTATGTACATCGTTTGTTTCAAGTGCAGTCTTACTGGCTGCACTTTTTGTATGACCTAAAAAAGTATTGTGAGTAACGAGACTAAATCTGACCTGCCCCGTGCTGGCGGATGTGTCTATGACTTTGGTCAGTCAGGGCCTTTAGTGTCGCAATTTGAACTGACTTATCACCCTGAGAGAGGATAACCATACAGAGTGTATCTGGAGTAATACTAGGACTATCAGCCCCAGGTGCGAGTATTTCACCCATTGATTTTAGAGTGAAGTATAGCCTTGGGCCGACATCGCCAAGCTCGGCTGCATACCACACAGATTGGCCAGCGAAGGGATGCTCATAATTATCACGGTGTAGTTTAGGAATACCTTCAACAGCCCTTACACCGGACCCACTTTCGTAAGGCATAATACCAGCGGCTAGTCGACGCAGCTGTAGTTGAATAATTTTAAACATACGATCGTTAAGGCTTGGGTTTTGTTGTATGTTTCGTTTATAGAGTCGGTTAAGGTGCGGCGTTGAACCGTCAAGTGCGCATACCGTACCACCACTTTGGGTGAATTGGTATAACGGGGTTTGTTTTTCGCGAAGCCACGGGAAAGTAAATTGGTGAGTTCCTACTGTACGTAACTTTCCTTCGTGATTCATCTCAGACACTTTTGGTATAGGAAGGTGTTCTTGGTCTACGGGAGCACCTAAACGATTGTTCTTGCGTTTCTTTGCTAAGCTTGAGTCTGTGGCGGGGTGTATCTTTTTGGCGGTATCCCGTTTTATCGATGCGATTGTCTCGGCGTTTGTGGTACAGATTAACTCATGTAGCTGGGTGTGTATAACGGCTGTATGCTCTACCTTTACTTGAGCCATGATAGCCTCAGCTAGTGTGCGCGTAGCCCCACCGTCCGCAAACTTTTCTATAGCTTGTATGATCTTTCGAGCTTTTCTCTCCAGCGTGGGGTTGGGGGCGGTTTTCTGCACGATAGTCTCTAAGAGTAATGTTTGCTTGGGCGCGAGTTGATCTTCCGGGGTCATTTCGTGAGTGGCCATAGAGGCAGCAGCTTTCGTGAGTTCATTTAGGGCTGCAAATATCTCTTCGCCCGCTATGCTTGCTAGGGGGTGTGGGTTTTCGCACAATTCTTTTGTTTCATGAGATTGACTTAAGTCAGCGCCAAAACCCGTTACGTCTATTTGTATGCTATCAAAATATCCATCGAATGCTTCTTTCTCAGAAAACTTAATGGGTGCCCATATTGGCTCCGCCTTGTTGGGATCATGTAGCATTACTTTGCCACTCTTGAGCATGGCTTTATGGCGCAAGAGTTTTTCCTTTACAACATCATAGGCAAGCACGATACAGAGTTGCTTATATTCAGCACCGACATCTCGTATATTCACAGTAGCTTCTTCAAGTGTTGTAAAACTCTGCAGCAATTCTTCTCGTACGCTGAGGGACTGTAAAAGGTGCCAGTTCTGCTCCAGTTGGGCAAGGGTATTGGCTACAACAATTTTACCAAGTGGTAATGTATCATCTTCAGGCGAAGACATCTCTCTATCGAGTGCAGCAAGTTCGTAACTCATAGATTAGTATTATACAATTTTCTGATTTCTACGTCTACTTTATGGTAAAGCATAGACAATTTGGTTTTTAGAGGTCTGGGCGTATACTAAGCGCTAGATTATGTTGAGCTCACTTCTTCCATATATGCTTGGTGCGGCGATCAGTCCGCTACTATTCGTGACGACGATCCTGATACTTTCTTCACGACAAAAGCCCAAACTCAAGGCTACCAGCTTCTTTTTAGGGGCACTTCTGTCTATTGGCTTAGTGGGTTTTGTCATCTTTTTTCTTGTTCACATAGGCGCACAAAAAGGAATCTCTTCACACAGTAGTGACTTACTACATATTGGTGTTGGACTTCTTCTGCTTTGGCTCGCCTGGCGCAATCTTACTAAGCGTAAGAAGAAGAGTCAGGCTGATAAGCGTGCCAAAAAGTCGGCGCTACCCCTTGCGGGCTTCTTTGCCGTTGGAATAGGCTTGATGTTGAGTAACGTCACAACCCTGGCAATGTTTGTACCAGCTGCTGTAGAACTTTCTAGCCACGGCGCAACTTTGTCGACTCGGCTAGTAGTACTTACGCTAATGATCTTGTTCGCTATGTTGCCAGCCCTCGTTCCGATTGTACTCGTGGTCTTCATCGGCAGGGCGGGGGATGTCCTACTAGCGCGTCTCTCGGAGATTATGCAGCGTCAGGGCAATATGATTACGGCAATATTTTTTGCACTGATTGGGTTTTACTGTATTACGCGAGGCGCAGGTGGCTACTTCTAGATAAAGCAAGGCATCTGTTACACTAGTTGTCATGATACGTTTTAATCCAGAAGCTCAACTATTATCAACTCGACGCGTTGAAGCTTTGACTGATGGGGTGTTTGCAATTGCAATGACACTGTTGGTACTTGACCTTAAGGTAACGGACCTTGGTTCAGCGGCTTCCAATGGACAATTACTAGAAGCTCTTTCAAATATGCAAGCAAATCTCATTAGCTTCACCATCAGCTTTCTATTACTTGGTAGTATGTGGGCAGTGCACGTTCGACAGTTTGAATATATTACAAAAACTGATAGACACCTCGTGATGATTAATACACTACGTCTTTTTGCTGTAGTACTCATTCCTTTTACTACCAGCATTGCAGGCACGTACTCATATCTGCCCTTGGGGAAGGTTCTTTTTCCAATCAACTTCTTTGTCATGGCAGTCATAGGTGGCTGGGAGTGGCACTACGCAGTTACTAGTAAAAACAGACTCTATGGAGATAGTTTAACGAAACAGCATAAAGATTACGCCGCGGCACGTAATAAGGCTATTATAACAATCTCCTTTTGTGTAGTAATTGCTTCACTCTGGGCGGGTCAGGCAGCATTTATACTCTTCTTTTTAACGCCGATCGTCATGAGACCCTTCTTAACACGGCGTGAGCAAACAGAGGAAGCACAAGCAGATAGTTAATTAGTTCAACCAATAGTTCGACAAGCTAATTTGCTAGTAGCAGTAGCTATGTACCCAGTCATTGTTCTGCTCCATACCATGGAAATTAAGGTACAGCATAAGCAAAAAGTGCTATACTAAAATCAAGAAAAGAATATATATCTATATGAAAAATGATACTTCAATAGCACCCCTAGAGCTTATAAATCTAACAAAGCGATATGGTAAAGCTCGGGGTATCGAAAACATCAGCTTACAGCTGCAACCTGGAGAAGTTTTTGGTTTTCTTGGGCCTAACGGAGCGGGCAAGACCACAACTATCCGCACTATTATGAATTTCCTACACCCGAGTAGTGGTAAGGTACGAGTTTTTGGGCTTGAGAGCACAAAACATAGCGTGGAGATCAATAAAAAGGTAGGCTACCTAGCGGGTGACTTTGAACTCTACGATAACCTTACCGGAGCTCAGTATCTTGATTTTATGAGCCATCTATATAAGATTGACACTGCAAAGAAAACTCGTGAACTTACTGATCGGCTGGGTGTTACGCTGCATCAACAGATACGCACATTATCTCGTGGTAATAAACAAAAAATTGGCCTCGTAGCGGCGCTTATGCATGACCCAGATATTTTACTACTCGATGAGCCAACCTCAGGACTTGATCCACTCATGCAAAATGAGTTTTATGAGCTGGTTCGCGAGCACAGCGCCAAGGGTAGAACGGTATTCATTTCGTCACACATTCTTTCTGAGGTAGAAGAGATATGTAGCCGAGTCGGTTTTATGCGCGAAGGGAGTTTAGTGAAGGTGGTAGATATGAACAGTGTGCGTAATCAGTCTAAAAAAGACATTACTATCGTCTGTAAAACTGGTACGAAGCCGATGCATCTACCACATTTTAAAAACTTAGAGATCCTTGAAGAGACAAAAGAACGTATCCGTTTTCTTACCAGCGAACCAATTAAAGAGGTTTTGGGTTGGCTCGCGATGCAGCCTGTTAGCGATGTTTTGATTAAAGAGGCAAGTTTAGACGATATGTTCTTGGAACTTTACAATAATAAGGAAGTACCCACTCATGTTTAAGAATATTATGCTCAAAGGTTTCTACGACAAGCGATGGTTCACCCTTGGCTGGGTTATCGGAGTCATTGTTATGGTTGTACTGATTATTATCTTTTTCCCTTCTTTCAAACAAGACGAATCGATTAACCAGCTCTTTGCTAATGTGCCAACGCAGCTACAGGCATTTGTGGGTGATACAAGCAGCTTTAATACCATATCTGGTTATGTGAGTAGTCAACTTTTTGATATTCGTGTGCCGCTCTTAACGCTTATTATGGCAGTGGTGTTGGGAGTAGGACTAACGGTTACGGAAGAAAAGAGCGGACAGCTGTACCAACTCATTGCGGCACCAGTTTCACGTAGTCGGATTGCGCTTGAAAAATGGCTCACCCTTGTTGGCATATTTGCACTTGTGCATCTTGCACTGTTTGCTTCAACCGTAGGAACCATTTGGCTTATACATGAGAGCTTCCCCTTGGGTAGCTTGGCTAATTTGACACTGATGTGTTTCTTACTAACATTAGCTATTGGGAGCGTAACCTTTGCGCTCGGTTTTGCGACGGGTAGTCGTGGCTTCACTATACTTATCGGTTCATTTGTAGCTTTTGGCAGCTATTTTCTCTCGTCGTTTGCTAAGTCTGTGTCGTGGCTTGAGCCGTACGACTTCATCTCACTCTTTCATTATTACAATACGAGCGCTTTAGCAAAAACAGGCTTACAGCTAAGAGATGTATTAGTACTACTTAGCGTGACTGTTATTACGGTTGTTATCTCGTTAATTCTATTTTCAAAACGTGATATTGGAGTTTAGACGAGATGCCAAAGAAAATAATACTTTCAGTACTCGTCGCTATATTCGTAAGTTTTCTGGTGTCGCTATCAGTCGCTCCTCATCTACGTGCACAATCTACTACAGATAACTTCACGGTATCCTCGTTTACTGCCGATTATTATCTAAATAAAGATGACAAGAATGTTTCTCAGCTTAAGACTGTCGAAGTCATTCAGGTCCAGTTTCCTGAATATGACCAGAATCATGGAATTAGGCGAGCTCTACCCAAGGAATACAAAAAGAACAACACAAACCTAAAGGTAGAGAGCGTAACGAATGAAACAGGAGATCCCCAGAACTATAGCACCACTTCTGAAAATGATAATTTAATACTTCAGATTGGTGATAAAGACCGTTATGTACATGGCCTGCAGACGTATGTTATTACCTATACGCAGCGTAACGTTGTTACTTTTTACGATGAGCACGACGAGTGGTATTGGAACGTAAATGGTACCCAATGGCAACAGCCATTTGGTCAGACCACTGCTCGTATACATATTCCTCAAGATATTGTCTCAACGCTTCAGGGAGAAAAGTGCTTCACTGGTTCGTATGGTAGTAGTGCAAGTGATTGTACCGTAAGCCGAGCGAGTAGTAGAGACGAAATACTGATAACTATAAGTTCAGACAAGATGTTGGCAGCGAATGAGAATTTAAGCTTCGTATTAGGTTTTGCACCAAATACTTTTACACCGTATAAAACTCCACTGTGGATTGTAATTTCAGCGATTGTAGTTGGAGGTTTGCTTATGCTTGGGCTACCCTTACTTGTCTTGATTCTGATGTGGCGAAAATGGCGTAAAGATGGGCGTGACCCAAAGGGTAAGGGAATTATTATTCCAGAGTATGTCCCGCCAAAAGACATGAACCCACTTTTGGCCGAGATAGTCATTAGAGAAACGATGCGGACAAGTGCCATCACCGCCACATTACTGGGTCTTTGTATTGCTGGATACTTGAAATTATATGAAGTAAGTAACCCCGACAAGCCAAATGCAAAGAAGGAATATGAACTTGAGATCCAAAAAGTAACCGACCAGCTTTCGCCAGAAGAGCATAAGGTGATGCATATGGTTTTTTCAGATAGTACCCAAGTAGGGTCGAAAGTTAATCTGAGTAACATGAAGAGTAAGCTATACACAGAGGTTAAACCACTCACAAATTTCGTGAACCAACGAGTGGTAGAGCGAGGGTACTTTAAGACAAATCCTCAAAAGGCTCGAGGTTCATATATTGGGTGGGGCATAGCACTTTTAGTTATTGGGTTTACGCCACTATTATTCTTTCCTCCAGCGCTGCTTATAACCTTAGGAATTGGCATCTCCGGCATCATTCTGTTGATATTCGGTCGAATTATGCCAGCTCGTACAGTTGAGGGCGTCGTTACGAAAGAGCAGCTACTAGGTTTAAAAGAGTACATGCAGCTTGCTGAGGTTGAACGAATTAAATTTTTGCAAGCACCAACAACTGCTCAAAAGATAGATGTCGGCGATAATACCCAACTTGTAAAACTTTATGAAAAGTTACTGCCTTATGCTATGTTGTTCGGTATAGAGAAGCAGTGGTCAAAACAACTGGGTGATCTCTACTCCGAACCTCCAGAATGGTACGTCGGTAACGGTGCCTTTAGTGCAGTCGTATTTTCCAGTATGCTCACCGACTTTAGCGCGGTCTCAGCCGGTGGTTTCTCATCGCCCACAAGTTCAGGCTCCAGTGGTTTTTCTGGAGGAGGCGGATTCTCTGGTGGTGGCGGTGGGGGCGGAGGTGGTGGTGGCTGGTAAGCTGAACTCCTTGGCTTCTTCTCGTTGCTGGCAATTGAAGTTGCAACTGCTTGGGCGTATGGTTCACGAATCACATGGTCGCTACCCTTAAGCTCATGCATAGTAATGCCAGGTACCGAGCCAAGCATCTTTAGATTACTGGTCACAATAAATTGATCGCGCGTACCGTAGAAGACTTCTATCGGTGCAGATACGTTATTTATATCTACTAAGATAGCCTGTGTCTCAATACATTCTTCTAATGAGCGGGTAAATGGAATCCAGGTGGCTTCATTAATCACAAATAGATTTGCTGGCAAGAGTCTGGATATAAATGTGGCGTTACGTAGTGTAAATTTTTTATGAGCTCGTAAAAATTTATAGGCTCGCAAGTAGGCGTTGGTAAGATTTTTAGCCCACTTGGTGTGTAGATGATTAGGATCAAGGTAGACTGGCGGGCTTAGTAAAATAAGCTGAGAAACCTCATGGGGATACAAACTCGTATATCGGCTGGCGAGCAGGCCGCCCAGCGAATGCCCAACTAGAATATAAGGCTCCAAGAGGTCTAGGCCTAGGATGGTTCTTCTGATATTTCGTACATGATCGTTAATAGTATATTTACTCCAAGCAGGTTTTGGCGAATCACCAAAACCGAGAAGATCTATGGTGATGCAGCGATGCGTAGGACTTAGGAGTGGCACTAGGTTGCTCCAGGTAGCGGAAGAAGAGGCAATACCGTGCAAGAAGATAACAGTTGGCCCACTACCTGTAGCTGTGTTATGAAGCACGTAAGGACGATTGAGCGTTTTGTGCCAAAAGTTAGAAATACGCATTGTGCTTATCATATCACGGCATGAAAAAACCCCGAGTGAACGGGGCTCTTTCGTGTACGATGCCTGCGGCTAAAAATATCTTAGTTAAGATCTATGCCGTCGTTGTCGCTCGTAGCTATAATGTTTGTGTTTACATTTGTATTCACATTAGTGTTACCACTGTTGCTATTGTCAGTGTTGCCGTTATCACTGATGTTAGTGTTACCACTGTTGCGATTATCGGTGTTGGTGTTACCATTGTCGCTAATATTAGTGTACTGGTAGTGTCGGCTATCAGTGTTAGTGTTACCACTGTTGCGATTATCGGTAAGACTTAGTGTGTTGCCACTAAATCGGCTATCGATGTTAGTGTTACCACTCCAGCGATTGTCCGTGTTACCATTGTTCTTAATCTCAACATTAGACGTGTTTGTAGTGGTTGAGTTTGAAGTACTGTTGTTTGTTTGGTTTATCACTGGCAAAGATTTCCAAACTTTCGCAACAAAGTTACCACTATTGGCCTGAGCTGCTTTTTCTTGAGCGTTAGCCTGTTGTTCTTCCGCTGGAATAGCACAACTTGGACCAGCAAGACTGTTGACTTGGCTTGTTGGTGTTTCTGCAGCTGCATGTACGAGGCCACCAAATTGTGCCTGTACAATAGAAGCTGTAATAACGGTTACAATTGGAAGTGCAAGTAGCACTGCACCAAAAGCAATAATGAATGTTTTTATGAGTTGAACGTTTTGGTTTTGGGTTGCGGTTGCAGTTGCAGCCATATGAGTACCCTCCTTTTATTAGTAAAATGGCATACCACCATTGCCTAATTTCATAGTACAATCTACTTTATTTTTTGTAAACTATATTTTAAAACATAAGCTCTATATACTACTGGGAGAGTTTTTTGTTGCAGTGAACTCGGAAAATACAGCTAATTCTAAGAACAGCATCGGTATGCTAAAAGTTCACTAAACTAATAGTTTAAGAATAATAGCACTAATCAGGATACATAACTAGACTAGATTAGATATCCGACATTCTTTGAGCCTGTCGCCATGTTTTGATAGCCTGCTCGTAAGGCCTGAAGTGTTTAAATATTGCAAGGTCAGCTTGACGACGTATCAGCCAACCGCGATAGCCACTGGTAATGGTTTTATTCTTTTGAACAACTGCCCATTTATTACCAACTGTAACAACATAGGTTGGCCGAACTGCCCGATATTTCTTTGGTGGCTTACCAGATACTTCTCGTAGCAAGTTACGAGCTAGAAACTGAGCATCGTGCAGGGCAGTCTGCGCCATACCACTATAGGGAGTGTTGGCATTATCGCCGAGTACAAAAGCATCTTCCTGTGTACGAGCCTGTAGGTATTCATCTACCTCAACCCTACTGTTTCTGCTCAGTACAAAAACGCTTGGATTCTGCTCGTAGAAGCCTACCGGCTTACTTCCCGCAGACCAAATAATACTATCCGCACCGAGATTTCCAGCACTCAGGCAGAGTTCATTCTTCTTGCAAGACTCAACTTTTATTCCTAGGTGTATCTCAACCCCTAGTTTATGCAGGCGTCGAGTCACTTTTTCAGATGTTTTCGGCAGAAGACTCGGCAGTATCCTACCTGAACCTTCTACAAGTAATGGCTGCACCTGTACGGGTTTGATATTATATTTTTTGGCAATAAAATTAGCAAAAGTTTGCAGCTCTCCTACAAGTTCAATTCCAGATGGTCCTGCTCCGATTACCGCAATTCTTACGGGTGTTTTACGTGTTGTTTGAAATAACTCAACGAGATGTTTTCTCAGTCGAATAGTATTACTGATGGTGCTAAGGTTTTCAGTGTGATCTTCGAGTCCTTCAATACCAAAGTAGTTGACGGTACTGCCGAGTGCTAAAATTACCTTGTCGTAGGGGTATACGTGGTCGGTACTCGAAGATAGTAGTCGTTTTTTATTATCTATAGTAGTTACGTCATCTAAAATAAGTTCAACATTCTTGGCATCAGCAAAAATCTCTTTCAGTGGGATAACTACTTCAAGTGGAGAGTGCCCGACAGCACTTCGGTAGAGAGCGCCGTGGTATTCAAAGTGGGTGTTGTTCGAGATTAGTTGCACATCAAACTGTGGCTTATTGGCGAGTAGTAGAGCAGTTTTAATACCAGCAAAACCACCACCGACTATCACGATCTTCATTTTTTCTTTGCTCATATACACTAAGCATAACAAGTTTAGCGCCTAGTTGGTAGTGGTATACTGATGAGTATGGGACAAATTGGATATCGTGGGATATATAACAAAAAAGCAACGAAACCTTTTCGTATTAGTCGAAGCAAAATCGAGCTGTATATTGACTGCCCACGCTGTTTTTGGCTGGAAACCGTTAAGGGTATTAAACGACCTGACGGCCCACCTTTTTTAATTAATAGCGCGGTGGATACACTTTTGAAATCTGAGTTTGATACATATCGAAAAAAAGGTGAACAGCATCCATGGCAAATTGAGTTTAAGGTTGATGCCAAGCCGTTTGCGCACGAAATGCTCAATGAATGGCGAGAGAACTTTGTAGGCATACAGTACGAGCATCAACCAACTAACCTTGTTATATTTGGTGCCATCGATGATTTATGGGTGACACCAGCAGGTGAGTTACTCGTAGTTGACTACAAAGCAACGGCAAAGAACAAAGAAATCACCGACCTAGACACACTCGGGGGTTGGCATGACGTGTATCGCCGCCAAATGGAAGTTTATCAGTGGTTATTACGACAATTAGACTTTAAGGTTAGTAATGTTGGCTACTTTGTGTACGCCAACGGTGACGCAACGATAGACGGTTTTTTTAATAAAGTAGAATTCCGAACCAATGTGTTTCCTTATGAGGGAAACTCTGACTGGGTTGAGCCTAAGATTCAAGAGATCAAAGACCTACTGGAGCAAGAGGTGATGCCCAAAAATAGTCCTAACTGTAAGTTCTGCAGGTATGTCGCAACCCGACTACAGCTAACCTGGGATTATATGGCCCAACAAAAAGCAGATTAGTGCCCAGAGCTGAGCTTAACATCTTCGCTTGTTTCGAGGTTGCGGATATTAGGCAAGATGACCGAAAGTGCTAGCGACGCAACGGCAATTCCAGCGGTAAGCCAAAGAGTAAGGCGACTTGCATCCACTGTAGCCTCATGCGTATTTTGTGCTATCTGGTGAGCGATACCCTCAGGAATATCAGTATGTGATTTTGGTGCCTCAAACTCAATGTTAGAACCAGCTTCTGCTACCCCAGCTAAAATTGCGGGCTTAGCAACTCCTGGTATGAACGGGTTAGCTTGAATCTTGTTCACAAGCGTGCTGGAAAGTGTGGTAATGAGAACGGCTCCAATGATGGCTGAACCGAACGAAGCACCAACTTGGCGTAGTGTACTGTTGACGCCAGATGCTTCACCAGATTTATCAACCTTAACCGCAGAGAGAGTTAGATTACCTAGTTGGCTCATACCAAAACCCATACCTAAGCCATACAGGGCCAGACCAGGTGCGAGTGTCCAGACGTTGCTGGCAACATTAAGTGTGAGTGCTAAGTAGGTCATTCCGAGTATCATGCAAAGGAAGCCGATTTGAATAATGCGCTTAGGGGTTAATGTTTTAACCAGCTTGATAGAAAGCGGTGCTCCGACCATGACTGCGAGCGAAAGGGGTAGTAGCCCGAGGCCTGTGTGGAAAGCATCCAGTCCACTCACGCTTTGGTAAAAGATAGGGATTGAGAAGATTAAGCCAGTCTGACCAAGTGCCAAGAGGGTAGTAACAGCTGCTCCAGCGGTAAACTGTTTGTTTTTAAATAGGGCTAATGAGACAAGTGGAGTGTGGCCCCTAATTTCATGGCGGTACTCCCACCAGCCGAACAAGGCTAGAAGTAGTAAACCAACTGCAATGGCTATAGGGGTAATCGAAAGTCCTAGTGGTGCGAATGGGTGCCCGAAAATCGCGAAGTCTTTCGTTGCCATCCACCAGCCATAGGTACTAGATTCGATTAGCCCGTACACCACACTCGTAAGTCCTGCCGCGGAGAGGAAGATACCAATAAAATCTAATTCAGCTTTCTCACTTTTATCGCGAGCTTCTTTAATGAAGTACGAGCCGAGTAGTAAAAATACAACTACAACTAGGTTGATACGAAATGCCCAGCGCCATGAATAGTGTGTGGTGAGGAATCCACCAACAATTGGCCCGAGTGCTGCACCGGCTGCTGCGACACCACCCCACACCGCAAAACCAATAGTACGATCTTTGCCGCTATAATTACTGACGAGCAAAGAGGCGGTAGCTGGCATCATAAGCGCTGCACCAATGCCCTCAATCAAGGCGTTACCGAAGATTACCCAAGCAATATCTGGCGCAAAAGAGGTAATGAGGGACCCGAGTGCAAACAGAAGAGCACCTGCAATGAACATGCGCTTTCTGCCGAAGAGATCGCCCAAGCGTCCACCGGTAACGGTTAAGGCGGCTAGTGTGAGGGAGTATCCTGTTATGACCCACTGAATGTTCTGGACTGTTGTATCAAGATCAAAAAGAATCGCCTTAATAGATACATTCAGTACCGTTGTATCAATTACAATAATCATGAGCGCCAGGCTCAGTACAATGAGCGGCATCCACTTTAAAATACCAGTTTGTCTGACGCGTGCTTTTATTTTCTCCATTTAGTTCATTTCCTTTTCAATTTGTTTCGTAATCTTTGTGACAACGGTGAGTAATGTCTCAAGTTCGGCGTTGGTAACTCCAACAAAACGTTCGTTGAGGTGTTGGGTAAAGTGGGTACGGATTTGTTTGAAGGCTTTCGCACCTTCTTTACTGAGTTGAACGTAGGTAATGCGTTTGTCTTTCTCATCTCGAATGCGCTCTACCAAGCTTTTCTCAGCTAGCTGGTCGACCATTTGTGAAACCGCAGATGAACTTACATTGAACAGTTGGGCAAGCTCGCCAGTGGAGTGATGGCCGTGCTTAAGAGAGAAGAGTAGTTCTATCTGTGGGCGGGTAAGTTCAAACTTTGCTAGAAAAGTATCACGTGTTGTGGCTATATGCCGATGAACTTGGCCCATGGCCTTCATGAGCTGTTCGAGTAGTTGAATTCGTTGCGTACTGTTTTCCATGAATCATTTAATAGTTTAGTGACTAAAGTTTATATTGTCAACTAGTACACTAGAAGCATCGAGGGCAGGCAGATACGATACTTGACATTAGGTAACAATATGTGTTATAATTAAAGTATATGATATATACTGACTCTTGGACTATACTCGGTATATAAAAGGAGCCGCCCATGAATCTGAAATTTGTGCGTAAATTTACTGAAGCAGGTAGCGCTGTATCTTTTATTTTTGAGCCAGAATCGTTGCTCACCTGGCAGGCTGGACAATATCTTAGCCTCACTTTGCCTGGTTTGCCACCAGCTGAGAATGAGCGGATGTTCACTATCTCAGCGGCACCTTACGAGAAACATATTCAAATTACGACTCGTGTAACACCGAGCCTCTTTAAACAAGCATTGAACTCGCTCGATACCGGGGCTGTAGTGGAGGCAGATCAGTTTGGCGGTGATTTTATATGGACTAAAAGTGATGCTCCGCGAATCTTTATTGCTGGCGGGATTGGCATTACACCGTTCCATAGCATACTCAAACAGCGCCATCATGAAAACGCACCTTTGGCGCTTACGCTGCTGTATGGAAGCCGTGACGAAGATATCGTCTTTAAGGCAGAGCTTGATAAACTCAATGAATTGCACCCTGAGTTCGGGATGCATTATGTGGTTGGTGAGCGGCTAGACGCATCTCGTGTGGAAATGCTTGCACCGCATGTGCGTGAGAGTCTGATATATATCTCAGGGCCTGAGCCAATGGTAGATGCTATGGAAAATCAGCTCAAGGAATTTGGTGTACATAAGAGCCAACTCAAACAAGACTGGTTCCCGGGTTATGACCAACACAATTACTAGTATGTATAGTAAACTGTAGGTATGGAAATGCTTTTGATTACGGTCATTGTACTTTTGGTGCTAGGTTTTGGCGTAGTGATATTTGTATTGAATCAAAAACTCTCTGCTCCAAAAGATGACCAGGCCACGCAGCTGCTAAAGACTGACCTCGATAGTTTAAATAAAGGGGTCAACGAATTACAAAATAGCTTGCAGGAAAATATCAGCCAGAAGCTGCAGCAGAACCAAGCCCAGACTAACGAATCTATTCAAAGGCAGTTTGCACAGAGTGCTAAAATAATTGCCGATGTCACGCAGCGTCTGACTAAACTAGATGAAACCAATAGGCGGGTAGTGGACGTAGCTGATGAACTTAAGACACTACAAAATGTACTGCAAAACCCGAAACAACGAGGTGTGGTAGGTGAATATTATCTGCAAAGTGTGCTAGAGAATGTTATGCCACCCAATAAGTTTCAGATGCAGTACAAATTTGAAGATGGCGAGACAGTCGATGCTGTTATTTTTCTCGACAGAAATCAGGTTTTACCAATTGATTCCAAGTTCTCGTTAGAAAACTACAATCGATTAATTGAAGAGGCTGATAAAGCGACTAAAGAAGCAATCGTGAAGAAGTTTAAGATAGATTTAAAAAACCGAATCGATGAAACAAGCAAATACATTCGCCCGAATGAAAACACGATGGATTTTGCCTTTATGTTCATACCAAGTGAGTCGCTTTATTACGACCTACTCATAAATAAAGTCGGCACAACCGCTACCAACTCGCGAGATCTCATAGAATACGCCTTCCAAGAAAAGCACGTTATTATTGTGAGTCCGACAAGCTTTATGGCATATCTTCAGACGGTTCTGCAGGGTCTCAGAAGCTTGCAGATTGAAGAACAGGCCAAAGATATTCAAAAGCGTGTTGGCGAATTAGGACGACACATTACAGCACAAAATGAGTTAATGGGTAAACTTGGCAATAGTCTTGGCACAACAGTTAATCACTACAACAACGCCTTTAAAGAACTAAAAAAGGTAGATAAAGACGTGGTGAAGATTGCTGCTACTACCCCATCGGTTGAGCCTCTACTAATCGACCGACCTAGCATAGAGGACTAAGCAGTATTCTGTAAGGCTAGGTGGTTTATGATATCTTGGTTTGTAGAATAGGATACCTTATTCACATTTGGTAGAGTACTAATTGCCTGGTTGCTCCATGCCAGCTCAGTATTAGAGGGGTGGGCCAGGACTAGTTTTTTAGAAGGTACCTTCTCGATTTCGTTAAGCATATAACCGATTTCAAGTTGTACGCCGGCAGAAATTGAATCCTCAAGCAGTGCAATCATAATGTCAGATTCTTTAATATGGTCCAAGTCCCGTTTGAATTCGGTGGCAGGGTTACCTTCGGTAATACGCCAGCCTTCATCCTCAATAGCACAGAAGTAAGTATGACCTAACTTCGTAATAAGCACGAGAAGAGATTCTATTGCTGCTCGGTGTTCTGACAGAACAGCTCCGCTGGAATCAATTTTTGAAGAGAATGAGGTGCAGATAAATATTTTCAACATAGCAGATATTTTGGCAGATCCTTTATAAAAAGAGAAGCCCTGGTTTTACCCAGGGCTATCAGAGCGGTCAGTCACGACTTGTGCTTTGAGTTATTTCTTACCTTTTTTGAAAACTTTCGTTACTTGAGCTGCAACAGTTTCCTTCTTAGCAAAAGGGTTAACACCATTGATGAGTGAGTAAAGGTTCATACCGATCGCACCACCAAGGAGTCCACCAACAATTACCTCAAGTGTAAGGCGGCTTGCTGGTCGGTTGGTTTCAGTTTGGGTTTGTCCAAGTTGCTGTTGATAAGGGTTTTCAGCTTTCTGCTCAGATACAGCTAGGGCAATAGCCGGGTTGATAACCACACCATCTACCTTGGCGATACGTGATGTAACTTCACCCTGTGCATTATACGAAAGGTTAGCGGCTGCTTGGCCAAGTAGACCGCCACCAATAGCAAGACCAACAAGCAGACCGAGACCTACAGTAAATGCTTTGGCAACATCAGCAAACTTGTTTTGAACCGCAGCAGCTACTGCAAAGGTGAAGGCTGCAGCACCAAAGAGCTCCGCGAGCAATATTTTACTGTCAAGGCTGCCGAAGCTAGCGAACGAGATACCGAACTGCTTACCCTGAAATACTTCTACAAGTAGTAGCGCAAGTAATGCACCAGCAAACTGCATTGCAAAGTAAAAGAGCATAGTAACCCAGTTAATCTTGCGCACAGACCAAAGGCCGAAAGTAACGGCTGGGTTAAGGTGCGCACCTGAGATGGCACCGAGTGCAAACACGAGTACTACAAGCGTAAAGCCCACAATAAGTGGATTTGCTACTGTTACGGCAACCGTAGCAAGAATGAACGTTCCTACGAGCTCCGCCAACAATGCTGTTGGTTGTACGTTTAAATTTTTCACTTTCATAAAGGGGATCCTCCTTGGATTGATTTATACCTGGCTACTACTATACCGTATATGTTACAAATCACAAATATGTGATCGACAATAGAGGTAATCTAGATATTTTGACACTGGGCACAGAGCCCAGTGATCTCAAAATCGTGGCGGATACTTCGAAAACTATGTTCCGCGGCAACTTGAGCAATAGCATGTTCAATTTCAGGTGTATGAATATCACTCACTGCTCCACAGCGCAGACAGGTTAGGTGATGATGATGTTCCTGAAAGGTATCACCTAGCTCAATGCGAAATTTAAACCCTGTATAGATCTTCTTGGCGATATCTAGTTCTTCAAAAAGGTCAATCGTACGGTATACCGTCGCACGGTCAGCAGTCAGAACGGCTCTTACAAGTTGGGACATGGTGGCAGGCTGTGTTTGTACAAGAGCCCTGAATATTTGTAGACGAGTTTTGGTAGCACTGTGCCCGGATAGTTTGAGTGTAGATTTAATATCTTCTTCCATATACAAAAGTATACAAAATTGCGACTAATTTGCAAAATTTTGACTGGCTATCATATAGTAATGTTCATGAGAGTTGCATTTGTTGGAAAAGGTGGTAGCGGTAAGACGACGGTGTGCTCGCTGTTTGCGCTTCATATGGCTAACCAAAATCGATCAGTTTTAGTATTTGATGCTGATATTAACCAGCACCTAATGAATGCACTATCTGTGATCAAGGAGCCAAAGAGCATGGGTGACGCACTGAGCGACATCAAACAATACCTTCGTGGTGATAACCCGCGCTTCGACGCAGAAACAATGCAAAAGACTACCCCACCAGGGGAAGGGTCACGCTTACTGACTATGCAAGATACCTGGTTCATGGATGCGTTTACTGCTGAAGGTGATAAAGGGGTGCGTGTAGCCGGAGCCGGTGAGATACCAAAGGGTAACCTGGGAGTTAAATGCTACCACGGCTTGAACGGCGCGATAGAATTGGTGCTATCTCACTTTGTTGACCAGGCAGATGATTTGATTCTAATTGATATGACCGCAGGTGCAGATGCGTTTTCGTCCACATTGTTTACTAAAGTAGATGCGCTTGCATTGATGGTTGAACCGACCAAGAAGTCGCTTGCAGTGTATGACCAGTTTGTGAAGCACAACAAAGGTTTTGGTATTCCCTTAGTAGTTGTAGCTAATAAGATAGAGGATCGGGATGACCTTGACTATATCGAGTCGGAGATCGGTACCACACCCATCATACTGCCGTATTCCCAGTTTGTACGCAAACGTGAACGTGGCACTGGCGCTGATATTGCTGGGGCAGAACCCGAGCTAAAAGAAGCGCTTGATGCCGTATACAATGCTATAAGCAGTATAGATAGAGACTGGGATGCCATGCACGCACGAGCGGTACGCATGCACATAAAGAGTGCGCAGAGTTGGGCAGGCGAGGAGGTACTGGCCCATATCGATGACAAGTTTTCTTTAAAGACGGCCGCAGGAGCGTTGTAGCTAGCATCAGTGAGATTGAGTTTATAAGGTAGGTCTCACTGATGCTAGCCAGAACCCTGGCTAGTGAATCTTTGACAACAGGAGTCAGAATGACAATGCCCAGTGCAGCTGCGGCCGTGCGAGAAATGGATAGCTTGCTGCCCACTGAAATGACTAATGAGCAGCTTGCCGAAGTGATCAAGTGCTTCCGGTATGACCTCGGTGATGACACTATCGACTTCATCGATGAGGCCGTTCCAAGATCACTTCACTGCGAGTGTGGGGCGGTGCATCTGAAGGTTGATGAACCCAAGTTGAGTGAGGCCGTACGGCGAAACTTATTTCGTTTGGTGGCTTCACCTTTTGGTGCGGTTATGGCGCAGCTCTACGGTTTCGAAAAGTTGCGCTTCGGATGGGAGGGCCTCGAGAGCCTTCTGCCCAACTTCGTGCTAGTGGCTGATCGGTACCAGGCTCGGTTGAGTTGGGGTGCCGACATTCCTGACGATGCGCTTGCGGAGGTAATTGCCACTCTGAAGGTTGAGTTGCCAGGAGTAATTGAGATTGCCGAGGCTTCGGCAAAAAGGTCATCGAGCAGAGGTACATTCTATTCGTATGTCGTGAGGCCAGATATGGTGGGTGGCAAGCATGAGTGGGACATGCAGGTCCAGTACTTGATGTTGGCTTGCGCTACCCCAGCACGTAAGTTCATCGATGAGTACTTGTTGCGCACCCATGGTGTGCAAGGGGGTGCAGTGAATTGCTGCATCTACTCCACGATGCCAGCTACTGACAGTGTTCAGTTTGAGCGGTTGCGGTGGCAAGAACAAGTCAAACAGCAACTGACACCTGACTGCTGAAGACGAGAGGAGTGCCGGTGTGTGCCTAGGGTCTTGTGACCTGGTGGCGCACCCGTGCACCCTCTTGCTATAAAAATTTATTATAGTAATTGCGACTAATTTGTAAAATTTAAATAACCACTTTAGAATACGATAAGATTAAGTATAAAAAGGAAAATTTATGGAAACGTATGGGTATGTAATCATCTTTTCTCTGCTTGGCGGAGTCGTCTCTCTGCTTGGCGGAGCAATTCTACTAAGTAAACGGCAGTGGGCTGAAAAGCTAGCGCGTTATGCAACGCCATTTGCAGCGGGAGCACTGTTAGCAGCAGTATTTCTCGATCTGCTTGCCGAAGGGGTTGAGGCAGCTGATCCAAGAACCGTACTGCTAGCTACTTTAATAGGTATGATCATCTTTTTCTTTGCTGAGCGTTTTTTGCACTGGTTCCATCACCACCATCAACACAGTGATAAAAAGATCGATCCAACAGCCAGCCTTGTCATTATTGGCGATACTGTACATAATGCGCTCGACGGTGTCGTGATTGCCGCGAGCTTTTTGGTTAGTATTCCAACCGGTATTATCACAACTATGGCAGTGGCAGCTCACGAAATTCCGCAGGAGATAGGTGATTTTGGCGTATTGCTCAATAAGGGCTTGAGCCGTAGAAAAGTCCTCTTCATTAACCTTCTGAGTGCTCTGGCTACTACCTTTATGGCAGTACTTACGTTTTGGTTGGGGAGTGACACAAAGTTGCCGACAGGTATCTTACTCGGTTTAAGTGCAGGTTTCTTACTCTACATTGCCGCCAGCGATATCATCCCTTCTATTCATGGGCAGACCGCTCACAAGCGCCTGTTCGACGTGCGCCCGTTCTTACTTGTGCTTGGTGCAGTCGTAGTGGGTCTTTCTATTACTATTGCTCATAAGTACATAGACTCGCATGATCACCAATCTGAAACTACACAGCAGACGTCTGAGTATACTGAAGCTCAGGAGGCTATCGAAGAGTCGGTGCCGCAAGACGCGTTATCGGAAGACTTAGCGCCACAAGCTGAAGATCATGACCACTCCGATCATCAACACTAGCCTATTCAAACTTTGATTCGAGGAGGTCTATAGTGAGAGCAGCTGTCCAACTAAACGGATGAATACCAGCTGGGCTACCATCTAGTGGGTTAAAGTACTCGTAGCTCCCGTGTTGCCTAACTAGTTCCAGTGACCTCAGTCTTAAGGCGTCGGCTTCTTTGTGAAAGTCGTAAGAACGTAGGCCTTCTATAATGAGCCAGTTGGTGTTGATCCAGGTTGGTCCTTGCCAGTATCTTTTTGGCTGAAAATAGCGAGAGTTTTTTGGGGCAGTCGGTACAGGAAATAGGAGGTCGTAGGATTTATTTTTTAATAAATCGACTAATTGTTGAGCTTTGTGCTTGCTTATAGTGCCAGCATAGAGCGGCATAAAAGCTGCAATACTAGGCTCGGTGATGAGCTTAAAGGTTTGAGCATTTCTACTGAAATACTGCTGATGTGATTCATTCCAAAGTAGTTCCAAGGCGTGGGGTGCCTTTTTCATCCGCTCCCAAAGCCAGCCCGGTAGAGTCATATTGAGTTCGGTGGCAATGTTGATAAGTTCTCTATTGGCGTGAATGAGGATGCAGTTGAAGGTGAGATCTTCAACTAAGACTGAGGCATGTGGGAGTATTTTGTCGCTATCGTAGCGTTTACGACGTAAAAAGCGAGCGATGCTATAAAGAGTGAGCTGTTCAACAGTGGTGGTACGTTCAGTAGCGGAAACATGGCGCGTGTCTTTTCTGATGAGCTCTATAATTACATCAAGCTTCAGTGTGTGAATGGTACGTATCCAGAGCGGTACTACTTTCTTGCGTATTTCATGCATCCAGGGTGGTGTATTGTCGAGTCCGGATTCCCAAGGGTGCACAAGCTCCACAAGGCCTTCGCCGTGAGGATCTCGTTCACGGTAAAGCCATTCATGATAGGCAAGTACTTTTGGGTACATCTTGGCATACCACTTTCTGCGCTCAACCACAGGCATCAATTCGCCAATTTTGGTAATTGCAGTGGCAATCATGGGTGGCTGAGTAATGCCACTTGTCGCAACGTCACGGGGTGCATTGGGGCTGCGTCTGCTGTCCCAAACGTTATCAGCATAGTAAAGATCTTTACCGTAAACGATGTTAGGTACCATCCCGTTATCCCACTGACCTCGGAATAAGCTCTCGATCTCTTTTTGAGCTCGTTTAATATTGTAGTGCCGTCGGCCAATTGCAATAAAGCAACTATCCCATAGCCATTGATGAGGATAAAGATTAGGTGCCGGGCGAGTCCAGCCACCGAGATCGTTGAGCTTGAGCACAAGCTTACAGTCATCTAAAAGTTTTTGTTGCTGCCCGTTCATAGTGCTTATAGTATAGAACAGTTAACTCAAGTAATCTCCAGCATTAAATATGCAGCATAGGTCGGCCATTTTTGTAGGCTACGAATTCTATCTGTGAAGTACCTTTTGTTATACTTAAGAGATGAACGATTACAAAATTACTGAACTCACAGAAGCTGTTAAAAATAGTTTTAAGAAATACGATCAGCAAGGCACACGTCATTGGACATGGCAGGTTGCCGCTCAAGACCTTGCATACCAGATTGGTAGTCTAAATAAAGTTATGCTGCAAATTTCCGGTGACAGGTGGGCAGATAGTAAAGACAAGGTTGCTTTGGAGGCTGAGTTTCGTGATGAGCTTGCTGACATCTTGGCCGAAGTACTGTATATTGCTTCCGAAAAAGGCATAGATATGAACCGAGCGATGGATGAGATGATGAAAAGCGATCAGGACAAAGTAAATAGTCGTACAACGTAAATTTACTAAAGTAAGCGTTGCACAGAGTAACATTTAGCCACAATTAGCGGTAGTTGGTGAAGTTGAGCGGGAAGTCGAAGTCGGCTTCTTGTACTAATTGCATTACTGCTTGCAGCTCGTCTCGCTTGGCGCTTGAAACCCGAATTTCTTCACCTTGGATCTGGGGTTTTACTTTCGGATATGTGTCTCGGATCAATTTGGTAACTTTTTTAGCTTTTTCTTGGTCGAGACCTTTTTTAAACGTAAGTATCCAGGTTATCTGCATATTCGATTCCGTTGGCTCGGTTGAAGTGTCAAGAATTTTTTGGCTCACACCTGCACCCGCTAATTTCTTTCGTAAAATGTCGATGATGCTATCTAGGTGAAACTGATTATCACCCGTTATAGTAACGCCGGCCTTAGTGCCATCGGTAAACTCTAAATTTGCTTTCGTACCCTTGAAGTCATAGCGACTAGTTATTTCTCGCTGAGTTTGTTCAACAGCATTAGTAACCTTTGCAATGTCGTAATCTGAAACTATATCAAATGAATTATCTTTTGCCATATGTATATTATAGCACTTGCGAAATGCTTAAGTGTTCACTACAATTAAGTAATTACTTAAAGCTTAAAAGGAGCGTTCATGAAACTATTAGTTGTATTGGCCAGTGTCCGTGACGGCAGAATGGGTAAGAAAGTAGCCGATTGGTTTACTGAACAAGTTGAGACAGATGGCCGTTTCGAAATTGATTCGGTGGATCTAAAAGAGTTGAACCTCTCATATGAACTACCTGAAAAGCTGGCGTCACAAGTTGAAGATTCTCATTATGATCGGGAAGAAGATACTAGATGGGCTGCTCGTGTGAATGAAGCTGATGCAGTAGTGTTTGTGAGCCCAGAATACAATCACGGCTATCCTGCTTCGCTTAAGAATGCCGTAGATCATCTGTATCATGAATGGAATGGTAAACCCGCAGCCTTCGTAGGCTATGGTGCGGCTGGTGCAGTTTACTCGCAATCTGCCTTTGCTTTGGTGGCAGCTTGGATACATCTTAATCTCATCAATGCACGAGTAGGGATTCCGGAAATTTGGTCTGCCTTTGATGAGTCGGGTAAATTAACTCATGCAGACTACCATAACTATGAAGCTAAGACCGTCTTAGATTCGCTTGCGGCAAAAGTTGAAATTAAGTCATAATACAAACTTATGGAAGATCTACCTTGCCATGAAAAACTCGCCTTTGACACGAAAGAGGCGGCCCAAGGTGCTGCAACATATGCGCAGTATCTGCATGGCACAAAACTGAAGGTGTATAAATGTCGCCATTGCCAGTTATGGCACTTAGCGAGTGCTTAGAGTATACTTATGTCAATGGCCCAAAAAGTTCTCTTTTTTAACTTTTTTGAAATCCGCTAAAAGCGAGGCCTGTTACCTAGTTTCTCAATCCTCGCTCCAGGCGAGGATTTTTCATTAAAATAAGGTAGAATAAGTAAAAGTATTATGGAAGAAATTCAAAAGACCAAAGAACAGTTACTGGCCAAGATGGAAACGCTTGAGGATAAGCGTTCGATTTTGCGTGCTCCTGAGCTCAGAGATTTATATGGCAAGATCAAAGAACAGCCCGAAGACCAACGAGCTGCATATGGTCAGGCGATCAATCAGTTAAAACAAGAGCTCGAGCAACTTGTGAATGACGAGCAGCCTGCAGTAGATAGTAGAGCGCCAATTGATGTAACGGCCCCTTTTGATGTAAATGCCAAATTGCCCGAACTCTTGCCAACCGAAAACGGTACTATCCACCCTATCACTCGTGAAATGCAAAAAGTTAGTGAAATATTCTATCGAATGGGCTTCGAGGTCTCGCCTTCGCGCGAAATAGACGATGAGTTCCATATGTTCACCTCACTCAATTTCCCTGAAGATCACCCAGCGCGAGACGACTACGATACGTTCATGACTGAAGAGGGCTTTGTGGCACCGGCCCACACTTCAACTATGCAGAATCGAATTTTAAAAGAACGTGAGGAAAAGCTAGAAGGTGGTGAGTCAATTGCCGTGCTTGCGATGGATAGAGTTTTCCGTAATGAAGATCTTGATGCTCGCCATGAGCATACGTTTACACAGCACGAAGGTATTTATGTTGGCAAGGGCGTAACTGTCGGGCAGCTGGTAGCGACATTAAAGCTCTTTCTCACGACATATTACGAGAAAGAAATTGACGTTAAAATTACTCCTTTCTATTTCCCATTCACTGAACCCAGCTTTGAATTTAGCCTGAGTTGTCCTTTTTGCGAAGATGGCAAAGATTGTAAAGTCTGCAGCAACGAACATTGGATAGAGCTGCTCGGCTGTGGCATGATTCATCCGAATGTTTTGAAGATGGCCGACATCGACCCTGAGATCTACACCGGTTTTGCTTGGGGCGGTGGTGTAGAGCGCTTGGTGATGATGAAATACGACATTGAAGATATCCGCCACTTTAACTCTGGTAAGTTGGCATTCTTGAGGCAATTCAAATGAACCTCGAAGACGCGAAGCAGTTTTTGAGCACTTTAGAAACATGCGTTATTGCAACTGTTGATGCGAACGGTCACCCAGAAGCGGCAACCGTTGGTTTCTCGGTTGATGAAGAGTTCAAAATTCTTGTTGCAACCAACCAAAATACTAGGAAGGCTACTAACCTTGCAGAAAATAACAAAGTTGCACTGGTGGTTGGTCTTGATGCTCCAAAGACTGTGCAGATTGAAGGAATAGCAGAGCAGATTAGTAAAGACCAGTATCAGGAGCGTATTGAGTTCCATTTTGAGAATGTCCCAGCTGCTAGAAGGTTCGCAGGTGATGAGGGACAGCAGTATTACTTAATTACTCCAATTTGGCTTCGCTTCACTGACTACACCCAAAACCCACCAATCTTTGAAACAAGGACCTTCGCATGAATAGTCCAGCAACCCCAAAGCTACACACCAAACACGAGATCATTCATTATTATCAGCCGACAAACCATTCATGTAGTCAGGCAGCTCTGGCAATACTTCTTTCTTCCTATGATGATACACGTACACCCGAACAACTTATAGAGCAACTACCAGTACTGAAGGGTGGTAACGGGGAAGATTTTGGTAGCATTAACCAGCGACTTGCTACTTGGTGTATTTCCCAGGGTTACGAAGTTGAAATGCATACAGCAGATTTTGAAGTCATTGACCTATCATGGGCATCGTTGGATACAAATGCTCAGCTGGAACGCATGAAGCTTGCAAAGCAGTATCGAAAGGTACCTTCCATTGGGAAAATGTGGACCGATCTTTATATGCAATCCTATATTGATTTTCTTGAAGCTGGGGGTAGTCTCTATATCCACCCATATATGACCACGAAACTGATTGATGATGCACTCATGACTGGTCCGTTACTAATCTGCGTCTGTAATAATGTTTTATTTGATGGTGGCCGAAGTACGCATGAGAGTAAGTTGCGAGACTCAACACCAGACGATCTGGAAGGCAAGCTCTTTAACCACAGTGTGGTCTTATATGGTAAGAATAAACAGGGTACCTATCTTATTGCTGATCCGTGGAGAAAACCTGGTTTCCACGAAATTGAACCAGAACGTTTGCTTGCCGCTATGACAAGTGCTCAGATGGAATGCGACAACCTCTTCTTCCAACTCAAGCTAAAGGAGAAGAAGACATGAAGAATGCAATTTTAGTTCATGGCTGGCAACCAAAAGAAGAATTCTTCAGTCCCAAGTATCCAACTGCCAGCAATTCCCATTGGTTCCCTTGGCTTAGTAAGCAATTAATAATTCGTGACATACACACTGTTGCCGTAGAGGTTCCTAGTGGTTATTATCCTGAATATGAAATATGGAAACGAGAATTCGAACGTTTTGATATAACACCTGAGACAATTTTGGTTGGTCATAGCTGTGGCGGTGGTTTTTTGGTCAGATGGTTAAGTGAGAACGACATTCGTGTGAATAAGGTTATACTAGTAGCACCATGGATGGGTGTTAGTTTTGGCAATGAGGAATACGATCACACATTCTTCAAGTTTGACACAAAGCGGAGCTTAGTCAGTCAAACTCACGATGGCCTATATATATTTAATTCTACGGACGATTTCACTGCAATACACAAAAGTGTGGAAATGCTTAAAGAGTCAGTTGATGATATACAGTACCGAGAATTTCAAGATAAAGGACATTTCTGCATTGAAGATCTTGGCACAGAGGAATTCCCAGAACTATTAGAGGAGATTTTACGATGAAGGTTAGTTTAAATTGGGCACGACAGTTTACGGATATTGATCTTTCTACAGAGGAGCTGGTTAAACTTGCTACCGAGCGGCTAGGCGGGGTTGAGGGCTACGATGAGCTAGGCAAGCATTATGAAGGTATTGTAGTGGCAAAAATCGTGAGCTGCGAGAAGCACTCGAATGCAGATAAGCTCAATATTTGCAAAGTTGATGATGGTGGCGTAGTGAAAGATGTAGCCCGTGATGAAAGCGGGCATGTGCAAGTAGTTTGTGGTGCGCCGAATGCCCGTGAAGGATTGCTAGTAGCCTGGATTCCACCACAAGCGATTGTGCCAGCAAGTTACGGTGAGAAGGAACTCTTCGTGCTTGAAGCGCGAGACCTTCGTGGTGAACTCAGTAATGGGATGTTAGCAAGCCCTCGAGAACTGGGCTTGAATGACGATCATGAAGGAATTTTAGAGATCACTGAAGAAGTTAGTCTCGGCACGCCTTTTAAAGATCTATATGGTCTGGATGATGTCATTATAGAGATTGAAAATAAGATGTTTACACACCGACCTGACGGTTTTGGTCAGCTTGGTGTTGCTCGTGAGATTGCGGGAATACAGCACAAAGCATTCAAGTCCCCAGACTGGTACGTGAACAAGGAATATGAAAAATGGAATATAAAAAATGAAGAGAATGCCAGTCTTGAGGTTGATAATCAGATTCCAGGTTTGTGTTCTCGCTATATGGCAGTGGTTATCGATAACATTGAGGTTAAGCCGAGCCCGACTTGGTTACAGAGTTACCTAAAACGGGTTGGTGTTCGACCAATCAATAACGTGGTAGACATCACTAATTACATGATGCTTGAGACGGCGCAGCCCCTGCATGCGTTTGATTTTGACAAGATTGCCAAAGATGGTCGAGTTGATATTACTGTACGTCGGCCAAAAGATGGCGAAAAAATGACGTTGCTCGATAGTAAGACGATTGAGCCACACAAAGATGCAGTTTTAATCTGTAATCCTGATGGTCCAATTGCACTGGGTGGTGTGATGGGCGGTGCTAACTCAGAAATTGATGCAAGCACCAAAAGAATCATCTTAGAATGTGCCACATTTGATATGTACAATATCAGAAAAACCAGTATGATACACGGCCTATTTACCGATGCTGTAACTCGTTTTACTAAAGGTCAGCCAGCTGCACAGCTTGCACCAGTGCTTCATAAAACAGTACAAATGTTCAATGAAATTGTTGGTGCTCATGTATCTAGTGGGCTAACGGATACTAATTCTAACCCACAAGTAAACCAACCGGTTAGTACAACTGCGAAATTTATTAACGATCGACTAGGAAGTGATTTGAGTGTAGAAGAGATCACTACGTTGCTGACAAATGTTGAATTTAGTGTAGCTGAAAATGATGAGGCTCTGACCATCACTGCTCCATTCTGGCGGACGGATATTGAGATTGCTGAAGATATTGTCGAAGAGGTTGGTCGGCTCTATGGCTTTAACCGTTTACCTATTGAATTACCTAGTCGTTCAATCGCTCCCGTTAAGCCAGAAGCCAAACTTGCGTTAAAGCAACAGATTCGTGAAACGCTTAGTCGAGCTGGAGCGAATGAAGTACTTACCTATAGTTTTGTACATGGCAATCTCCTAGAAAAAGTCGGGCAGAAATCCGAGAATTCATACGCTATTAGAAACGCGCTTTCGCCAGATCTGCAGTACTACCGCCAGACGCTTACACCAAGTCTGCTCGATCTCGTGCACAGCAACATCAAGGCTGGATTTAATGAGTTTGCAATCTTTGAGCCGAACAAAACTCACAATAAAGTTCACGGCAATGATGAAGAAGGCTTACCAGGTGAACTTAATATGATCGCCCTGAGCTACGCGAGTAACGAGCCATCTGCAACAGGCAGTGCCTACTATATGGCCCGTCGTTATCTTGACTATATAGCCTCAGCACTCGGTTTCACGCTTATCTATGTTCCGCTTGAGCAAGAACCAGGGTTTCCGGTAACCGCGTCGTTTGATTATCAGCGCTCAGCGTTGGTGACAATTAAAGAGGTTGATGTTTTCTTGGGTATTGTCGGTGAATATAAAACAGAAGTTGCAAAAAACTTGAAGCTACCCGTACAATCTGCTGGCTTTGAGATTGGACTTGATGCGTTACTCGAAGCAGTTCAGAAGTTACCCGAGAGTAACTATCGGGCGCTCAGCAAATATCCTTCGACCGAACAAGATATCACGCTTCGCGTAGAATCTACGGTATCATTTGCGCAATTAGAAGCGTGTCTACGAGACTATCTCCAGACTGTTGATTTTCAGTGGACTTTACAGCCTATGGGCATCTTTCAAAAAGAAGCAGATACTAAAAAGAATATTACTTTCAGGCTCTCTCTGGCTGATACTCAGAGGACTCTCGTAACTTCTGAAGTAAATGAGCTGATAAAGCATCTAACTTGGCAGGCACATGAAGCCTTGCAGGCGGAGCACGTTTAGTGAATCAGATTATAAAGATTCTCAAGTTTGCTAAACATCTCTGGCCATACTATGTAGTGGTCTCGGCAGCATCAGTAGTACTGGCATTGCTCAACCAAGTACAGCCACTTCTAACCAAGGCCGCCATCGACCGCCTACCAGATGTTGTGGGCGGAAATGGTAAGCTTGCACCTATAATTTTGATAGTAGTAGTCATCTTCTTGAGCGAGGCAGGCTCTACATTAGTAAGTAATGTTGCTGGGTATTACGGTGATGTTATGTCGGTGAAGCTGCGCTATTTCCTTTCAACTAAGTACTACGACCACCTGCTGAAGCTCAGCCAGAACTACTACTCAACGGAATTAACGGGCAAGATCATTAGTCGGCTCAGTCGTTCAATTACAGGTATCACAGCTTTTATTAACATGTTCGCAAACAACTTTTTGCAGTTCTTACTAACAACTGTTTTTACGCTAATTATTGTTGCCAGGTATAGCTGGGTAGTAGCTCTTCTCTTCGCAAGCTTGTATCCAGTATTTCTGTGGTTTACTACAAGAACGAGCAGTAAGTGGCAGGTGTATCAAAAGGATATTAACGAAGTAAGTGACATTGCGAGCGGCCGTTTTTCAGAAGTAGTCAGTGAGATTAAAGTTACCAAAAGCTATACTAGCGAAACAACCGAGTCAAATTTCTTTAGAAGAATGCTCAAAAAGACCATTGTGCTGACCAGACCTCAGTCAAAATTGTGGCACAAAGAAGATATCTATCGACGCTTAATTTTGAACGTCATTTTCGGCTTGGTCTACGTGTATATCTTCTGGCAGGCTGCTCTCGGTAAGTTTAGTGTGGGTGAGACTGTTATGTTCTTGCAATACGGGGCACTCATTAGGCTACCAATTTTTAGTATGAGTTTCTTGGTAGACCAGACCCAGCGGGCTATTACCGACAGTAAAGACTATTTTTTGGCTATGGAAGAGGAGTCTGAGATCGAAGATTCACCAGGTGCAAAAACTTTGCGTGTAAAACAGGCAGATGTTATGTTCAACCATGTAGATTTCAGCTATAAAGATAGCCAGCAGGTACTTAAGGACGTTAGCTTTGAGCTAAAGGCTGGAACCAGACTAGCATTAGTAGGTGAGAGTGGTGAGGGTAAGACGACCATCACAAATTTGCTACTGCGTTTATATGAACCACAAGAAGGTACTATTACGATTGATGGTAAAGACATTGCTAACGTAACCCAAAAAAGCTTGCGTCAAAATATAGCTGTTGTATTTCAGGACCCAGCGCTCTTTAGTGGTACAGTACGAGAAAATATAGCCTATGGTCGCCCCTCAGCCAACCAAAAAGATGTTCGGACCGCAGCCCAGGCCGCTAACGCCTGGAGTTTTATAGAAAAGTTACCGAAAGGTTTGGACACTCTAGTAGGAGAGCGTGGCGTTAAACTCTCTGGTGGGCAAAAACAACGAATTGCAATTGCTCGGGCAATTCTAAAAGATGCGCCGATACTCATATTAGATGAAGCTACCTCGAGCCTAGATAGTAAAGCAGAATCAGAAGTACAAAAGGCACTGGAGAAGTTGATGCAAGGCCGCACGACACTTATTATTGCTCACCGACTTTCTACCATTGCGGGCGTAGATAGCATAGTAACCCTTAAGCAAGGTCGCGTAGACGAAGTGGGTGCTCCAGCAGATCTTGCTCATACAAAGGGTATTTACGCACAGCTGTTGCAGTTACAAAACCATACAGATACAAAGACTAAAGAGAAGCTCAAAGAGTATGAAATGTCCGCCTCGTAAGCAGTGCACAGTGTATGAAAAGTCAAGGCTTGATTTGAGTTTTTGAGGAGCGTATAGTGAGAATTAACCTGAATAAAATCAGACAGGTGGAGGGTAAAAATTTATGGCACGTGTAAAAGAGAATGCTCAGCGCATCGTTATTCTAATAGGTATAGTAGGGATTGTATTTTCATCAGTCGCAGTCTCGATACTCTATTTTATTGAATCTAAAAACCAACAAACCGAACAACAGACAGCACAACAACAATCGCAGGCTCAAGCTGAAGCTGCGGCTAAGTGTGCCCCAGGTCCAATAGAGACGAAAAAAGTTGATCCAGCACCAGCAATACCTCAGAATCAAACTTCAGAAACACTCAGTGAGGTAAAAACCGAGGATAGTACAGTAGGCACTGGTACCGAAGTACAAAGTGGTGACTGTATACTACTCTTCTTCCACGGTACACTAGCTACCGATGGTACCGCCTTCGAAGGTGGCAGCAATTATGCAGAGGGTGTGCCTTATCAGGCAAACACAGAGAACTTTATCCCAGGATTCTCACAAGGTCTGGTGGGTGTGAAGGAGGGCGGTGAGCGGACTATCTTTATACCAGCAGCCGACGCCTACGCTGATCAAGTAGCTGGTGATATCCCAGCCAACTCAGATCTTATCTTCACAGTTAAGGTGATAGAAGTAGTTCCTCAGTAAATTGTACAACATATATAGCGTAGGATCTTGACAGACCTACACTAGGGGCGTACAGTTAAACATAAGCACATAAAAAATAAAGAAAGGCTGAAATGTCTAAAAAAGTCACCGTTTATACAAGTAACACCTGCGGCCAATGCCAGATGGTTAAGCGTGTGCTTGCCATGAAAGGCCATGATTACAGCGAAGTTAATATCGACGAATCACCTGAGCGCCACCAAGAGGTTATGCAGTTGAGTGGACAGATTCGTGTACCAGTAACTGTTGTTCAAGATGATACGTCTGATGATCAGACAGTGATTGTCGGCTATAATGTAGGGCAGTTAATGCCTGCGCTCGCAGCCTAACCCGACTAATTTTATATTCAGAGGAGACCACGTGAACCAAGATACCCCCACGAAGTTAGAGACACATGATGTTGTCATGATCGGCGCTGGTCCTTCGGCACTAGCTGCGGCGGTGTACACGACACGTGAGGATATTGGTACGGTGCTTTTGGAAAAAGGTGTGATCGGTGGTTTGGCAGCCATAACTGATCAGGTGGATAATTATCCAGGTTTTCCAGAAGGAATTACTGGCCTTAAATTAGCTGAGCAGCTTGAAGCACAGGCTAATCGCTTTGGTGCTGATATTCGTTACGGTGAAGTAACGGACCTCACAAAACAGGCAGATGGAAATATCTTGGTCACTACTTTAGATGGTGGATATAAGGCAAAAGCGGTATTAATCGCCTCAGGTAGTGATTATCGCAAGATTGGCGTGCCTGGTGAAGACGAGTATTACGGCCGCGGCGTGCACTACTGTGCAACCTGCGACGGCGCCTTTTATCGAGATAAACGGCTTGTGGTGGTGGGTGGCGGTAACTCTGCTGTACAAGAAGCACTTTTTCTCACACGATTTACAACTCACATTGATTTATTGGTCCGTTCTAAGCTACGCGCCAGCGAGGTGTTGCAGCATGAACTCGACAAGGCTGTAGAGGCTGGTAAGATAACTGTACACTTGGGTGTATCAACAGACGAGATCATTGGAAAAGATAATAAAGTTACAAAGGTTCTTGGCACGCATGATGGTAAACAGGTTGAATTTGAGACTGATGGTGTCTTTGTATTTGTTGGTTTAGACCCAAATACTGATTTCCTCAAGAATACTGACGTAAAATTAGACGACACGGGTTTTATCCTAACCGATCAGAATTTAATGACTAACATTGCTGGTATCTTTGCCAGTGGTGATGTACGAAGTGGTGCGACTATGCAAATCGCCTCAGCCGTTGGCGAAGGTGCTACTGCCGCTCTCAAGATCCGTCAGTACCTAGACTCTTAGTGAGTCATCAAATAAAGACTCTACCTATGTCGTTGTCTTGCTTTGCTGAGTGAAGCCCGACTCCTAAGGCTATCGTTTGCTCTGCTTATAATCTCAAGTTTTTCTTTGAGTTCGGGTAGGTCGTTGAGAAAGCGTTGCTCTGCAGCCATAGCTCTAAGTTGGCGAAGTGGGTTGCGAGCGTTTTCCCGATGTGTAGATTGTAGTAGTGTAATGATAAATTCTTCAGGATCAGAGGTAGTAATTGTCTTTCCGCCCGCTCTGTATGTAGACGTACTTTCGTCCACTTGCTCAACAGAGATTGTTCCCAAGATTGTACCAATACCAATCAGGCGCACGGTGTCAACGTTTCCCTCAACTACCTCGCCACATAAAAGGCTGAAGGTTGTAGAGTTCAGTACAAACTTTGAGATATCACGCGCTTTGAATATTCTTAGAAGACCAAGGATAGGGTCTTTATCTACTTGTTCCTGTTCATCTGTCCGTGGTATCTCGTGACCTTTCTTGGTAGCTGATGCGATATGAGGCGGAGTGCTCACGTAGTTTTGTATACGCCTACGTGTTGCGTCGTCCAGGATACTTTCTGTAGTTTGTTTTTTATAAAGGTCTACTATGAGCTGTAGGTTCTTAAAATCTGCCCATTGTCTAAGCGGGCGATGGGCAGCTATTTTACCTCGAGGATCTCGGATGAAGCCAACGTGGTGGGTAGACTCTTGATTTTGTATCCACTCAGAAAGGGTTGTCTCGAGGCTATCTTCTAGGTGCTGAAGAGGATGTTTGTTAAGATCACCCCCTTGCGCCCTGCTGATTTTACCTTTGCAGTGAAAGTATGTTTGTTCAATATCGCAGAGCTCCCAGGCATCTTGCTGGTCTTTCTCAAAGGTAAAAGATACGACAGGTGTCGCATCTTTTGAATAGAGGTCAAGTTTGGAGTAAAATATGGGATCGGCGAAAAGCCGTGATACTTCACCCTCGGAATCATAGCGAGACTCGACTCGGCTGAGGCCGTAGTTGTCTAGTGCACCTCCAGCTGGAAAGATGGTTGAATCGGAAATACTCAAAATAGCTTTGCGGCCATCCGACGAGAGTGAGACTCCTTGTTCGTGGGAGCGTGTTTGGGGTAAATCTACGACAAAGCCGGACACTTCAGGTCGATCCTGAAAATAGAGTTCAGCAAATATACTACCTCGTTCTGCGAGTACTTCACGGGGATAATAGGGTAACTTTTCAACCACTTTAGACATACCATATTATATCATTAAACATACTATTAAGTCAAGAGTTTTCGTATTTCACGATAGTACTTTAATCTGTTACAATAGCTAATAAATAAAGGAGAACAAATGGCTGATTTTAATCAAATTTTAGATGCAGGTGACGTTACGGGTGGTGTTATTAATACTGTTATTGAAATTCCTAAGTGGTCTACTCTTAAGATCGAATGGAATCGTAAGCTAGCAATTTTTGAACTCGACCGCGTAGAGCCAAGTATTTTCGCTAAACCAACTAACTACGGCTTTATCCCACAAACTCTTGACGAAGACGGTGATGAACTCGATACACTCGTTATTACTAACGATCCAATTCCAACAGGCGTATATCTTAAGGCGCGTGTAATTGGAGTGCTGAACTTTGAAGACGATGGCGAAATGGATCACAAGATTGTTTGCGTGCCTGATGATGATAGAAATACTGGTGACCAGATTCAGGGTATCGATCAATTACACGACCAGTGGAAGCAAAAGATTGAACATCACTTTAACCACTACAAAGATCTAAAGAAGCCAGGTAGCACCAAGGTACTAGGTTGGGGTAATACAGAAGACGCCACAAAGATAATCGAAGAGTGCCAAGTCCGCTGGAACGAGCAGTAAGATGAATCCTTTTGAGGTTTGGCGAGATCCGGAAACAAAAGTAGAGTTCTGTTTTAGCCACTCGGACGAGAAATTTACAACTGGAGTAATGTATATTCCCCCTGGAGTGACCCTATCGAAACATAATAGACCAAAGGCTTTTGAGAACTTAATGCAGGTATCTGGTAAATGCAAGATGACAGTTTTTGATCTTGATGGCGATGGGTCGTTTGATAAGGTACTTAGCCACGGAGACACAATTCGTATGGAGAGAGGGCAGTATCACATACATGCAAATCCTTTCGAAGAGGGGTCGTACACACTTTTCAAGGCAGAGGGTGACATCACCGAAATCGTGGCAGCATTGAGAGAGCTTCGAGGGAATTGGTTAGTGAGTGAGAAATATTCCATATGAGTGAAACTGTTACCTACCAAGGCAAGATAGTCGAGGTAGTGGAGTTTGCTTCTTCGGATGGTGAAAAGACTTTCGAGAAGGCTCGGCGAGCACCGGGCATTCGTTTAATAATTCCAATTGGAACAGATGAAATATTGCTGACCCACGAACACCGACAAGAAGTTGGCGGCTACGACTTTCGTCTACCTGGTGGCAAGGTGTTCGATACCCTTGGTGAATACAATGATTTCTTAAGATCCGGTACGGATGTATTAATACCAGCGATCGCAAAAGCTGAAGAAGAGGCTCGGCAAGAAGCGGGCATTACCGTGCAAACTCTATCTCACTTTCATACCTCGACGCTTGGGGCGACTATGGAGTGGGATCTTTATTATTTTGTCGCAGAGAACCATGTAGAGGGAAGCCAGGAACTTGAAGATGGTGAAGAAATCGAGGTTGTAAAAGTAAGTCGGGATGAAGCCCATGACATGTGCTTAGATGGTCGGGTGAGTGAAGAACGTTCGGCACTTGTATTACTGCGCTACTTGTCATCTGGAGCATAAGCAGTATATAATGCTGGTAGATAGCCATACTAGATTCTGAATTCAGTTCAGAATGACAATTGAAATGAAGGGGGTGGGATGAGTAAAGTGAAAGTTGCAATTAACGGATTTGGGCGTATTGGTCGCAACGCCTTTAAGATTATGCACGCACGTAATGATGTTGATGTCGTCGCGATCAACGATTTAACGGACAATAAGACGCTAGCACACTTGCTTAAACATGATTCGAACTATCCAGCACACGACTGGTATCAGTCGATCGAGGCTACTGAGCACGGTATTAAGGTAGACGGTAAAGAAGTTCTGGTTTTTGCGGAAAAAGAACCAGCTAAGTTACCTTGGGCAGCTCATGACATTGATGTGGTTATAGAATCAACTGGTTTCTTCACGGATCCAGCTAAGGCTAAGGCTCATGTTGAGGGCGGCGGTGCTAAGAAGGTGCTTATCTCAGCTCCTGCTAAAGGTGAGGGGTCTGAGACTATAGTGCTTGGTGTGAATGACGACAAGATTGCAGGTGTTGGCGACGTCGTGAATAACGGATCTTGTACAACTAACTGTATCACTCCAGTTGCTGCAGTTGTCGAAAGCGCCTTTGGGATCGAAAAGGCTATGATGACGACAATTCACAGCTATACCTCCGATCAGCGTTTACAAGATGCACCCCACACAGATTTACGCCGTGCTCGTGCAGCCGCACATAATATTATTCCAACGAGTACTGGAGCAGCAATTGCCGTCGGCGAGGCTCTCCCGAGTGTTAGGGGTAAGTTTGATGGCTTGTCGCTTCGAGTGCCAACGGCTATAGTCTCGGTTTCTGATTTTGTCATAGTAACCAAGCGTGATGTAACGGTAGAAGAGGTTAATGCTGTCTTCAAAAAAGCATCTGCTGAACCATACTATCAAGGAATCTTGACTGTGACGGATGAAGAACTTGTCTCCAGCGATTTTATTGGTAATAGCCACTCTGCAATTGTAGATTTAAAACTTACGAATGTAGTTGGAGGTAATCTTCTAAAAATTGTTGCCTGGTATGATAACGAGTGGGGCTACAGTAACCGCCTCGTAGAGCTGACCGTAGATCTAGGCAAAGGACTGCATAAGTAGATGAAGGTATATATTGGATCAGACCACCAAGGTTTTCACCTCAAAGAAGCTATATTTGCATGGTTGTCTAATAAAGATCTAGATGTTGAAGATGTAGGAGACAGGGTACTTGACCCGAATGATGACTATCCGCAGTTTGCTTTTATGGCAGCGACTAAAGTTATCGGTAGCGAAGACAATGACCCGCGAGCAATTTTAATTTGCGGTGGGGGTCAGGGCATGGCTATAGCAGCCAACCGGGTTAAGGGTATTCGAGCGGCAGTCATCTGGGACGAATACGAAGCCAAGATGACTCGACTTGATAACGATAGTAATGTACTTTGCTTACCTTCTCGTGTGTTAGATGGCGACATGAACAACGTCTATGACATTATTAATGCATGGCTTAATACTAAGTTTTCTGGCGCCACTCGGCATGTGCGGCGTAACCAAGAACTTGACAGTATCTAGAGCTCTTTCGAAGGTGATATAATAATTGTAATATGTCAGTTATTTCACCTACCATAACGGCTCAAGATCCGCATATTTACCGTGAACAAGTAGAACGAGTCCAGAGTTTCGCAGCTCATCTACATATTGATCTTATGGACGGTAAATTTACGCCCAATACAAGCCTAGAGCTTAGCCAAGTTTGGTTACCCGAAAATATCGTTTGTGATATACATCTGATGTATGTGAGACCTGAAGAATACCTTGAAAAACTAATTGCACTGAAGCCTCGTATGGTAATTGTGCAAGCTGAAGCTGATTGTGATATTTCTGCGTTTGCTAGTGTTATTAACGCTCACGATATCCTATGTGGTGTTGCTTTGCTGGCTGAAACATCGGTTGCTTCAGTTGCGGATATATTGTCTCATGTGCAGCAACTAATGATATTCAGCGGCAACCTTGGCTATCAGGGCGGTAGTACTGCAGACCTGACTTTACTCAAAAAGGTTGCGGAAGCAAAGGTGTACAATCAGGAACTTACCTTTGGCTGGGATGGTGGTATTAATGAGCATAATATCAGACAGCTATCCGATGGTGGTATAGAGGTGCTGAATGTCGGGGGATTTATCCACGGAGCACAAGATCCAGCATTGGCATATGCTCATTTGGCCCAAGCCTTAGCAGCCTAAAACAGACTTTACTTATAGTGCTTATGGTATACTTTAAGCAAAGAAAGTGAGTGTTAAAAAAGATGAAGCGTAAAGTATATACCATTGCTCAACTCGAGAAGATTGCAAATGATATTCGTAAAGATATCATTAAAATGCTTGAACAAGCAGGAAGTGGACATTCTGCCGGTCCACTTGATATGGCAGACGTACTGACAGCACTTTATTTCGATATTCTAAAATACGATCCAAAAAAGCCCGATTGGGATGAACGAGATATGTTCATACTTTCTAACGGTCATATTGCACCGGTACAGTATGTTGCTATGGCTCATGCAGGCTACTTCGACAAAAAAGAGCTACTAACCCTTAGACGGTATGGATCTCGGCTGCAAGGTCACCCAGAGCGTACTAAACTGCCAGGACTTGAGACTACGAGCGGGCCGCTAGGTAGCGGCTTGAGCCAAGCAGCAGGTATGGCATATGCCATGAAGATGGGAGATATGGGGCATCGCTGGGTTTACTGTGCTATGGGTGACGGTGAACTCAATGAGGGTAATATTTGGGAAGCTGCCATGTTTGCCGGCAAATATAAACTCGATCACCTTATAGGAATTATCGACAGAAATAATATTCAAATAGATGGTACTACTGAAGACGTGATGCCGCTAGAGGACCTAAAAGGTAAATGGGAAAGCTTCGGCTGGCATGTACAAGAAATTGATGGCAATAATATTGAGAGTGTAATTGACGCGTGCTCAATGGCACGGGCGATTACGAACCGCCCAAGTGTGATTATTGCGCATACCGTCCCTGGAAGAGGAGTAGATTTTATGGAATATGATTACCATTGGCATGGAGCACCACCAAATAGCGAACAGGCTAAGGCTGCCATGAAGAAGCTGCGTAGCTTGGACGGTAAGATTCGAGGTGAACATGAGTAATGTGTATTTAAATGATCATATTGGTGATCCCACTATTGAATCTGAACCAATTCGTAGTGGTTTCGGCCGAGGACTCAAAGCTGCTGGTGAGGCAAACGACCAGGTAGTGGCGTTATGCGCTGATTTAACTGATTCAACCAAGATGAATTTATTTAAAGATACTTTCCCAGAACGATTCATTGAAGTCGGTGTAGCTGAACAAAATCTTGTGACTGTTTCTAGTGGTATGGCAGCTATGGGGAAGATCCCATTTTGCTCAAGCTATGCAGCATTCTGCCCTGGTCGTTGCTGGGAGCAGATCCGCACAACTATTTGCTTGAATGATCGACCAGTAAAAATAGTAGGTTCTCATGCCGGTATCTCTGTTGGGCCGGATGGAGCAACACACCAGATGCTTGAAGACATTACTTTAATGCGCAGTTTGCCTAATATGGTAGTTATTGCCCCGTGTGATAGTAAAGAAGCGGAAAAAGCTACTGTTGCAATGAGTGAGGACAAGCGCCCGAACTATATTCGCCTTGCTCGTGAGAGTACGCCAATCTTCACAACAGACAGAACCCCTTTCGAGATTGGTAAAGCTCAAGTATTCAAAGAAGGTAACGACGTTACTATTGTGGCAACGGGCACCATGACTTACCAAGCCTTGGCTGCAGCAAAGAGTTTAGAGAAAGATGGAGTTTCGGCTGAAGTGATCCACTGTGCAACCATTAAGCCACTAGACGAGGACACTATTTTGCGCAGTGCAAAGAAGACTGGTTATATAATAACTGCCGAAGAGGGTCAGATTGCGGGTGGACTCGGTGGTGCGGTTGCCGAATTGCTCAGTGAGAAGCATCCAACCCTGCTGAAGCGCATTGGTATCAAAGATCGCTTTGGTGAGAGTGGTGAGCCAGATGAACTTTTACGAGCTTTTGGCTTAACGCATACGCACATTGCTCTCGCAGCTCACGAGCTTATAAATACATAAAGAAGGAAGCAAACATGTCATTATCAATTCGTGAAATTAGAGAAAGTTGCCTCAAAGCCAGGCATCTTATGCAGCGCAGTCGCCAGCAAAAGTTTGCTGTGGGTGCTTTTAATATAGACAATCAGGAAACGTTAATTGCAGTGTGCCGTGCAGCACAGACGAAGAACTCACCGGTATTAGTTGAGGTTAGCCAGGGTGAGGTAGATGCACTCGGTCTGGACAATATTCGTGACATGGTAGACAACTACCGAGATGAATATGGAATAGAGATATATATTAATCTTGATCATAGTCCGACGGTTGAAAGTGCTAAACGAGGTATTGACGCCGGTTTTGAATTTATTCATATCGATATTTCTCAGGCTCGTCACGATGCGACCGAAGAAGAGATAATAAAGGAAACAGTTGAAATTGTAGAGTATGCTCGGTTCACGGGAGCACTAGTAGAGAGTGAGCCGCACTACTTTGGTGGTGGATCAAACGTGTTTAAGGAAAAGATTGACTACCAAGAGGTAAAAAAGACATTCTCGACTCCAGCTGCCGCTAAAGAGTTTGTAGCAATGACAGAAATCGACACGTTCGCTGCAGCAGTTGGTAACTTGCACGGCAAATACCCAGTACCCAAAGTGCTTGATCTTGAACTACTCACGCAAATTCGCAAAGTGCTCGATTGCAATATTAGCTTACATGGTGGTTCAGGTACACCGCTACATTATTTTGAAGAAGCAGCAAAAATCGGTATCAGTAAGATCAATATCAACACTGACATGCGGGTAGCCTTTCGTGATACGTTAGAGAAGGTTCTAAAAGAAAACCCTGACGAGTACGCCGTGGTAAAACTTATGCCTGAAGTTTATACAGCCGTACAGGAGGTAGTTGAGGCAAAAATAGAAGCTTTTGGCTCGAGTGATAAAGCAATTAGATAAAAGATTATTACGGTATGCAATATAATAAACGATCGGTACAACAAAAATTATGAATAAGCCCATTATGTTATGTGTAGGTAGTGCAGCACAAGATGTATTTTTGCAGGGTAGTGTCTTTACGCCTGAGTGTGAAGAAGGGGTATGTTACGAGCATCTCAAGCTTGGCGACAAGCTTTCGGTTGAATCACTTACTTTTGCAACTGGTGGCAACGCCATGAATGCCGCTATTACCTTTGCACGCCAGAAGCTTGATACGAGCTTCGTAAGTTTACTAGGCGACGACCCTGCTGGTCAGGCTATTTTACGACAACTTGACCACGAAGAGATCCACGCGGCTCATGTGATAACCGACGAATCCTTTACTACGAGCTATTCTACGGTATTGCTAGCGCCTTCGGGTGAGCGCACAATTTTAAATTATAAAAGTGAACCACTAAGTTCTCGGGCCGATATTCTAACCGATGATATTTTGGATTGTGATTGGCTTTACGTTTCTTCGCTTGGTTCTATGGAGGTGCTTGCGGATCTGATGAAACGAGCCCATAGAAGAGGTGTTAAGATTGCTTTTAACCCTGCAACTTTTGAGCTCCAACATGTACAGAAATGTGCTGATTTACTCTCATACGTAGAGCTCTTTGCAGTTAACAAGGAAGAAGCTCAACTTTTTGTGAAGGGCGATACACTCAAGAGCCTGGCTGCACATCTTTCACAATCAGTAAAGTATGTGCTTGTGAGCGATGGCCCGAATGGATCACTAGCGACGGATGGTGAGAGTATTGTGGAAGCGGGAATGTATGAAGATGTACCGGTTATTGACAGAACTGGTGCAGGAGATGCTTTTACGAGTGGTTTCGTTGCCATGATAGCCCTAGGTAAGGGCTTAGAGGAAGCAATTACGTTCGCCAGTGCCAACTCAACGAGCGTGGTCTCGCAGATTGGTGCCAATAAAGGTGTTCTAGCCTATCATACCAAGATTCACTCTATGGAACTCAAAGCTCAAAAAATCGTGTGACAAACTACCTCTAGTGGCGTATACTTTAAGCATAAGCTAAAACATAAAAACTATGAGTAAACTACTAAGAGACCTACTAGATGCACAAGAACCATTATTTACGCAAAGTTTGCGTCAGCTCGAGGTTGTAACGGGTAAGAAGGCAATCGACGTACAGCTAATTGCAGAGCTTCTTGAAAAAACACATCGAGCTACTCAAGAACTTGGCTTAGATAGTCAGGACACAACAGGTAAAGAATTATTCCACGGACTAGCTCAGCGGGTGCGTGAAGATAACCAACGACTTGCTAAAAAGCTTGGTACGAGTGAAGATGCTCCGGTAAATGAGATATTACCAAGGTTAGTAGCTGCTGTAAAAGAATCAGATGTATCTAGGCGATGCTGGGTACTTAAGCGGTCTGTCGCCAAAGAACTACTCAGAGCTGCACCACCTAAAAATATGATGAAGCACCTTGGGTATCGCAGTCTTGAGAGTATGCTCAAAAACGAAAATATTAATGAAATTTATACTGGGCTTCGATTCTCTGAGGATTCAACCTGGCTTCATAGGTACGGTGATCTATTTGAGAAGCGTATTTTGCCTTCTGATTTTGAGACCCGTGATATCGAAATATGTATTATGGACCAAGACAAATGGGTGGATTTGGCTACAAATTTTGTGCGTGAACGGCAACACACAGTCGTCCACTCGAAGGAGCTTGGTGTTATCGCCTTGACACCTGTACACGCTACTCATAAGAAGGGTCTACCACTGCTGGTAATACCACTTATATTTCAGTACATGAACGAGATACGTTCATACTCGGCGTTTTTTAAACTCAAAAGTACTGGGTCAGATTTTGGTCAAACAGTCAGTAAGACGTTAATCACCGATACTGATACTGGTTTAAAAATAGCTGGTCAAGATATTCATTGGCGAGTTATCCAGCGACACTTCGGTACGCACAAGAAAACTTTACCAGAAGCCTTTGAGCCACATGTTCAGCTAGAAGATCTCTTTTGGCATAAGGCTGAAACAGCTTTGCATAAGATGGATAATACGCTTGCTTACTGGAAAGATATGGAATATACAGCAGTTTTGGGCGAAGATGGTTTGCCTGTAACCTTTAATCTTATGGATGTCGCCAAAAGCTACAGTAATCAGTCAGATTTTACCAAACGTTCGTACATACATTTTAGAAACAGTTTGTGGAATGAAATCTTCAGTCGATATATCGGTGAAGATAAGCTTCAGCAACAAATTTTGCAGCACCTTGAAAGCGGCAGCATAAACCCAGAGGAGATTAACTAATGCCAACACGGACAATCCAACCACCTAAAGAAGAAAAGATCGTTCCGCAACCAGCTAAGCACCGGTTCACTATTTGCGTTAGCGGTGCGGCTCGTGGACAAACGGTTGAAGAGCACTACAACAGTGCTTTCGAGCTAGGTAAGCAAATTGCGCTTGCAGGGCACGCTTTAATTACTGGTGCCACCGTGGGTCTACCAGATTGGGCTGCTCAAGGTGCCAAGAGTGTGGGTGGTTTGAGTATTGGTATTAGTCCCGCTGCAAGCTATCAAGAACATGTTAAGAAGTATCGCCTACCAACAACTGCCTACGACTTCATACTCTACACAGGACTTCATTACGTAGGAAGAGATACATTGCTCGTACAAAGTTCTGATGCAGTCCTGAGTATCGGTGGCCGTATGGGTACCGTGCATGAATTTGCAATTGCAATCGAAAGCCATGTACCGGTTGGAGTGCTGCAAGATAGTGGTGGAGTAAGTTCACAGTTTGAGTACCTCATGAAGGCTGCGGGTATGTGCCATGATGGTATGTGTGATGGTAAGCATGAGGTATACTTTTCAGGTGATCCAACCTCTTTAGTGGCAAGGATGGTAGGAATCTTAGAGACTCAGCATAATAAACATACACAAACATCAGCTGTAAAGAAGTAACTGGAGAACTATGGACCCTATACAACCGCCAAGCCTACCCTCCAAGACTGCGCGGGTATTATTTGGTGTCTTCATAGTACTTACTATTACGCTGGGTGTTGTGGCAAGTAATACTGGAAAATCTCAATCTGAAAGATCGAAAAATATTGTGGAGGGGTTGAGCGAGAAGACTACGACGCAGCAGACGCATGAGCAGATAGATTTATAGCCAAAAACTCAACGCTCATAATGTTGTATACTAGAGGTAATGAAGAAGTTTTCACTTAAGATTAACTATCAACCAACTGGTGATCAGCCAGCAGCTATTGAGGCACTTACCAATGGGCTTGAGAAAGGTAGCAAACAACAAACTTTGCTTGGTGTCACAGGCTCAGGTAAAACGTTTACCATGGCTAATGTCATACAAAACGTTCAAAAACCTACCTTAGTACTGAGCCATAACAAAACCTTAGCCGCGCAGCTTTATAGCGAGTTTCGACAGTTCTTTCCTGAAAACGAAGTTCATTATTTTGTAAGTTACTTCGACTATTACCAGCCAGAAGCCTATATGCCTTCAAGTGATACTTATATTGAAAAGGACAGTAAAATTAATGAAGAGATCGACCGTCTTCGGCATGCTGCAACTGCTGCTCTGCTCAGTCGACGTGATTGTATAATTGTAGCGAGCGTAAGCTGTATCTATGGTATTGGTTCGCGTGAGGACTACGGCGAGATGGCACTTGAAGTAAGTGTTGGTGAAAAGCGCCGCCAAGACAAATTTATTCGTCATTTGACCGATATTCAATACCATCGTAACGATATTGACTTTCAGCGCTCAATCTTTCGAGTGCGCGGCGATGTAGTCGATGTTTTCCCGGCTGGTGGTGAAACTGCCTTTAGAGTGGAGTTCTTTGGTGATGAGGTAGAGCGAATTACTGAAATCAGCCCATTGACGGGCGAAATATTAAGTGAACCCAAGACACTTCGCATCTTTCCTGGTTCGCACTACGTTACGCCTCGCGACAAACTCAATGTGGCCATTGAGAAGATCCGCTCAGAATTTAACCAACGAATCGAACAGTTTGAATCTCAGAATAAATTACTCGAAGCCCAGCGATTAGCTCAGCGAACTAAATTTGATTTAGAAATGTTAGAAGAAACTGGTTTTGTAAAGGGAATTGAAAATTACTCACGCTATTTAACCAATCGTGAACCAGGTGAGCAACCAGCAACCCTGCTAGACTACTTTCCAGATGATTACTTAATGATGATAGATGAAAGTCACATGACACTTCCGCAAGTTCGAGGAATGTACAATGGCGACAGGGCACGTAAAGAGGTGCTTGTAGATCACGGTTTTCGGCTACCTTCAGCTCTTGATAACCGACCCTTAACCTTTACTGAATTTGAACGACATGTAAACCAGGTTATTTACGTATCAGCCACACCAGCCGAGTATGAATTGACGCACGGCGACAAGCCGATTCAGCAAGTGATCCGACCTACTGGCCTACTTGATCCACCTATTGAAATTAGACCAACCACGAACCAGATAGATGACCTTATTAAAGAGATTCGTGCCACAACCGCCAAAGGCCAGCGTGTTTTGGTTACTACGCTCACCAAGCGAATGGCCGAGGATCTAAGTGATTACTTGGGTGAGCTAGATATTAAAACTGCCTATCTACACAGTGATGTTGACACCCTGGAGCGCACGGATATACTTCGCGATCTGCGACTCGGAATTTACGATGTACTCGTTGGTATCAACCTGCTACGTGAAGGTTTAGATTTACCAGAAGTAAGCCTGGTAGCAATTATTGATGCCGATAAAGAAGGGTTCCTACGTAGCTCTCAAGCATTGATTCAGACAATTGGCCGTGCTGCACGACATGTAGAGGGTCACGTGATTATGTATGCCGATCATACTACTAAATCAATGCAGTTCGCTATTGATGAGACAATTCGTCGCCGTAAAATTCAAGACGATTATAATAAAAAGCATGGTATCACACCAACCGGTATAGATAAGATTATAGATGAAGGTCTCCGGGCAATCATAGGTGCGCCAGTCAAAGACAAGAAGCCGAAGCTAGATTTAAAGAAGATTCCAAAAGAAGAATACAAGAACTTGCTGAAAGAATTGAATGCACAAATGGATCTTGCCTCCGCTAATCTAGAGTTTGAAAAAGCCGCCGAGCTCCGTGACAACATCCTCGAAATTCAACAAAAACTTGACTCAAAATAGGTAATTGTTACAACATTTCTCAAACTATTCAAGACTAGCGCCAACTTTTTTTAAATGCTACAGTTTTTACATAAGCTATTAAAGGAGCAGGATGCCAAGACCTCGGACTGTTAAAAAAGCGAAAGTACAGCCCAGGAGTAAGATTCCCAAAAATTATCGCTCATTTGGTACAAAACTAAGAAATCTTTGGTCAAAGCGTATCGTAAAGGTACTTTTATTAATTGTTATTCTCTTTGCTGGGTATAAAGCGTACTATGCGTATCACTATATCGAAGCACCCCAAGAGGTTAAACTGCTACGAGAACAAGAGATATATAACTACAGGACAGACGACATAAAGCGAGTTAGAGTCAGTGAAGATTACGGTGGCCTAGATTGGAAAAATGTCTATAATGACCCAGCTGTTTACCTAAGGTTTAAATCAAAATCTGGAAAATCATACGAAGAGATGAGTAAAGTTCTATCAAACGTACTCGTAGAGCAGGGCTGGCTAGGGCAGTCTGATTATGCGATAGAAGATAAGAAAAGGTATGTTTTTAATAAAGATATTCATGGACATATTTTTCAGCTAGTAATGAGCCTAGAGGAATATAGCGGATACTTAACTTTGAGAATAACAGATGGATAAGACGAGCCACTTTCTAGAAGGGTAAAAAATTTTGAATGAAATGATGCATCGTACAGCTTTGTTAAAATCGATTCAGGTCATCATTTTCTTATTATGTTTACTCATAGCCTATACTGTTGAAGGAAGAGTAGTATCAGCGCAATCCTCTATGGGTAGGCTTAAAATACTCTTACTTGGTGACTCTTATACTGCTGGTAATGGTGCACGTAAGTCGTTCAATAGAACAGACTATTACGGACCAGACCAATGTTACAGGAGTCATTCTAACTGGGGAGAAAAGTACGCGAAAGCTCTTGAAAGTCAAGGTTACGCCGTAACTTTAGTTAATAGGGCCTGCAGTGGTGCGGTGACGAATGACATTTTGTATGAGAATGATTTTGAGCAGGATTTCGAGAAGGCTATTAGCCTAGATTCAATTGGGGCTGTATCAGGGAATAGCGATGAAACCCTGAAATCAAAACTGCTTACTAAAGGTTACTGTGACCCGCGAGAAGCCGAAGAGGAACGGTATAGAATTAATGTTATTCAAAAAACGGACACGATAGTTCGGTTCGAATGTAGGCGATATATTCGAGCACAGCTAGATCATATAGATAACAGTTTTGATTTAGTACTCATGACACTTGGTGGAAATGACGTAAAGTTTGCAGAAATTGTGTCAAAGTGCTTTCTCAAGGTACCTGCTGTAGTGAATGTTGGTGGCTGTAGTGAACGCGTGAATGGTTCCAAGGACATTACTCGGGTTAATACAGAAGAGGGGAAAGTGTTTCGTAGTAATCTAGAGAGTGTGTTTACTCAGATGAGATCTAAGCTGAGGAGTGATGCAAAGGTCGTGTTGCTGGGTTACCCTCATCTTGCAAAAGATGACAATTATAAGCTGTATGATTTTCTTAATCTCAGTATGTATGAAGCAAGTAAGGATATCAGGCTACTTGGGGAGCTAGGAGACCAAATGCATCGTTCAGTGATTCCTACTCAGAGTAGCAGTAAGGCAAATTTCTACTATTTTGATGAAGTTAAGGCACATTTTGCAGGTCACGAGCCTGATATGAGTGATCCGGTTTTTAATAATCCTGGTAGATGGATGAATACTTTTAATAATCGTATACCCGCAGAATGGTTTCATTTTAATCCTAAGGGTCATGAAGAGGTAGCGAAGGTGTTGAGCGAAAGGTTAACACAGAAGACAGGTATATTACCCGGACGAACAGCAAATGATTACGATGTTGTATTTATATTCAACGAATCATATGATGCAGATAGATATAAAAAAGACGACACGACTACGAAGTCTAGCGTTATCAGTAGTCTTCACTACAAAATAACACAAAAATCGAATACAGCACGCTTCGCAATCATTAAATACAATACTTGGCTTGGCAGGGTGGGATGGACTGAATCAAAAATCCAATTACTTTCAAACTTTCCAACTGATGGGGGTCAGCTAACCTTGGCTCTTCGTTCGATATCGCAAGATTCACATGGCAACACTTCGCCTGGTGCTCTGAAAGATGCGCTAAATATGGCCATGGGTTTGAAGTGGCGACCAGGTGTGAAGAAGCTAGTGTATATTATAGGCAAGACTCGACTAGACGACACTGCCCTAGACCAGAAACTAACCTATGGTCCGATTGTTCAAAAAGCGTTAGCCATAGATCCTGTTGCAATTATACCCCTGAGGGCTGCGACTGATGTTGCAGAACCTGACCCGAACGCTACTTATCTAGCGGAGGCTACTGGGGGTATCACGGTTCAATCAACGACGCTACAAAACTATAATCTGAGTACAGTTATCTCGCAGATGAATGGGTTTGCTAACGATACTCCCTACGCCTGGGCGGGTGAAGGTATGAATGCGCGTATAGGAGAAAAGATTACTCTTGATGGGTCTGGATCGTATGACTCAAGCGGTATAATTCTCTATGAATGGGACACGAATGGAGATGGAGTATACGAAATCAGTAGTGAAAGTTCAACCAGCGACTATATGTACATGTATCAGTACGGAGGTCTCGTAACCTTGCGTGTGACAAACGCTCAGTCTAAGCAAGCACTGGCTACGTTTCCTATAACGGTAACGAGTGATGGCGATCAAGTTAGTGATACGGAAGATAACTGTCCCGGAGATTGGAATGAGGATCAGAGTGATGCTGATAGCGATGGATTGGGTGATGTCTGCGATACTACCCCTGGTATAGAAGGATATGAGCCAATGAGCTTACAGGCGGAAGATACCAGTGAAGTTCAATCAGCACCCGAATTGAAGTCTGAATCAATAGAGTCAGATGCCGTATCAAATAGGGCAGAGACGGTTTCGGTAAACTCAGGCAACGCTATGCGAGATGGCCTCGCGGGTGGAGAATTTATACCACCACTGGCCCGAGATATTGTATCGACTCCTGGACAAACTACGAGTGTTGCTTCCGTTACGCCTTTCCAGCTAACTGCTGAAGCAGGGAGCTATGGGTATAGCGTAGATCAAAATCAAGAGCCGAAAAGCTGGTGGGTAGCAGGTGTAAGCGCCGTAGTCGGCTTGATCGGGGCGGTACTAGTAGCACGGCTTATATTCAGGCGAGTATCGAATAAAAAAGTTTAAAACCTTAAGGTCGATTAGTCCTAGAATCTATTAAAATGGAATTAAAAAGACCCTCCAAATAGTCACAAAGAGTGAAATATTCATCGGGTCTGTTTCCCAGGAGAGCGTGGGGTTATAACGCTACTTCAGTGTGGTCGTTCCACACTTACTTAATCCTGGGGTTAGAATGTTTTTCATTTAAGGTGATTTACCGAGCATAGGGCTTGCATACCTTTTGCTTGGTCATCTGGAGTCTCAGGCGAACACTGCGTTTGTTTGCCGGCAAAGCATCAACAGATACTTTGCTTGATTCCATTGTGCAGGTCATGCCCCGAAGTTGTCTTGAGAGCTCAGCGAGTTGTTCCTTCTGGTCCAACTCTTGTTGCTTTGCTTTGGCTAGCTCTCGGCGTTGCCGCCTAGTGGTCAATCGTGCTGAGATGTTCTCAGCAGGAACAACTCCCATGAGGGCGCCAAATATCAAGACCAGAACACAACCAACCGCTATAAGTGCGATCAGCAAAAGGTGAATAGCTACGCTTACGCTCAATGCCTGCAGCCAACTCCACCCCAGTAGACGCTCCATATTCTCATCTGTACCAGTTTGGATTGAACCAATCACCCAGAGGCCAGTTGCAAGCAGTACTATAGATATCGGGTTTATGGGCCATCGGATCGGAGACCTGATGCTTCCATCAGCTTTGATAAACCAAAATGGCTCTCTCCAATCACTACGGTGAATATCAGCCATAACATCTTCTGCGCGTTCCCGAAACGGATGCACAAAATTGCCAAAACGCATCTTCCTCAGACCCCAGAATGAGCCAACTACCATTAGAGCTGTCCTGAACGTATAGCCGATCAAGAAGAACAGTGGCAAAAAAATCATTGAGATCAGTACTCGGCGCCGCATTCGACATTGGTCAAATGCTTTGGTATCACTGAACTTGCCCGTGTAGTCTTTGACCCACTGCGGAGGCTCCTTGGCGAACATATCGCTCGGGACATCTACGCTGATTGTGTCACTCGCTTCTCCAAGTATACAGCCTGAGTATTGCCTTGATCTTGTCTTGTATGTAACGTTCATCTCTGACATAAAAGTACTCTCGCTGTAGGCCTGAAAGCTCTTTGTCCAGTCATCATCCTTACGACGTGCAAATATGGCTTGGAGCGTATGGACTCCCTTGCCTTCTTGGTTCCATACGATGGTTGCGGCCACTTCATTGTGGCCTGGTCGACTAAAGCTTACATACTGCATTTCTTGGGTGAGCGGTACGAGATACCTCGCTGAGTCACTCTTGTAGATTCTTACATCTGCATCATCGAATGTTCCTTGGGTGTATGGTCGAATGGTGATGTAAAGGAAGGGGTTAATTGCACCCTTGTCTTCGAGCATCTGAGCCAGCGCTGGTGAGGTACACCAGCGGACGGGAACCGTTGCATCTACTGAACCTTGTTCGGGCTGTTGTATGAACAGCTGAAGCAGGGCTTGTGAATCATCTGCGATTGGGTCCTGTGTTTCAGTCCTGGTTGACATGGAAACCGCCTTAATTGTTTGAAGGGACTTTCTAACTGTTCAGATAGAACTGTCACATACTATACAAGTTAAGTTATTATATATCAATATTATGATATTAATTATTGTATATGTCGATATAATATGTTCCAATTAGAGGATATGAACCTAAGGTAGTTAGTGTGGACTTTTGAGATTATTTGACCAGAATGTGTCGATAGTTTGGCGGCTGATTTTTTGGCGCCGAGTGTACTTTTTTAAGCGAGCTATACCGTCATCAACTGGAATAGTTCCATCAATCATGTCGCACGAAATATCCATCATTCTTCCGTGCAGGTTATTGGCCTGAGGGCTTACCTCTTCTAGGTGATCTGGGTTGGCGCATGGTCGGAAGCCACAGGTATGGTTGAGTACCCACTTCTTCGGATCTCGCACTTTATTCCCAAGTACTATCCAAACAGCACGATGTGCAAGTATCGCAAAATCAACATAATTGGCCTCACGTGCCTTTTGTGATGGAATCTTGAGTCTGCCGTAGGCATCGTACTGCCAACGCTCATAGCCAGACACGCCAACTGGTGTCATATAATAGCTTTTTGTAAACCAACATCCAGTAGTGGGTAGTAGGCTGAGCTGGGAAATACCACCAAGTGTTAAGAGTGCGTCTTTTCTTGTGGCGTAAGGTAGGCATTGCAATTGCAATTCTCTCAGCTTTTCTCGGCTTTCATCTACACTTGGTAAAATATTGCCCCAGGCAGTAATAACGCTGTCATCGTGGTTTTGATAGAGGTCAAGATTGGGGTACAGAAGTTCGCGCCGCCCGCTGGGGACATCAAGTGTTGCATCGTAATGCCTGTGATATAGACAACGAGTGTTACCGCACTGATTAATCGCCATATGATTCTCTGGCGCTTCCAGAATATTGCGCCCTGTGTCTATTTCCGTTAGCTCTGCAAGACTAGCCTGGTTACTCTCTTCATTTGTTTGCCAGCAACCAGTCTCTGTAATAGCTAGTGCAGAAAGGGTGGTGATAACCCGCTCTCTTTGTGTGCCTTCGAGTAGAAGGCTTCCCTCCGGACCATGTACGATCTTTGTCTGAAGTAGTTTTAAATCTACCTCAGAATCACCTATGTTTGGCAACCAGACACCAGCATTACTTGATAAAAAACCAGACTGAGCTCGCCGCATGGGTGAGGTCCAGCTTTTTACACCTTCACCGCTGCGTGTGAGGCCAGTCCACATAGACTCAGGTAATATCTCACGTGGACCAAATTGTTTCTCAAGCATCACTTTAGTCATTGGACATAAGTGTATCAGCCTTACCGAGGTTAAACACAAACTCTATGTGGTGGCTTTACAGCCAAAACCTTCAAAAATAGTTTGAAAACTTTGGTTGTATCAACAGAGTAGAAATTCGTATCATCACTAGGGTCGGGGCAATGAGCTATATGCTCAAACTTGTGCCCCGACCGTGTCAGAAGGTTACTTTCAAACATGATCTCGTTGCATACCTATCCTCGGGCTCTTTGATGAGCCATATACCTGATTTCATCAATCAACCACCTGCATGCGACAATTCCATATGCAAATACGACTACAAACCACAGTAGAGTGACAAGAGATACGAATTCGACTACATACGGCAGTGGTATATATTCACCTTGTAAATCAGTAGGCGGTCCTTTTTTGAAAAATTTGTATGTGATTACACTGCCGGTGATAAGCACGCCTGCAAGGTAGATCCATAGGAGTGTCATGTTACCTCTTGTCTTTGAGTTGACCTGTACTTGGCATAGGTCGTTTCCTAGGCTTGGTCTTCTCGGTGACGTAGATGTAGAGGAAGATTGGCCAGACAACGATCACTAGTACCGTCAGAACGGTATAGACTATAATCAAGATTGGCAGGCTTACCTCCTAATTGGGGTAGCTGAAATTACTCTCTTTCGGGTACAGTTTTCGGTGGTTCCTGTATAAGAAGCATAGGATGAACGTGATCACTGCAAGAGGAATGATTCGATTTCTCATATCGAAGACTCTTTCTATGAGTGGTGGTTTGGACTTTGTGGTTATCTACTCTGTTGAAGGGCAAAGATGGAGCTTAAAACTTAGCTCAACACCTTCTATAGTATATTAGAACAAAAATAATGAAATAAAGCAAACTGCGCAACAGGCAGTATTGTATATTGGTATAGTTAGCTAAAATAGCTAGCAATCCAATTTGTGCTTTTGACGGGTAATCTTATCAGGTAGTACAGGCTGAATCTAATGATTAGCGTTTATAGCTGCTCTTGGGGTATAATCTAGTTTCAGAAGGTTCTATGATATATAAGATTAGGTCATCTAAATAAACATGAAATACGCTTTTGAATTCCTTTTACTGACTGATCAGATTACTGACACTGACTGGAAGCGACTTTATAATGTTTTCTCTCAATACGTCGGCTTACTCAGTGAATTTCAGGTTATAGTCAAGATTGATGAAAATACAGTTCGCTATTTTATTCTAAGCAGTAAAGATATCAGTACACTGTCGAATAATATTGAAGTTGGAGTTTTAAGACCCGTGGAGAGGTCTGATATTGGCTTGCCATCAACAGCGAGCAAAGAGAGGCTCGTTATGATTAGGGGGGGGTCCAATTTATTGGACATACGTGAGAAGTATCATGTTAAAAAAGCCAAAGAACTTTGTTTTGCAGTAATAAAGTGTCGTCGAGTAAATGCTGATAAAGCAATTACAAAGCTTCAACTTTATTTTAAAGACAGTGCTAATCAGTGGTCGGTAAGTAATAAGTTGATGCCACTCTTCCCCGCTCAATTACTTCAGGTAGATTTTGCTACAAATACAAGATATTTGCGCAATAAAGTGAGTAAATATCTTGATATTCAAAAATCGTTACATATTATGCAGAGTGAAGATATGGGCGCAATTTTTGAGGTAGATACATTTCCATATTTACCAAAGAATTACTATTTACCACTTACGTCTTATGATTTTGATAAACACTCGTTCATTATTGGTGCCAGCGGAAGTGGTAAGTCAAAGCTAATTACGCTTCTTGTTGATAAATTAGCTAATTCACCAGGGCTTAAGCAGAACTATCGAGTAATTGTTATTGACCCGCATGCATCGCTTGAAGGCGATCTCAAGGGTATTAAAGACAGCACGGTCATTAATTTTAAGGGCCAGGATGACGGAGCAGAGTTATTTGGTGGTGCAGGCACGGATATTTCAGCTGCCACCGAACTTACGGGCACACTCTTCAAATCGCTTCTTAATGACCAGCACAACCCTAAATTAGAGCGAGTCTTACGATTCTCGCTCTACGTGCTTATGACAGCACAAGTGATGTCACTTGATTCCCTGAAGCGCTTCGTGACTGATATAGAGTACCGTAATCAGCTACTTGATCACGTTTCGTCATATGTGCCTGCTAACATTGTCCGTTTCTTCGGTACTGACTTTAATGAAATCAGAACGAAATATTATAACGAAGCAATCTCGCCTATCGTTTCATTGGTAGATGAGATGCAGATGCAGCCTTCGCTCGCAGGCAATGATCAAAATGCAACATCGCTTGGACAGATAATTAACAGCAATTTCCTCACCACTTTCTCATTAAATAAGGTAAGCATGGGTGAAAAGGTAGTTAAGACCATAGCAGGGCTTTTAATTCAGCAGATCTTCCTTTTAGCACAAGCGCGAGCGTTTAATCAAAAAGTTATTTTGGTTATTGATGAGGTCTCGGTAATTCAAAATCCAGCTCTTGCGGCAATTTTGGCAGAAGCCCGTAAATTTAATCTATCAGTCATTTTGACACAGCAGTACTTTGGACAAATTGAAAAAGACCTGCAAGCAGCCATCTTTACCAATGTTATGAACTACTATGTCTTTAAGGTTTCTGAAGAGGATGCCCGCTCATTAGAGGGTAACTTAACGATCGAACTACCGAAGGAGATTTTAGAAGCCGAGAAAGACAAGGGCTTAAAACAAAGCGATGTGCGCGTACAGATGCTTACATCTTTGCATCCCCGTGAGTGTTTCCTACGGTTAAGTGCGAATGGGCAAGTACTGCCGTGTATTAAAGCTCGCACACTAGATGTAACGGCTGCACCAGTTGTTAGTACAGGCGTGAAACTAAAGACATATGATCAACAGCAAGAGCTGCCACAGAAGTTTATCGAGCGACAAAAAGAGCTCGAAATAGCTCAGGCGCAATCAGCCACTGCTATGTCACCGATGAATGTAGGATACCAACCAGAAGCACCACCTGCTGACGCACCGAAGCAGTTCATGAATTTGCAGGACCTACTTGCTAGCCAGTCATCAAGTCGAAAGAAATTAAAGAAATAGAGGAGTACCACATGAACGCTACTGAAGCAAAGAAGATACTAGATAAGATAATTGGACAGGTTTGTGGTTACCAAAACCCTCTTACACTTGAACAGTTTATGCAAAAATTTGCTTTTGACGTTCGTTTACCACAGCAGGTTTTTGATACCACTGACAATAGTCCTACGTGGGCACAGTCAACGAATCCAACGAAATTTATACGTATTGATAATGCCCGCAACCAGCACGGGTCAGGTGATGGACTTCGCGAGAAGCAGCAGATCAACTCACTGCAGGATCTCTTGGCTCAGTGGAATGAAATTAATTACACTACAACCGAGAGACAAATTGACTCTTTGAACATTGCAGAATGTGATAATATTTATAATTCAGAGAATGTTTATAGGTCACAAGATATACGCCGAAGTAAAAATATATTGTTTTCTGATGGGGTTGAAGACTCTGAATTCATTGCTGCAGGACAGCGTTCTGGTAACAACGCATTCTGTATTCGAATAGAAGATAGCGGTGAATGCTCTAATAGCTTTGGGGTGTCTTGGAGTAGCAAGATTACTAACAGCTTCTTTATCCATGACTGTTATGACATGCAAGATAGTATGTTCTGTACTAACATGCGTGGTAAGCAGTACTGTATTGCTAATATGCAGTTCGAGAAAGAGGAGTACGAGAAGCTACGTCTGCAAGTAGTGCAGTGGATATTATCACCAGCGTCTTAAGGCCATATTATGAATGATATCGAAGCTAAAAAAATCCTAGACAAAATCATCAAGCAAATATTTGGGGTTCAAAATCCGCTTACATTTGAACAATGTGTCGAAAAGTTCACTTTCGACGTTAGGCTACCCCAGCCTGTTAAAGATGCCACAGACGGGTCTATTACATGGGCTACTTCTGTCAATCCAACAAAGTTTATCAAGATGGATAATGCTCGAAACAATGGAGCTACGGCCTCAGAGGGGCTATATGCTACGCAGCCAATCGCAGACTTGAACGACTTACTTTCTAAGTGGGACCACATTAACTTTACGACGACCGAATTTGCGATTAACTCGCTCAATGTCGCCGAATCAGACTTAATCATGCAGTCTGAGAACGTATTTCATTCACAAGATATAACTAGATCAAAGAACGTACTGTATAGTGACGGAATTTTTGATAGTGAATTCATGGCTGCCTGCCAACGTACTGGGACATCCACATTTTGTCTGAGAGTTGATGACAGTATACATTGCTCCAATAGCTTTGGAGCCACACGTTCAGCAAATCTCACAAACTGTCTCATGATGCATGATTGTGGTGATATGCAAGACAGTATGTTCTGTACAAATATGAAGGGTCGCCAGTATTGTATCGCTAACATGCAATTTGAAGAAGCAGAATATAAAAGACTACACAGTCAAGTCATATCCTGGATAGTAAGTCCTACTAGTTAGAGTTTTCTTTTGTGCCAGTGGGCGAGGTTAAAAATACTGGTTTTACTGAGCTGGAGCTTGCTTTGATATGCTGTGGCAAAGGCTAGGTAGCGAGCTTTTATGAAATCTAAAGTTTCTGGATCGCAAATGGTAAGATGCTGGCCGTCTAGCGGGGTTATTTGCACGTTTGGATGGTGAGTGAATAGAGCCTCCCACTCTTGGCACATTGAGATAAAATCACCGTTAAAACAAGTGATATGAATTGGTGTGCTACTGGTGATCTCACGAGCTAGATCACCAGCCTCTGCACCAAGCAAAGCTGGTATAGTCCGAATCTGTTGCTTAATCGCCATGGGGTGTGGGTCTATGGTCGAAGGATAGTGTAGAATTGCTCGTTGGCTCACTCGGCCGATAAGTTTAAAGAGTGAAAGTGGCTCTCGGGCGAGCTGCTTAGGGATTTCAAGCAGGTCTACTGGTTCTAATCCGCGCGGAAAGCAAGGCGCTACTAAATCGGCGTAGAGTACTTTCTGGTTGAAATCTTCCTCAAGTGCTACTAGGCCAAGCCCAATCATGGCGGCTCGCGATTCGCCAAAGACTGTTACGGACTCAGCTGATAAGTGTGGCATCAGTGGCTTTATTATATTTGTGAATTGGTACATAGCCGCTGCTGAGGCTGCAAGTGTAGGCCGAGGATTATCCTTCGTATATTCTTTTGGTGGGCGAAGGCTTCCCTCGGCACCTACTAATATGCCTGGTGCGCCTATCTGAAGCAGGTGTCTTTCAATGTGCTCGGTGTGACCTTCTGTACTGGCAATCCATGGCGTGGTGCTCAGTACGGGTACGTCTGTGAGTTGTTCGAAAGGTTTAGTCACGAGCGCAGCGTAGGAATGGCCATTTTCGGTAACAAAGCCGAACCGTGTAATCTCGCCGTGAGGTGTAGTTGTGGTCTCTAACTCATCCATCCAAATGATCTCAGACTCTCTTTGCAGCTGAGCACGGTATTCAGGGGTTAGGAGTCTCTTCCTCTCTGGTGCTTTCTCACCAAATGAGGTTAAACTCTGAATTCCCTCGAGCAATGTCATTTTTGTCTCCAAAAGTTATATGAATTATCATAAGCTCTTTTGTAGATTTTTGCAAAACTTGACTTACTTTGCCAAAAGACTGAATAATTCAGGGCTTTGGTAAAGTAGCAAAACAGAAAGTTGGTAGTGGAGATGAGTGTGCATGTCGATCGATTCGGATCAACCACACTCATCTCCACCAGGGCAACGCAATCTATAAATCACCCAAAAGAGACAAGATCACAGCTATATGTTAACTGCGGTATAGAAGAAGTCCTCCTAAGAGTGATTTTACTTATGGGGTTTCGTCGTTCATAGCACCTTCCTTTCGTAGTATGGAGTGGTACTAAGGTGGCATGGTCTGTAAAAAGCCGATAAAGGCCACTAATACCGCGAGAGGGATGAGTATACGCATGTCTGACTTGAATCTTTCTGACAGGACAGTGTCATTAGGGTTTAAGTGTGATCTGATACCGTACACCAGTGTATCCAGTATGGCGTAGACCGCAACGGCAATTACTACTAGGAGAAGAACGAAAAGCATTGGTTGTACGAGCCTTTCTGTTTTGCTAGCGAGTAAAAGAGCGAACCTTCAGCGAATACCCGAAAATTTAATCTAAATTATTGTACTAAAATAATACTTTGTCAAGGTTACACATCTGTAGAATGGTGATATAATGGTCAATTATATGATTAAGCTTTCGAAAGAAGAAATATTAAAATTGGCTCGTTTGAGTCGGCTCCATCTAAGTGATGAAGAGGTTGTTCAGTACCAAGAAGAACTTGGGGATATTTTAGAGTATGTAAAGCAACTTGATGGTGTTGATACCGCGGGATTAAAGCCAACTTACCAAGTGACAGGTCTTACGAGTAACGATGCTAATGCAACTCGCAAAGACGAAGTAACTCAGCAACGCAGTGGTGAGGAGCTTTTGAAGAACGTTCCGAAAGTACAAGATGGTCATATTAAGGTGCAGAGGATGATCTCATGAGTCATCACCAAGAAGACGGCACGCTATTTTGGGAACCTCTTGAGGTTCTTGCATCAAAAGTACAAGACGGCACCTATACAAGCACGCAACTTGTTGAGAAATCATTAGAGCACATCGAGGAGCATAAAGAGTTCCAGTCAGTTATTGTAACGCTTGGGGAGCAAGCTCGAATGCAGGCAAAAGAAGTTGATGAACGAGTTGCGAAAGGTGAACAAGTTGGCCGATTAGCTGGAATACCTTTTATTGCGAAAGATAACTTTTTAGTCTTTGGTGCCGAGACAACTGCGGCGAGCAATATCTTAAAGGGATTTGAAGCTCCTTATCAGGCAACGGTGATTGAGAAACTGGAAGCTGAAGGTGCAATTTGTGTGGCTAAGGCTAATCTTGATGCTTTTGCGCACGGTTCGAGTACTGAAAATAGTGATTTTTTTACAACCAAAAACCCACACGATATCACCAAAGTACCTGGTGGTAGTAGTGGTGGGTCCGCTGCGGCAGTGGCTCTGAGTTTAGCACCATTTGCGCTCGGTACTGATACTGGTGGTTCAATTCGGCTACCTGCTAGCTTTTGTGGTGTGGTAGGTCTGAAACCTACCTACGGACTCGTTAGTAGGAGTGGTGTGGTTGCTATGGCAAGTAGTACTGATGTTGTTGGTCCGCTCACCCAAACTGTCAGAGATGCAGCTGTGATACTCGATATTATTGCTGGGCAAGATCCTCTTGATTCAACTACCATCCCTCGAGATACTGCTGGTTACTTGCTACCGAGTCAATCGGAAGATCTAAAGGGCAAAAAGATCGGGGTGATTAAAGAGTATTTTGAAGAAGGTTTAGATGATGATGTGAAGAGCAAGATCCAGAAAGGTTTAGGAGCTATGGAAGCTGCTGGAGCTGAACTTATCGATATTAGTTTACCAAGTCTGCCACTCGCACTTGCTGTCTATTATATTATTTGTCCGGCTGAGGTGAGTAGCAATTTAGCTCGCTACGACGGACAGCGATTTGGCTTTACGGCCGAAGAGGCAACAACGCTTGAGGAGAGCTATGAACTTAGTCGTGATCAAGGTTTTGGTCAAGAAGCCAAGCGGCGCATTATGATAGGTACCTATGTACTTTCTAGCGGCTACTACGACGCCTATTACAAAAAAGCCCAAACTGTTCGTACAAAATTAATTGAAGAGTTTAAGACGGCTTTCAAACAAGTTGATTTTCTGGCAGGACCAACGGCTCCAGAGACTGCTTTTGAACTTGGTGCCCACAGCGACCCGCTCTCCATTTACTTGACTGACATCATGACTGTTGCGGCAAGTCTAGTTGGTATCCCAGCTATAAGCGTGCCATGTGGTACGAGCGAAGGCATGCCAGTTGGCCTGCAGCTGATGGCGCCACAACATAGGGACCGTGCTCTACTGGAAGTTTCTCGCGCATACGAAGGATTGGTTGCATGAATACAAGCCTATTAGTACTCTTGGCCATAGCAGCTTTTTTATTGGTAATGATCTTCCTCGTCTCGCGCCTACAGAAGCCACGTCTTAACAAAACTTACTTTATTAAGCATTGGGATAAGATAGAAAAGGAATCGAATCCGATGGCTGCTTTGGTGCATGCTGATAGCTTGGTAGATGAAGCACTCAAACGAGCTGGTATTAAGGGCGACACGATGGGCGAACGCTTAAATAATTCTCGCGGACTTTTGCGAGACATTAATGGTACATGGGCTGCCCATAAACTACGTAACCGTGCGGTGCATGAACCCGGCACTACACTGAACATACCTGATACCAAACGCTCTTTGCGACAGTTTAAAAAAGCTTTAAAAGATCTGGGAGCACTATGAAGATCCATTTACCGCTTACGGTTTACTATTCACAGCTTAAAGAAGTTGTCGGTATTGCATTCAGTAAGGGGGAGCTATGATCTCAAATGAAACACGTAACCAGTACATACCCACAATAGGTATTGAGTGTCACGTGCAGCTTAATACTAAGAGTAAGCTTTTTGCGGGTGAGAGTAACGACGCTCGAGAGCAACCACCCAACACGGTAGTTGGTCATATTAGCTTTGGTGTGCCAGGAGCCCTGCCGGTCTTGAATGAAAAAGTTGTAGAGCTGGCTACAAAAACAGCTTTTGCGCTAGCAACTGAGCCACAAAAATTTAGTAAGTTTGATAGAAAACACTATTTTTATCCCGACCTACCCAAGGGTTATCAGATTAGCCAATTTGAAGAACCTATTATTTTAGGCGGCTATGTAGATATTGTGGTGGACGATGAAACAAAGCGGATTGGTATCACTCGAGCACACCTAGAGGAAGATGCGGGTAAATCAACACACCCAGCAGGAGCTGACTACAGCCTGGTAGATCTAAACCGAGCTGGTACTCCACTGCTAGAGATAGTCTCTGAGCCTGATATGCATAGTGCTGCTGAGGCCCGAGCCTTTGCTCACGAGCTATGGCTACTCATTAAATATGCGGGTGTCAGTGAAGCTGATTTGTACCACGGAAATATGCGTTTTGATGTGAACGTCAGCGTTAGTAAAGACCCGAATACTCTTGGGACTCGAAGTGAGACCAAAAACTTGAATTCATTCCGCTCTGTTGAACGAGCAGTTGAGTATGAAATTGATCGGCAGATTGAATTACTCGAAAAAGGTGAAGAAGTAGTGCAAGAGACTCGTGGCTGGGATGATGCTAAGCAAAAAACGTTCTCACAACGCACCAAAGAAGACGCCCATGATTACCGATATATGCCAGAACCAGATGTGCCACCTATTGTAATTAGCGAGGCATATATTCAAGATGTAAAAACCGCTATGCCTGAACTTCCGCCTGCCTTAAGATTAAAGCTTAAAGCAGTGGGTGTAGATGAATCGCGTATAGAGCTACTGCTAGACGAACCACGAGTAGCACAGTTTGTTGTACAACTTACAGATGATACGCCGACCACCAAGATCATTGCTAACTGGCTTACGGGTGATGTACTCAAGGCAGTGAGTGATGGTGTATATGACTGGGACGCAGTTGTGGCACATCCCGAGGGTTTCATAAAGCTGGCTCAGATGTTTCATGATAAGAAACTGAGTTCCACCGCTGCGAAAGAGCTGCTACCTGAGGTTATTGCTGGCAAGGATCCGGAAACGGTGGCCAAGCAGAAGAACTTATTACAAGTATCAGATGAGTCGGCAGTCGATAAGATTGTTGCTCAGGTTCTTAAAGACAATGCTCAGGCGGCTCAAGACGTACAAAACGGCGAAATGAAAGCAATTGGTTTTTTGGTTGGCCAAGTTATGAAGGAATCAAAAGGACAAGCTAACCCAGGCTTAGCCCAGCAGATCATTAAAAAACAACTCGGCTTAGAGTAAGATAAAACAATAGCAGCTTGGGGAGATTGACCTATAATGATATACTATTTTCATGGACGCATACGGAATTTTAGTTATCATACTCTCGGTTTTTCTAGCAATTTTTCTTTTACTATCAATTATCATATTGGTTTACGTTCTAAAACTCGTCAAGAATCTCAAAGATATATCGGATAAGGCAAATAGCATCGTTTCCAACGCGAGCAATATTGCCAGTACTATTGGAAAGGCTGCAGCTCCCGCAGCGGTAGCGCGGTTTGTTATTGATACAGTGCAGCAAGCTGTGAATAATAGATCTAAAAAAGGAGAATAAGTATGTCAAAGCAAAAGTTAGGACTCGGAATTGTTATCGGTAGCGTTGTTGGTGTTATAGCTGGACTATTAACAGCACCTAAGAGCGGTAAAGAAACTCGTGAAGACATTAAGAAGAGAGCCCAAGAAGTAAAAGGTTCGCTTGAGCGGAAATTGAAAGACGCGCACAAAGAGTTGGGTACGCTCTCAGAGGAGCTTAAAGAAAAAGCAAAGACCGTGCAGGGCAAAGCTAAAGAAGAGTTGAACGAGCTTGCTAAAAAAGCGGACGAGCTTAAAGAACGAACTAAGGCCGCAATCACCTCTATTAAAAGTGGTGACGACGAAGACGACGAGGCAACGCTCGACCAGCTCGTAAAAGACTTCATGGCTCTCAAGACCAAAGTAGTAACCAAGCTTAAGAGCTAGGTTACACTCTGGCAAAGTCTAGCTAAACTTAAATTAATAAAGCTTATAAATTGAAAAAACCGTACGTGGTACTTGTGTGCAATCCATTTGGATCACGAAGTATACGTACGGTTTGTCCTTTGGGGTTCCAGTTTTTCGTGCAGCAATTGCTTGCGCATTCTGGTCGTCTTTACCCAAAGGGTACCTCTAGGAACATCACACTTTCTCGTCTACGGCTTGCTTCTCCAACTGGATAGTCCAGTAGACGACTGTTGCTACATAGCGAATCATTACTACGGTGTTTGCCACCAAGAGAACCGAGCTTGTTAGCCAGAAGATCACTATGAAAGCATTCGGCTCCTTGTTGCGCATGATACTTCCCACGATCGTGAGTATCGCGAAGGCGGCAATCAGGACTGCACATGTGCCACTCAAGACAGCACGGCACGTCGCCCTGAAGCATTTATCTTGCATTTCTTGCTTTGTAAGCATGAAGACTGCTCCTACTGAGGTACGAGCCCATCAATTTGATGAACTGGTATCAATTATAGCATAAGCATAATGAAATGTCAATATTAAAGTGATAAATAGCAGGCATGGCGGAGATACCTTGTCTATTAAGAAAGCGCGATGGTGTGGGTGCCAGGTGTGAGCGTGTGGGCATCGGTAGTAGTGATGAAGACCTGGTAATCTTTAAAGCCTTCTAAGACTCTCTCTTGATGAACGAGGTCAAGTTCACTGAGTACGTCATCAAGTAGCAACACCGGCTTCAAGTCTTCATTCATAAAGTGCTGAGCCAGTAGCTCGGCTTCGAGTAGTTTGCAAGCTAGTACCATGCTGCGGATTTCTCCTCGGCTGGCACGTTCGACTGCTAACTGATCAGCTAAATGTATCTCTAGATCGTCACGGTGCGGGCCGAAGCTGGTGTATCCCAAAGCAAGGTCGCGCGGTAGACTCGTCTCAAGAAATTGCTGCAAACGAGCTGCGTAAAATGCTGGATCGGTACCAACACTACTTGCATAGGTTAAGAACACTTCATCTACCCCGCCGAGTTGACGGTAATAAGTACTAATATGTTCACGCAGGGCATCTATAACCTTTAGTCGATTCAGTACAATTTGTTCACTCAGATGAACGAGTTGTGTATCCCATACAAACAGCTCGTCAGGAGTTTGTGTGATGCTTCTTCCCGAGAGTTTTTTTAGCAGCTGGTTGCGCTGCCGAAGTGTCCGCTCAAAGCGACTTTGGTTCTGCGCAGCTTCAAGCGATAGCTGAGCAGCAATGTGGTCCAGGTACTGCCGGCGACGCTCAGGGCTCCCGGTAATAAGCCGCCCAAGATCAGGTTCGAAGAGTACAACTGGTAGGCGCCGAGCAATCGGTAACCGAGTATATTTTTTTTCATCAATCATCCATTTTTTAAGAGCAGAACTTCCAACTTGCTGGTAACCAAGTGAGCGTTTATGAGTTGTGGCAGGTGTTGTGAGATTCATGAGCATCTGAAATTCATTGCTACCATATTGAGCAAGCTCACCAATACTACCGCGAAAGCTACTACCCTTCATAAGAGTATAGAGTGCTTCCAAAACAGTAGTTTTACCACTACCATTCGGCCCAACAATTGCATTCATACCCTGGGTAAAGTGAAATTCTGCCTTCTTATGTGAACGCACCTGATTAAGCGATAATGATGTAACTCCCAACATTACTTATAAGTATACGCTACAATACGATGATAATCCTCACGGGGAGACTTAACTGGTATACTATACATATCATGTCAAAAAGTGGGGGAGCACTACAACCAAGTGACTACGTTCATCTGCATAACCATACGCAGTATAGTTTGCTTGATGGTCTGACAAAAATTCCGCAACTTATAGACTTTGTGAAAGAACACGGTATGCAGGCAGTGGCGATGACCGACCATGGTACGCTCTCAGGTGCGATTGACTTCTATAAGACCGCCCACGAAGCCAAAATAAAACCCATTATTGGTATCGAAGCCTATGTTGCCTCGCGTAAACATACCGATAAAGATCCTCAAAAAGACAAGGCTCGTTTCCACCTGATTATTTTAGCCATGAACAACACGGGCTACCAAAATCTTATGAAGCTCTCTACGGTCGCTAACCTAGATGGCTTCTATTACTATCCGCGTATTGACCACGATCTACTGGAACAATATAACGAAGGTTTAATTGTGCTTAGTGCCTGTATGGGTGGTGAAATTGGTCAGGCTATCAAGAATGGCCAAACGAAGCAGGCTGAAGAACTAGCAAGCTGGTACAAATCTATTCTGGGCGATCGCTATTATCTTGAAATTCAAGACCACGGGCACCCAGACAACCCGATTCACAGTGACGAACAGCAAGTGGTTAACGAAGGTGTTTTAGCGCTCGGTAAGAAGTTAGATATTCCCGTGGTGGTGACTTGTGATGCGCACTACCTAAAGCATGAAGATCAAGAAGCCCACGAGGCACTACTTTGTGTGGGAACTGGCTCGTATTTATCAGACCAGAACCGAATGAGCTTAAAAGACTATCCGCTGCACGTAGCAACCCCGGAAGAGCTGATTGAACGATGGGGTAAGGACTACCCGAAAGTTATCACAAATACTAAGGCAATTGCTGATCGTTGTGAGGTAGAGCTTGAGCTAGGTAAGATTTTAATTCCGAAGTTCTCCGTGCCTAAAATTGATACCGAAAAGAGCTACCTACATAAGCTCGTTTATCGAGGCCTAGCTTGGCGCTATGGGGGGGTAGAAGAGGCAAGATCTAAGCGAATCACTATGGAAGAAGCTCAACAGACTTTGCCGCCAGAGATCCTGGAGCGTACCAAGTTTGAGCTTGGCGTGATAGATAACATGGGCTTTAACGGCTACTTCTTGATTGTCCAGGACTTCATCAACTGGGGAAAAGACCAGGGTATTGTCTTCGGTCCAGGCCGTGGTTCTGCTGCTGGTTCGATTGTGGCTTACGCGACTCGTATCACTGAGTTAGACCCAATTAAGTATGATTTGCTCTTTGAACGATTCCTCAACCCAGATCGTATCTCGATGCCTGATATTGATATCGATATCCAAGATACTCGCCGTAATGAGGTCATTGAATATTGTGCTGAAAAGTATGGTCGTGATAGGGTGGCAAATATAGTCACGTTTGGTACTATGGCTGCTCGTGGTGCTGTGCGAGACGTTTCCCGCGTGCTCGAAGTGCCCTATGCCGAAGCTGATAAGCTTGCGAAACTAATACCGCCACCCGTACAAGGCCGACACATACTCCTCTCCACCAGTATTAAAGATGATCCTGATCTTAAGCGCGAGTATGATACCAACCCAACCGCTAAGCGGGTTATAGACCTGGCAGTACGTCTAGAAGGTACGGTTCGAAGCCACGGTGTTCACGCGGCTGGTGTGGTGATTGCACCAGATGACATAGTGAAATTCATACCACTGGAAATGGCTCAAAAAGGTGTGGTCTCTACTCAGTATCCTATGGGTCCGGTTGAGGATCTTGGATTGCTTAAGATGGATTTCTTGGGTCTCTCCAACTTAACGATTCTTAGAAACGCACTTCGTATAATTAAAAAAGTTTACAATACCTCAATTGTTCCAGAAGAGATTCCTCTAGATGATCTTAAGACGTTTGAGCTCTTTCAACGTGGTGACACGACTGGTGTTTTTCAGTTGGAATCTGCCGGTATGAAACGATACCTGCGTGAACTGAAGCCAACAGTGTTTGAAGATATCGTTGCTATGGTGGCGCTGTATCGACCTGGTCCGATGCAGTTCATCGGTGACTTTATTGCTCGTAAACACGGTCAGAAACAGATTACCTACTTACACCCTGGCCTAGAAAATTCACTCAAGAGTACCTACGGCATTTTAGTCTACCAAGAGCAGTTTATGCAGATTTCTAAGGAGTGGTGTGGCTTTACTGGTGGTCAGGCAGATACACTCCGTAAGGCGGTGGGTAAGAAGAATATTGATCTTATGCGTAAGGTGAAGGTTGAGTTTGTGCAAGGAGCTATGGAACAGAGTGGTGCCAGGCAAGAAATTGCCGAGAAGTTTTGGGATCAGCTCGAAGAGTTCGCTAATTACTGTTTTAATAAATCACACGCTGCTTGCTACGGTCTCATTGCTTATTGGACGGCATATTTGAAGGCACACTACCCCGATGCCTTCATGGCAGCCTTGATGACAAGTGATGCAGACGATATTGACCGTTTGGCAATTGAAATTAATGAATGCCGACATATGGGCATTGAGGTGTTACTCCCTGACGTAAATGAATCATATGTTGAGTTCGCTATTGTGAAAGACAAAAAACAGATACGTTTCGGGATGAGTGCTATCAAGAATGTTGGCGTTGGTGCGGTAGAAGAAATCATCCGAGCCCGAGAAGAGGGTGAAAAATTTGTGGATCTTATGGACTTTATTCAACGAGTTGATACGCGGCGAGTAAACCGTAAAGTTTGGGAGAGTCTTATTAAATCTGGCGGCTTTGACGCCATGAGTGCATCACGTGGCGACCTCTTATTTAACCTAGATAATATCTTAAGCCTTGGCTCAAAGTTGCATAAAGCAAAGGAGACGAACCAGGCTGATTTATTTGGTGGGCTGGATTCCGCCGCTCCAAGTGTTATGCCACAGTTTACGTTTGAAAAAGCACCTGAACAACTCAAGGAGCACGATATGTTACTCTTCGAACGAGAGCTGCTTGGGCTGTACCTTAGTCGTCATCCACTTGATGGATTTGGTGATTATCTAGAGGAGAATACTATCGCGATTGACACCATTAATAACACGATGGATAACAAAGCTATCACGATTGGTGGCGTAGTAACCACCGTTCGCTCTATTAATACTAAAAATGGGGCACGGATGGCTTTTGTGAAAATTGAAGATAAGACTGGCGAGTGCGAGCTTATTGTCTTCCCAGGCGTCTATGAAAAGCTCAACTCTGTATGGCAGCAAGATCAGGTTGTTATTGCCAAGGGTAAAGTTAGCTATAAAGACCGAGAAGGTAATATGGGTCAAGAACTCAAGATTCTGGTTGACCAGGCAAATATCGTCTCGGAAGAAGATGCTAAAAGCTATCAGACGACTGGCAAAAAACCCAAGCCCCCAAAGGGTGGTACGCCAAGTAGGCCAAAGCCCTCGGGCTTACCACCTCTTATGAGCACACCTGAACCACCCAAAAACCAGAAAGTATTCGTGCAGTTAAAAGATCCAAACGACAACGAGAAGCTACTAGCACTCAAACAAACTGCCAGTGAGCATCCTGGGGACGACGAGGTTATACTTGTGCTTGGTGAAAATGCATCTAAAACGGCTCTGCGTATGCCTTTTAAGGTACGTGTTAACGATGAACTAACCCAGAAACTACAACTACTCTTTGACCCGCAGTCCGTTGCTGTTCAATAGGCTGTAGAGGGCTATTCCGGTTGCTACGCTGACATTAAAGGACTCTTTTTTACCATGCATGGAAATTTCCATAATCATATCCATTTGAGCTAGTATGTTCTTTTCAACACCGTGAATTTCGTTGCCAAGCAGTAGTGCGACAGGCCTATCTGAGTAGATAGTGTGAAGTTTTTCGGCACACTGCTCAGGAGTGAGGCTATCTGGGGCTTGTTCAAGTGCTATCAGTACCGTATTTTGTCGCTTTAGATTCGCTAGTGCCTCTTTAAGTGTCTCAAATCGCTCAAATGGCACACTCGATTCGGCTCCGAGCGCAGTTTTATGAATTTGCCGGGTGATTTTGTCGGAAAGGTGTGGCAAACGTGTATCATCTTCAAGCGTCGGGTATGGGGTGTAGCCACTAAAAATAATTTTCTCAATGCCAAGACCGTCACAAGTTCGGAAAAACGCCCCAACATTATGGGTACTACGAATAGAATGGGCGACTAAAGTAATATGCATAAACTTAGTATACCAGTGTAAACCTCTTATGTTTTCATGTACAATGACAATATGGCTTTTAATGATGCAGCAGATCAAGAGAAATTCCGACAACAAGAGGAGCTCAGTACCGAGCAGCGGGCTAAGCTACTCAAAATTCCATACCAAGATAGCCGTCAACTCGGTGATATTGCTCTAGCCCCGGGTATACTCGAAATATCTGAAATGTATGATGACAAAATTGTGCCCCTCTATGACAGAGGTAGTACTTATACCTTTGGTATTACAATTAGTACGCCGCAGCAGATGCTCCGTAAGTTACGCGAGCGCTTCCAAGATAAAGTTATAGAATTTCTCATGATCAGCAACGTTGGTTTCCAAGAGCTCATGCTCCGCTATGATCCCCCGGAAGAAGTCAGTTACGAAGACATCTCTATTAAAAAAGTAGGTGCCAGTGATAACTTGCAAGATGTCTCTCAAACGCTAGAAGGTGTGCGCTCCGACGATATTTTAGATTACGTAATCACCCAAGCGGATAGACTCAGTGCTTCAGATATTCACTTTGAAACGGCCAAGGGTGGTGTGCGGGTTCGATTTCGCATAGATGGCGCACTGCACTTAATTGCAGTGATATCTCATCAGAAATACCGACAATTGCAGCAATCTATTGCCGTGAAAGCTAATATTTCTACTGCTGCGCCAGATGCTCAAACGGGACACCTGTCTCAGCAAATTACGCATGAAGACGGCACAGATAAGACTCTAAATATGCGTATTGAGACCGTACCAACACTGTATGGTCAGGACGCGGTGCTACGTTTATTTAATATGGATACTGCTCTACTGAACTTAGATAACTTGGGCTTGAATGCTCGTGAGCGTGAACCAATAGATGAGGTTATCTCGCATCCTCACGGTATGGTGCTTCTGGTGGGGCCGACAGGTTCTGGTAAAACCACAACGCTGTATTCAATTTTAATGCGTCTGAATGACCCAACCCGTAAAATTATTACCCTAGAAGATCCGGTAGAGTACGGGTTAGATGGTATGAGCCAAATTCCGGTTCATACTCGTGAAGGCGATAGTTTCGCTAATAAGTTACGCGCAGTTTTACGTCTTGATCCAGATGTAATTATGGTGGGAGAAATCCGCGATGTTGATACCGCTCGAACCGCCCTGCAAGCCTCTATTACCGGCCATCTCGTACTTTCTACCTTTCATGCTGGTTCTGCCGCGGAAGCCTTTACGCGTATGATAGACATGATTGGCCAAAACCCTATTTTAATCTCTGCCATCAAGCTTATTATCAGCCAGAGATTGGTTCGGCGGCTAGATGACGCCACTAAGGAGGCCTATCAACCAGATGAGGCCACAAAGCAACACATTAAAGAAGTACTTAAAGATCTGCCTGAGGATGTGGAAAGACCAGATCTTGATACGATTACTCTCTATAAACCAGGCAAATCAAAAGAAAATCCCTTTGGGTATAAGGGACGAGTAACAGTACTTGAAGAGTTGAAGCTCTCAACAGACATCCAAACACTCCTACGCGATCAACTTAACGTACCGACCTCAGAACAAATTGAAGCCCAGGCTCGTAAGAACGGCATGTTGACCATGTATCAAGATGGCATACTCAAATGTCTCAGAGGCATAACCACCCTCGAAGAAATCAACAGGGTTATTTAATTACTTGGCTGACGGCTTCGGCAAGACCTGGGGCGAAGATTGAAGGAATTATTTCAGTTGGGGTAGGGCTCTCAACAAAGGCTGCAATTGTCTCGGCGGCGGCAATCTTATGTTCGTCGGTGATCTTTTCAACTCGGTTGTCTAGGGCACCGCGGAAAATACCCGGAAAGGCGAGGGCGTTATTAACTTGGTTTGGGAAGTCAGAACGGCCAGTCGCAACCACCAATGCGCCCGCTTGTTTGGCTTCATCAGGATAAACTTCGGGAGTTGGGTTGGCTAGCGCAAAGATAATAGGATCTTTTGACATGGTCTTGATCATATCCTGCGTCAATAGTCCCGGTTGGGAGACACCAATAAATATGTCAGCATCTTTTACCGCATCCGCTAAGCTACCTGGTTGTACATTTTGTGCGAACTTAAGGAGTAACTGCTTTTCAGTATTTAAATTACTACGGCTCGGTTCGATAATACCTTTGCTATCTACGGCAACAATGTGTGCTCCTGAATACTTGTGAAGCAATTTGGCAATCGCTACCCCGGCCGCCCCGGCGCCTACAAGTACAATCTTACAATCAGCAAGATCTTTGCCCACGACCTTCATGGCATTAATGAGCCCTGCTAGTACTACTACTGCCGTACCGTGTTGGTCGTCGTGCATAACAGGTATGTTCAGGTCGGCTTTGAGGCGCTCTTCTACCTCAAAACAAATTGGCGCAGCAATATCTTCAAGGTTAATTGCACCAAAGCTTGGTGCAACGGCCTTTACGGCCGCCACGATTTCATCTGCCGTATGCACATCAAGCACAATTGGGACGGCATCTATACCTGCGAACTCTTTAAATAGCATAGATTTACCTTCCATTACAGGCAGGGCACCGTAGGGTCCAATGTTACCAAGGCCTAAGACGGCTGAGCCATCTGAGATAACCGCTACAGCATTGTTGAGCCAAGTGTACTCACGTGCCTCTTCGGGGTGCTCGGCTACGTAACTACTTACTGCACCGACACCAGGTGTATAGTATAACTTCAGCTTTTCGGCACTATTGAGCGAATCTTTGTTGGTAACCTCTATTTTCCCGCGTAGTTTTTTATGTATTTCAAGAGCTTGTTTTTTTACTTCGTCCATACACCCTATACTAAGGGTGTATACTAAATATGTAAACAAGGGTGGTTTATGGATGAAGTAAAAAATGGTAATGACACAAGCGATCTCTTCCCAGAAGGTAAAGAATTAACAGAGTCCGTTGAGCGCCATCCAGCGTCTCACTCTCAAGAGCAGTCTACGCATAAAATTCCCAAGAAACCAGCTTCGCAAGAAGGGGTCTATGACATTACAACTGGCAAATTGGTCCAGCCTGATGTCGACGAAGTTGACTCTCCGACTGGCGAAGAAACATAGATCTCGACTACTTGGCATAATGTAACAGATGTGTTAAACTGTTAGTAATTGTAAAATACGTAAGAGTAAGGTAGAATAGGCCAGTTATGCACACATTAATCCAACAAGTTGAAGCAAAATTCCGAAAAAAGAACGTTGTTGATGTTCGTAGTGGTGACACCGTGCGTGTTTACCAGAAAATTAAAGAAGGCAACAAAGAGCGTATTCAAATGTTTGAAGGTTTAGTGATCCGAACAGATCGGAAACAAAGTCTCACAAGCAGCATTACTGTACGACGTATTGCCAGTGGTACTGGTGTAGAAAAAAGCTTCCTTCTCAACAGTCCTTTGGTTGAAAAAGTTGAAGTAATCAAACGAAGTAAAGTTCGCCGTAATTACCTAAGTTATATGCGTAAACGTAGCGGTAAAGGTGCTCGTTTGGCTGCAGTTGACTTTGACAAAGTAGGTGTAAATGCCGCTAACGATATAGTTGAAGAACCTGAGGCCGAAGAGACTCCTGAAGCTACTGTAGAAGAGGTGCCAGTTGTTGAAAAAGCTGAAAAAGAAGCTCCTAAAGAGTAGGGTTTAGACAGTTGATATAAAAAAGACCGTATTGCACGGTCTTTTTTATATCAACATCATTGCTTCACGTATACTAGATGTATGATTATTGGTATAGATGAGGTGGGAAGGGGCTGTTGGGCAGGGCCGCTCTTGGTTGTGGCTGCCTATGCAAAGAGTGAGTTAATTCCTGGGCTTAAAGATTCTAAGCAGTTATCTAAAAAACAACGAGAAACCTTTGCTCCAGCAATTAAAGAGAGTTGCGTACTGGGAGAGGGTTGGGTGACTCCAGTTGAAATAGATCAGGTGGGCTTAACGGCTGCTATGAAGCTCGGTGTCGAGCGGGCGCTTTTAGCGCTACAGGTTCCATATGATACACAGATTATTATGGACGGCTCTATTAATTACTGCGAACCATGCTACACCAACGTAGAATGTGTCATTAAGGCAGATGATTTACATCCAATTGTGAGTGCTGCTAGTATTTACGCCAAAGTAAAACGTGATCTGTATATGCAAGAGCTCTCCCTGCAATATCCAGGCTATGGTTTCGAGAAGCACGTTGGCTACGGTACAAAAATGCACAGTGAGGCGCTTGAGACACAAGGTGTTACATCTGCGCATAGGCGCTCGTATAAGCCGGTGCAAAGGTACGCGTGAGCACCGCGCTAGGCAATCAGGCCGAAGATTCTGCCGCGCATTATTTAGAGACAAAGGGTTTTACGGTAGTCGAGCGGAATTGGCGCACACCAGTGTGTGAAATAGACATAGTAGCCAAACATAAGAATACAATCTATTTTGTTGAAGTTAAATTCCGAAGTTCAGATAAACAGGGTAAAGGGCTGGACTACATCACTTCTAAAAAGCTGCAACAGATGCAGTTTGCAGCAGCGTGTTGGGTTGAGAATCATAAGTATAGCGGCGACTACGAGCTGAGTGCACTTGAGGTTTCGGCAGACTTTCAGGTTACCAACTTTGTAGAGCAGTTAACATAAATGCTAGGTTGTATAGATCTAACTCCAAAAAAGACAAAATTTTATCTACTTTGGAGTTAGCGGGAGTCGGGTTCTTCGGATTGAACCCGAGAACACCGCTCCCGCGAAAACTCTTTGTTAGCTCATAAAGAATCCCTGGCTAATGCGTTTAGTGGTGGCGGTGCGCCTGCCAAATGAACTCAGGTGTCATCGAAAAAATGAAGCCCAGAACCACTGAATTAAATGGGTTGACCTCTCCGGACAGGCTAATAACCTTAACATTATTGACATCTGTCGCGTCTGTAGTGAAGAATCGTCGCTTGCCGTCTACGGCCAGGTTGAACTGGATCGTGTAGCAGCGAGCAAGATCTTGTGCCACCGTTGAGAGTGTCATCTGGGTAACACCACCCATCTCACCGAAGCGGATGACGAGTCCCTGGTGATTGTTTCCGTAATCAGTACTGCTACTACTCCACTTTCTGTAATCGGTACCAATATTACTCCACCAGAAAGTCAGTGATCGGTTCGGCACACTCCTCTCCCCAAAAGATTTCATTTGCCAGCCATCGTGATACCAATGAGTTTCAACGTCACGAGCAGTAGACGGTCCCCAGCTTACATCTGGGTCGAGAAAAAAGTTAAAAAGCATGCGTTCAAAAGCACTCAGGTTTTGCGGGTTCATAAACTGCTCCTTAGTTCGCGATCTTGCGATCAGATAATTTCGTAACTAGAGTAGAAACCAGGAGGTTCCTGAGCTTTATTCTAGCTACGAAATGGAGCAGTAATCTGTCCATCTTCTCAAATGAGAATCTAACAAAGAGTTTTTAAAATACTAGGGGAGCTTATGCTCAACGCCTATCTTATAATTTTGGCATATATATTAGCTATTGTCAATGTCAACAGATGACATTAGTGTAGATTTGTCTTGCTTTGCAAGATATAAGTGATTGAATCTCTGATCAAGTCAGGGATGACAGTATGTGTATAATCTAGTTATCTTTGTGCCAGTTTTTGATCTTTGGTTCGTCGCGGTTGCGCCAGGCAATTCGAGCGATTATCTCATTTGTACCGATCTCGATGTTCTTTTGTAGAATCGCGATATCTTTCTTCGGCTCAAAAAAGGCCTTGTATTGTTCCAGCTGTTTCTGCGTGGTAAGGCTTTTGGCAATGTAGAGCGGCATGTAGTCGAATGACTTCATAGTTGAGAGGCGCTCATATATTTCATCCCAGTTTTCTTCCATCCAAGCCCAGCTGATACCGCGGGTAAATTGATTATTCAAAAGTCTGATGAGCCAGCGAGGGAAGTCTTGAGTACGAACGAAATCATCTTTACCGAGTGCTTCGCTAAAGTAACGCTGAGCATCTTCGCTGCGCTCGGTAGCGGTGAGCGCTACGCTGATATCAAACTGTAGGTCGGCCGCTTGTGTAGAGTGATATTCGTCTAACAGATGTGTCACAACAGATTCTTCGCCGTGCCGTACAGCAGCTATGAGGATTGCTGTGCGCAGATCTCCGGGTAACTTTTGTAGCGAATCTTTATGGGTATCGTAAAGCTCAAGTGCAGATTTGATAGCTTCTTGGTCTTTGGCAGCAAGGAGGTTACTTATCATAATGGTGCGCAGATGAGTCTGGTTCGGATCGTCACTCGCATTATCGTCCCAACCAAGTTCTTTGTAGAGCGGGCGAGAAAGATGAGCTAGGCGATCTTTAAGCTGACCTTCCGTCTCGCTATCACCCTCTACAAGTAGGCGCGCCGAGGCAAAGATGTTGGTCATCATATCCCATACTGCACTGCGCTTCTCGTTTTGGCACGCTATAGCAAGCTGTAGGGCAGTAGCGATGGAACTATCACCGCGCCGCGCCAAGAGCATCATGTCGTTGAGTAGTGTAATTCTACCTTCAGCGGAAATTGTTTGCTTCTGTAACTTATCAGCAAGGGCTTCTTGGTGCTTGACTTCGGTGTAATGCGTAACGTAATGCCCACTGCCGTATTGGTTGACCATGATAAACTCATCGTTTTCAGTCTCTATATCATCTGTCTTTTCTTCTAGGATAGTAGGTGTTACTACGTGGTCGGCAAGGAGTGGAATAGGCCAGATGGTGCGATCTGATTTGGTATCAAGTACGAACCGTTCCTGCTCTATGTGCAACTTGTTGCCAGTTTGCGTTACCGAGAGTAGCGGCATACCTGATTGTCTCAGCCACGGATCCATTAGTTTTTTGATGTCTTGCCCGCTTGCGTTTTCGAACGCTTCCCAGAGATCGTTGCGAGTCGTGTTTTTGTAAGCATATGTTTTGAAGTAAGACTTAAGTCCATCGCGAAAGGCTTGGTCGCCAATGTATTCGCGGAGCATTTTAAGGAGCCGCCCGCCTTTAGCGTAGACAATTGCCGGGTCGAAGAGTGCCTCGATCAACTCAGGGTCGAGAACCTCGGTATAGACGGGTTGGACATCTTTAAAGCAATCTCGTGATGAAGTAGCGATGACATCACTGGCGGTGTATTCTTCCCATTCATGCCAATCTGGGTGGAGTGCATCGAGTGCTAGGTATTCCATTAAGCTGGCAAAACTCTCATTGAGCCAGAGATCATCCCACCACTGCATGGTGACAAGGTTGCCAAACCATTGGTGCGAAAGTTCGTGGGCTACTACAAGTGAAACATATTGCTCGGTGCTGATAGAGCGATTGTGCGGATCGGCCAGGAGTACTGTTTCGCGGTACGTAACTAGTCCCCAGTTTTCCATGGCGCCTGCATCAAAGTCTGGCAGGGCTATCTGGTCGCACTTTTTGAGAGGAAAAGGTGTATCAAAATACTCTGAGAAGAACTCAAGTAAACGAACACCTTCGTGCAGAGAATAGGTAAGCCAGCTTTTTGGCTGCGCAACGCTAGCCCAGCTACGCACTAAAATTCCATCAGCGGTTCGAGCCTCTTGACAGTGCATTTCTCCAAATACAAAAGCTAGCAGATAGGTACTCATCTTGGGCGTCGTCTCAAAAGTAGTCTTCAGACGATCACCGTGCGTGGATTGTTCCAGAATATCGGTATTAGCAAGCACTGGCTCACCAGCGGGCGTGAGAAGTGTGAGATCAAAAATGGCCTTGGCCGCGGGTTCGTCTATGCACGGAAACGCTTCGCGGGCATGATGACTTTCGAACTGAGTAGAGATGAGCTTCTTCTGCTTTCCCTCGTGCTCGAAGTTGCTCGGGTAGATGCCTTGCATGGCATCGGTGATCTTTCCTTCAAATTCTACTGATACCGTGTGTGTGCCAGGGATAATTTCTTTGTCGCTGGTTAGTCTCAATACATCAAACTTTTCAGCAGAAATACGTGAGGCCGGTAGGCCGTTAATAGTGGCTGAGACAATAGTTAGATCTTTAGCATGTAAATCAATCGAATTCGTCGGCTGTAAGAGTTGGCCGGTAATTTCGACGTTACCACTGAAAGTCATTGCTTCACGGTTGATATCGAGCGTAAGATTGTATTGTTCGGGTTGAAACATTTCTAGAAGTTTTTTGAGCATGTAGTTTAGTATAGCAAGTCATCTGTTTCCTATCCAATTGACACAGCCAGGTAGATGGAATATACTACAAGTAGTCCGGCCATGTGGTCGGCCTTTTTCATGTAATTTTCATGCGATAGAACTGATTATAGTAATAACTGAAAGGAAACAAAATGGAACTACAAATCAAACAACTTATTTTGGCAATTAAGCAAATTGCAGACGAGAAGAACCTACCGGAAGATGTAGTGCACGAAGCTGTAGAGCAGGCACTTGCGGCAGCTTACCGTAAAGACTTTGGTGAGCGCGAGCAGAATGTAGCTGTTTCACTTAACTCTAATACAGGCGACCTAACAGCCATCACGAGCTACGATGTTGTAGAAGATGTTGAAAATGATGCACAGCAAATGACCGTCTCACAGGCTAGCAAATATAAGAAAGATGCCAAGCTGGGTGATGTAATAGATATTGAAGAGCATCCTACCACTTTTGGCCGTGTTGCTGCACAAACTGCTAAGCAGGTGATCTTACAGCGTCTACGCGAGGCTGAGAGAGAAATTATCTTAACTGAATATGAAGATAAAATTGGTACAGTCATTGTTGGTACGGTCCAGCGTGTAGAAAGCCGTCTTGTGCGTATCGACCTTGGTAAAGCAAGTGGTATCTTGCCTGCTAGTGAGCAGATACCGGGTGAATATTACGGCGTAGGCGCTCGCTTGAAGGTCTTCTTGAAAGATGTAGAACGCAGCAATCGAGGCCCGCAGCTGATACTTTCACGTTCTAATGAACAGTTTATTGAATACCTCTTCAGACAGGAAGTGCCAGAAATGGAAAGTGGTGCTGTAGAAATAAAGGGCATTGCTCGACAAGCTGGTATGCGTACAAAGATCGCAGTTGCCTCAACCGTACCTGGCGTAGACCCAGTTGGTACATTTGTTGGTGGGCACGGTACTCGCGTGCAAGCAGTCATGAATGAAATTGGCGACCAAGAAAAGATAGACATCATTACATGGGCTGAAGATCTTGCGACTTACATTAAGAACGCTCTTTCTCCTACCGAGGTTATTCGTGTAGAACTTAATAACGACCAGAAGCATGCTCGTGTCATAGTGGACCAGAGTCAGCTTTCAATCGCTATTGGTAAGGGTGGACAGAATGTACGTCTTGCGAGTAAGCTAACTGGTTATGAGCTAGATATCGAATCTGGTACATCAGCAGCTGCTAAGCCTGAGGTTGTTGAAGCTCCGACAGAGACAGTAATTGAAGAAATAATTGTAGAGGAGGCTCCTGTGGTTGAAGTAGTAAAGGAAGAAAAAGAAGAGAATAAAGAAAAGGTCCCTGTAAAAACAGCGCCTGTATCAACAAAGCCTAAGAAGCTAAAGCGTCGAGACGAAGTCGAAGCCGGTTTACTTGGAGCGATCGAAGAACACGGCGAATAAGAGTTGTATGGAGATCCCGGCCACAGAGTTTGACTCATCTATATGGCGAAACAGAGACTCAACTCCAGTACACTTCGTAACAGTTGGCGAGTGCCGCGACTTTATGCGAGATGTGGTAGAGGAGGAATGGGTCTGGGCAGAGCTGGCTGAGAGCTGGGGTGGACACCTGCACCGATCAATTCTAAGAATTGCCCTATCCGAAGCTTCTGATGAAATATATGTCAATATTGTGCCGGTTGTATTACAGGTGATGCATGAGGATGCCAGTGATAGGCTTGGGCCTCAGGCAAGAAGCCTAAACTTTTTATCTGCTCTCGATGATCTAGCAGAAGAGTCTATCGAAGGTGGAAGCCTAGAATATGTAGAGAGGGCGATGTGCTATTTTGATCAGGCCGACTTTCCTGGCTGGATACTCGGCAACTTCGGCGGGTTGAGAAGAGATTATCTTGAAGACAAATACTTCTACAGCAGAGATGGGTGGACTGGCGAGCGTAGGTCACCAGCGAAGTTCCTGGCCGAACCAGACTTTGATGATTGATCTAATTTAGCACTCTTGTATGAGGAGTGCTAAATTAGTATAATGGGGTTATGGGATATCGAATATCATTCTCAGTAGGAGTACAATAGCCATATGCAGACAAGTCGTGATTTTAACGAGTTTCTCAACCGACTGACTGAAAATGCTCGGTCCAGTTTGCAGCAGGCTGAAACCATTTCGCGTAACCTGGGTAGCTCGTATATCGGTACAGAACACATCTTATTAGGTGTTCTTAGTCAAGACTCCTCTATCGGTGCTAAGTTGCTCGAAACTTCTGGCGTAACGCTCGATCGAGCACGCACGGCTTTGAAATTAACACCTAAAACACTCGTTATAAGTATTGGCAACAGCAAGGGCCTGAGTGAAGCTGCAAAGTTAACACTACGAACCAGTTGGGAGATCGCACGAGAATTCCAGCAGGAATATTGTGGTACTGAGCATATTCTCTATAGTATTTTGATTCAAAAGAATGCTCGAGCGAATGTGCTCCTGCGTGACATGAATATTAATGTTGAAGAATTAACGGTTGAGTTAGAGACGTATTTAAACCAACAACGCTTTGAGTATGAAGGTGAAGCTGATGGTTCTACGCAAGCAACCCAGCAAAAGAGCAAATCAGGTAAAAGTGCGCTTGACTACTTCGGTACAGACTTAACGGAAGAAGCAAAAAAAGGTAGGCTTGACCCTGTTATCGGGCGGCGCAAAGAGTTGCAGCGCGTGATTACGATTCTTTCTCGACGTACCAAAAATAACCCTATTTTAATCGGTGAACCCGGTGTTGGTAAGACTGCCATAGTTGAAGGTTTAGCCCAGCATATTGTTGCTGAAAAGGTTCCTGAGAACTTACTCGATAAACGAGTGATTATGCTTGATCTTGCGGGTATGATTGCTGGTACAAAATATCGCGGTGAGTTTGAAGAACGACTCAAGGCAATTATGCAGGAGGTTGCACATGATGACAGAGTTATTGTATTTATTGATGAAATTCACTTACTAGTTGGTGCTGGAGCTGCCGAAGGTGCTTTAGATGCTGCTAATATTCTAAAACCAGTCTTGGCCCGTGGAACTATGCGTGTTATTGGTGCTACGACTATTGACGAGTATCAGAAAAGCATTGAAAAAGATGCAGCGTTAGATAGGCGTTTCCAGACAGTTCACGTTCACCCTCCGAGTATTCAGGAGACTGTCGAGATACTAAAAGGCTTAAAGCCAAGTTATGAACTTCATCATAATATTAAGATTGAAGATGAAGTCGTGGAAAAAACCGTGTACCTGAGTGACCGCTATATGAACGAGCGTTTTATGCCAGACAAAGCACTCGACTTATTAGATGAAACAGCTGCACATATTCGAGTAGAGCGGGCTAAGGTGCCTCAATCTCAGCGTCAACTACTTAAAGAAATTAAGCTCACTCGCCAACGTATGGAAGAAGCAGTTGGCCATGAGAATTTTGAAGCTGCAGCTCGTCATAAGGTAAAGTTGGCTGAGCTTGATACGCAGCTTGAGAAGAAGCGTCATAAAACTCGCACCAAATTAATGATGACTGAGCAAGATTTAGCGAGTACTGTCTCGCTGATTACCGGAATACCGACGCAGCGTATTTTGAAGCGGGAAGCTGGTTACTTGCTCGCGCTAGAGAAGCAGTTGGCCCGTTCAGTTATTGGGCAGACCGAAGCTCTTAATACGGTAGCCCGAGCTATTCGCCGTAATCGTTCGGGAATTAGCGATCGCCGTCGGCCAATTGGCTCTTTCATCTTCCTGGGTCCAACGGGTGTTGGTAAAACTGAATTAGCTCGTGTTCTGGCTCGTGAATTATATGAACGTGAAGACTCGCTGATTAAAATTGATATGAGTGAATTTAGTGAGCGTCACACGGCCTCTCGGCTTGTCGGTGCGCCTGCGGGCTACGTAGGTTATGACGAAGGTGGGCAATTAACAGATAAAGTAAGACGTAACCCGTATAGCTTAATTCTTTTAGACGAGATTGAAAAAGCTCACCCCGATATCTTTAATATGCTGCTGCAAATCCTTGAAGATGGTATTTTAACTGACGCTAAGGGTCGCCAGGTTGATTTTACCAATACCGTTATTATTATGACTGGTAATGTGGGTGCTGATAGCCTTAGGCGTGAATCGGTGATGGGATTTAGAGCGGAGAGCAAGAGCGAGCTGAATGATCTAGACGAACTACACGAGCACAATAAAGAACGCGTGATGGAAGAGCTAAAGGAAACGATGCGCCCAGAGCTCATTAACCGTATAGACAAGATCGTCGTCTTCCGAGCGTTAACGACGGCTGAGGCACGTAAGGTGCTAGATCTACAGATAGCTGAGTTAAATGACCGACTTATAGCTCAGCACAAACTGTCTTTACAGATTCACGTAAATGCTAAAAAATGGCTACTAAACAAGGGCTATAACGCTCAAACAGGTGTCAGAAGCTTGCGGCGAGTACTGCAGGACGAAGTTGAGGATTATTTGGCAGAAAATCTACTAAAAGGTACGTACAAAGACCATAATGTGATTGTGGTGAACACTAAAAAAGATGAACTAATCTTTAGTACTACCTCTGCCACACCTGTACTTGGCTAGCGCTTGATAGTATCATACACGTATGAAACGTAAAGTTTTTCCATTGGTGAGTATATTGGTTCTGGTAGGTGTTGGTCTGCTGATTTTATTCAATCTGCAGTGGATGCGAGACCAATACATTGTACGAACCAGTTCCTTGCAGCCCGCTGCTGCGGCACTTGAGAACAAGCTGGATTTGACGAGTCAAGGCAGTTTTATATACAAAGCCAGTCAGCCCGAGGTTCAATCTGCCGACAAATTCAATATTTCCTGTGCCGATGTAGCTCACGAACAAAGTATTGTCCTGGGTTGTTACACGGCTCAGCGGTTTTATGTCTATGATGTAAAGGATCCGCAGTTTAATGGTGTTAAAGAAGTTACGGCGGCTCATGAGATGTTGCATGGAGCTTACGAGCGACTCTCGGTTAGTGAGCGTAAAAAACTCGATCAGCTACTTTTGGCAGAGGAGAAGAAGATTACTAACCCACGCCTGAGAGACACGATTGCGCTGTATCAAAAAACGGAACCGACCGAGGTACTTAACGAACTACATTCAATTTTTGGTACTGAAGTTGCCCAACTTTCACCAGAATTAGAGCAGCATTACAAAGTGTACTTTCAGGATAGGCAAAAAATCGTTGCATATGCCCAGCAATACGAGAAAACCTTTACTGATATAGACCAACAAATTAAAGCATACGACCAACAGCTTATGGATTTGAAGATTAGTAATGATGATCTTGAATCAACTTTGGCGTACGAACAGGCTCAGATTCAGACACAGCGTAACCAATTGGAAACGCTTAAGAACCAGGGCGCTCTTAGTGAGTACAACGCAGCTGTGCCAGCCTACAATGCACTGATTCAGACATATAACGCGAATGTAAGTCAGTTAAAAGACACAGTTACCGCTTATAACCAAATTGTAGAAAAGCGAAATGGTTTGGCAACGGCTCAAAATAGACTTGTCCAGCAACTTAACAGCAACTATCAGTCACTCTAGGGAGTGCGGTGGTATACTAAGGGTAGAATATGGCTAAAAAAACAATGCAATTTACGTGTCAAGAATGTGGTGCCTCCCATAGCAAATGGGCGGGTCGCTGTTCAGTGTGTGGTGCTTGGAATAGTCTTGTAGAAGCTCTGCCCGCCTCTCGTGATGCAGCATTGGCTGCGGTAAAGGGTACGGCCTTGAAGCCAACTGAAGTTGGTAAAATTACCAAGAGCCAAAAGGCGACTCGGCTGGTAACAGGTGTGGCAGATGTCGACAATGTACTAGGTGGCGGTTTTGTGAGCGGTAGCGTGAACTTAATTGCTGGCCAACCAGGCATAGGTAAGAGTACTCTCCTGATGCAATTAGCGGCTCATTTGGCAACGCAGTACAAGGTACTGTATGTCAGTGGTGAGGAGTCGCTCGAGCAGATTAGTCTGCGTTCGGGTCGTATTACCTCGGGTAAACATGGTGTGATGCTTGCGAGCTCTACGAGTAGTGACGATATAGCCCAGACAATGCTTGAGGGCGGTTACGAGGTGCTGATAGTTGATTCTATTCAAACTATCTCGTGTAGTGCTGTGTCATCAGCTCCTGGCAGCGTAAGCCAAATTACAAACAGTACTTATTTATTAACACAGGCCGCTAAGCAGACAAAAACTACCTTAATTCTTGTCGGCCACGTTACTAAAGAGGGTAGTATTGCCGGACCAAAACTACTCGAACATTTAGTAGATGTAGTAATTAATCTTGAGGGTGATCGCTATGGTGGCTTTAAAGTTCTGCGTGCTGTGAAGAATCGTTATGGCTCAACGGCTGAAGTGGGTATTTTTGATATGACCGAAAAAGGCCTAGAAGTGGTAAATAACCCTTCTGCCTTATTACTAGCTGAGCGACAGGTGGCAGACGGCTCTATTGTATTGGCGGCCATGGAAGGCACTCGCCCAATTTTAGTAGAGGTGCAGGCGTTGGTAAATAAAACATCATTTGGATACCCAAAGCGCACGGCATCTGGCTTTGATCTTAACAGGCTTAACTTGCTTGCCGCTGTGTTAACACGGCGTACAAAGCTAGACCTGAGCGAGTATGATATTTATATTAATATTGTTGGTGGTATTAAAATTACCGAGCCAGCTGCAGATTTAGCTATTTGCATGGCCATAGCATCAGCTGCAAGGGGTATGCAACTGAAAAAAGATGCTGTAGTATTTGGAGAGGTAGGACTCTCAGGCGAGGTGCGCCATGTACCACACGTAGACAAGCGTCTTAAGGAAGCAGATCAGCTTGGTTTTAAGGCGGCAATCGGACCAAGGGCAGATACAAAATCAAAACTCCTCCAACCGATTTCCAGTATCCGCGACGCGCTCAATACCTATTTGACACCATAACAAAAGATAAACGTAAGGAAACATATGAATTTTTTAATTTTTTTAACACTATTAGTGCTGCTCGTCATGAACGGCTATGTACTCTGGAAATTAATACCAAAACCTCAGAAAAAAGGCTCAGCAGTTTTATTAGATACTTGTGCCCTCATGGACGGCCGTATTAGTGAAGTAGTACGCTCAGGCTTTGTGCCGGTAGAACTGCTTGTGCCACGCTTTGTGATTGCCGAGCTGCAGTTATTGGCAGATAAAGCAGACCATTTGAAGCGTGAGCGCGCCCGCTACGGATTGCAAGTTATACAAGACCTGCAAGATAGTCGTCAGGCAGAGGTGCAGATCATCTCTGATGACATTAAGGAGCTAAAAGGGGTTGATGAGAAGTTGGTACAAGTAGCGTTGAAGCGAGGAGCCTTGCTCTACACGACTGATTTTAATCTACTTAAGGTGGCAGAGATTGAAGGTGTTCGAGTACTTAATATTAATGCGCTGGCTCAAAATATTCGTTCTTCTCATTTGCCGGGTGAAATCGCCGAACTTAAGATTGTACAAAAAGGTCAGGAAAGTAGCCAGGGTATCGGCTACTTAGACGACGGTACTATGGTAGTTGTAGACAAGGCTGGTAATATGCACGGTAAATCTGTCAAGGTTGAATTCACGCGTACATTACAGACTGCCGCTGGTAGGATGATGTTTGCCAAAAGGATTGATGTGCGTCGTAAAGCTGCTCCTGTGGCTGAAAAGAAACAGTCTCAACATCCACGAGTTGTCCCGCAATCACGAGCTCGGAGGCGTCCAGCTACACCGGAAGATAAATTACTCGAAACTATCAATAACCAATAATCATACCGACTATAAAACCTATGGAATTGGTTGTACTTGTTGGGCCGTAGTTTGGTAGTAACCCTGGTCAGTTGTTCGTATTTGAATGGTGTATGAACCAGAGTCGGGGAAAGTATACTCAGCTGTATAGGTGGCCCCACCGGCAGCTGGTTGGGTGCTAACCACTTGTCCGTTAACAATGAAGTCAACTGTTTGAATAGGGAACTTGCCAGCAGTAATATTGGTTTCAATTTTGTAGGTACGTCCACTTGTTTGGGTAAGTGATAGACTAGCTGTAGCCTGTGGATCGCCACATAGGTGCACATCGTCTTTGTTCTGTATGTCGTAGCCAGCTGGAGGTGTGCCTAGAACCTCGCTATTAGCTTTGAGTGGATCACTTAAGGACGGAACCTTAATCTCTTCTTTGGCGGCCTCTGGCGTACAATCGGTGGCAAGTTTTTTAGATACACGGTCCATCAGGAAGGCTTTGGTGCCTTCTTTTGGTTTGCGGAACCATGATTGGAAAAGATCAGTTTTACCAGCAATATTAAGCTTCTGTATGCCTTTGGGCTGTGTAAACCAGGCATTAGTCTTCCAGCCGTACTGAGGTTTGCTCATAACCTGCTTGTGCGCTTGTTCCATGAATTGTCCAAACATCGGGCCAGTTTGCAAGTGCGTAACGGCGTTATTACCCATAGCCACACCATCGGCTCGTCCAATCCAGACACCCACCGCTAGATTAGGAGAGTAGCCCATCATCCAACCATCTTTTGCATTATCTGTTGTACCGGTTTTTACAGCTGCTTTTACACCATTAGGGTTGAAGCCAACAGGGTTTCCAAAGGTAACGCGGCGTGCATTATTATCTGCAAGCATGTCACTTACAAGGTAACTGATCTCTTCACCTTTATCTCCAAATACAGGGGTACCGGCCGCGTCTTTCCATTCTTTTACAACTTCACCATTCGGTTTCTCGATCTTGAGTATGTATGTCAGTGGTTTTGCAACACCACCACGAGCCAATGTAGCATAGGCAGCAGTATGCTCGTCGAGTCGTACCGTACCAGCACCAATTGCTAAGAATGGGTCTGAACATTCATTGGCTTGCCCACAAGTGATGTTTGTTTCGCCTGCAGCTTTCAGACGTTCTATAATCGTACCCATGCCAGCAATATCAGCAGCTTTCATGGCAGGTAAGTTACGTGATTCAGCCAGTGACTGACGGATACTAATGTTTCCCCTGAAACGTTTGTCGAAGTTATTCGGACAGATAGTAACGTACCAGCATTGCCTGCTGTCAGGGATCACGCTACCTGGCCCGTATTGGTTACCCTCAAAGAGTGTGCTGTAAACAAATGGCTTAAGACTAGAACCAGGCTGTAAATTAGACGTAGCGGCGTTGAAACTACCATAGCCAGGGTAGAGGAAATCTCGACTACCAGCCATAGTGAGTACCTGGTTTGTCGGTACATCGACCGCCACCATTGCAGCATTATTACCGTTGTACCGTTCTACGGCATTCATATTCTCTGTAATCGCTTTTTCGGCAAGTTGTTGCATATCCCAGTCAAGGGTCGTGACAATGCGCCAGCCGCCCTTACGGACGTTATCTGCACCATATTCACCCTCGAGGTTTTTAATAATCTCGTTCACAAAGTGGGGCGCTTTAATATCCACCTTATCGTCAGGTCTTTGTATTTTAGCCAAAATATCTACCTGCTTAGCTTCATCAGCTTGCTCTGTCGTAATATAGCCTTGGTCGCGCATGTAATCAATTACTGTCTGCTGACGAGCGAGCGTGGTCTCGCCGTCAAAACTTGGACTATTTTTGTCATATAAGCTTGGGTACTGCGGAATAGCAGCAATGTAGGCGGCTTCATCTATAGAAAGGTCTTTAGCGGATTTGCCAAAGTAGCGTTTCGAAGCTGACTCAACCCCGTAGGCAGTACCACCATACCCGATAGAGTTGAGGTAGTAGTTAAGAATCTCATCTTTAGAATAAGTTCTTTCTAGCTCAACCGAGAGAATTAACTCCTTGAGTTTTCGGGTGTAGCCAGCTAATCCACTACGCGTGTTGTCTTCCAAGATAACGTTGCGAGCTAGTTGCTGGGTGATAGTAGAGGCACCTTGTTTGCCACCGCCACTAGCGTTATTTAAGACAGAGCGGGCAATACCACGAACATCAAAACCACCGTGTTTGTAAAAGTCTTTATCTTCAATAGCTACCGTTGCCCACTTCATATTGTCAGAGATCTGATCTGGTTGCACAAAAGTCAGCTCTTGGTCTTTGTACAGTTCATAAAGGAGAACTTGCCCAGTTCTGTCGTAAAACTTAGTTGTACGGCTCTGAACTCGTTTAGTAAGCTCATCTGGACCAATCGCAAGGTCTTTTCTAAAAACCGCAAAGATGACCACGATAAGAATCAAAAAGAGTGCTAGACCAAGGCCAGCGATCTTTAGTGCCATCAGTGCACCCTCTTTACTAAACCAGTACCTAAAGAAGCGCTTTGGGCTGAGGCGATAGAGTATTCGTTTAATTCGAGACTTCGGGAGTGTTGCTAAGAACTCGGCCTTTTGTCGGGATTTAGCATCTGCCTTGGACTTACGTTTACTACCCAGATTACTGTAGACCGCAAGGGCACTTTTGCGTTTAGCGGGCTTGCGAACAGAACCCTTGCTAGAATCTTTTTTCATATAGTTAATTGTACCTCATGCTTATGGTAACCAGTATAGCATTTTGTGAGCTTTTACGAAGAGTGTATACTAGCTTTTAGATGAAACAATTCTGTTACAGTTGTGAATATCAGACTTATGCCCACTAGGGCACATTTTTAATACCTCACGAATGTTTGTAATGTAATTGAATAAAGGAATATAAATGACACTTTCAGAAGAACTCACCTGGCGCGGATTTGTAAACCAAACCACATTTAAAGATGTAACGACACTAGACAAGCAACCACTCACTTTCTACTGGGGAGTAGATCCGAGCGCTGATTCTATGACTATTGGTAACCTGGCGGCTGCAATGATGGTTCGCCACTTTATTAGCCATGGTCACAGGGCTGTGTTACTGGTGGGCGGGGCAACGGGCTTAGTTGGTGATCCAGATGGTAAAAAGCAAGAACGTAATCTAAAAGAACTTGATGAAATTGAAAAGAATATTACAGGAATATCGGCACAGTATAAGACAGTTTTTGCGGGTGAACCATTCGAGATCGTTAACAATTACGACTGGTTTAAAGACATTAGTTATATGGATTTTCTGCGTAACATTGGTAAGTACTTTTCCATGACACAACTGCTGGATAGGGAATTCATCAAAGCTCGTATTGGTGAAGGTGGTAGCGGTATTAGTTACGCAGAATTTAGTTACTCCTTGATTCAAGGTTACGATTTTCTACATCTCTTCCGTGAAAAGGGCGTTACACTACAGCTATGTGGGGCCGACCAGTGGGGTAATAGCTTGGCTGGGGTTGAGATGATCCGTAAACTTGAAGGCGCTGAGGCGCATGTGTGGTCTACGCCACTTGTTGTTAACAAAACGACTGGAGTAAAGTTTGGTAAGTCTGAAGATGGTGCCGTGTGGCTTGACCCCACTAAAACCAGTCCATACAAGTTTTATCAGTTCTGGCTGAATGTTGATGATGCAGGCGTAGAAGATTACCTTAAAATTTACACACTTATTCAACCCCCAGAGCTAGAAGCACTAATGGCTGAGTTTAAAAAGAACCCAGGTGCGAGAGCTGCGCAAAAGCAATTAGCATACGAAGTGACCCTACTTGCGCACGGTGAAGCTAAGGCGCAAAGTGCTCGAAACGTCACCGCTGTATTGTTCGGCGACACTCCATTTGAACAGCTTTTAGAGGAAGACCTAGCTATGCTTGCTGAGGAGATTCCTACAACAACCGCCGGAAACGTTATAGATGCACTAGTGATGTCGAAAATTACTGGTAGTAAAAGTGAGGCCAGGCGCCTCATAGCAGGTGGTGCGATTACCGTAAATGGCGAAAAGATTACCGCAGACCGAAGCGTAAAAGCTCCAAGCCTCATTAAAAAAGGCAAAAACACCTTCCTACTCGCCAACTAAAAGTTTTTGTATCTAACCTTCGTTCTTAAGTAGGTCTGTAATTTCTTGAGCTAACTTGTAGTCTTTGTCGGTTAATTCTTTAGCGTCATGGGTTGAGGTGATGACGGTTAGTTCATTATAGTTTTGTATCTGAATATCAGGGTGATGTTGCTCTTTTTCGGCAATGTCACCAATGGCATTTACTAAAATTAGGGCATGTCTGAAATCACGGCACTTTAGAGTAAATACTAAAGATTCATTCTGCTTAACCCAGCCATGAGGAATATTCTGCATACTTTTAGTATATCGAATTCATCGCCAATTAAATAGAACCCTACTCACACGTATGCTTTCGCATGTAACCGTAGCTATCGCCACGATATGTATTTTCAGGTTCGTTATCTAGGAGAGCGGACGAGTATAGCCGACGCTACTTCACTGGGACAATCCCAGCTTATAGACCCTAGATGTCATCTTGAATTATTCATTCAACGTTACAAACCAGCATAGTTCTTACAAAGAGCTTTGTGATAGCTCTGAGCGCGAATAGCAGGCCAATTATGCCAAAGTGTACTACTGCCGCAACGACAAGTGCAAAGAGTGCATAGAGCAATCCAGCTACCACTCCCATTATCGCAGTCATCGAAAGCCAAATCACTGTCACTGCTGTGAGCTCCGTAAGAAAGCTCTTCCAGGCGAGCGGCCAAACATCCCCCCATCTATTAATTGCGGTGCTCGTAAAATACAGAATGAAACAAACTGAAGCAGCTGTTCCGATAAGTACTCCCTGAATCCCTGTGAGTGAGATGACGGGAATACTGAACATACCCAGTATGAATCCTGAGATCACCGCAGAGCTTACTCCCTGTTCATGATGTAGTCCATATCGGTGCTGTAGTTCATCAATGTTTAAGAACAGGATTATCAAGATACTCAGCGGTAGACACATGACGACTGGCACCCAGACAGCTGGGACTTCGAATGGAAGTACCCAGCCGCTATCAACACCAACCTTCAAGATGTCTGAGCTTGGCATGCGACCTGCTATGAGCCAGAATCCTAGAACAGTGAGTTCGCCAACAATGTAGATAAGAAAACACCACCTAGGCAAAAGTCTCTGTGTGCAGTGTGTGAACACGAGAAGTCTCCTTCTTTGGTTGTAACGGTTAAGGTTCTCCAAGAATAACACTTAGCTGACAGCATTAAATCATTTATATGAGAATACCGCAATATCATAGTATAAAAATAGAACCCTACTCACACGTGTAACCGTAGCTTTCGCTACAATAATGTGTTTTCAGGTTCGTTATCTAGGAGAGCGGACTCGCATAGTCGACACTACTTGGCTGGACGTTCCAGCTGTAATTCCCTTGCGGGATCCTAGACTACTCTGGGTGTGGGTGCTCTTGTCACACCTCCAGCATGGCGTGTAGCTGCTCTGCTACCATCTCAGTGATTGGCTGGCTTTCGCTCTTGCACTGTACAACATAGCTGTACAAGCCAGAAGTACCTTCGGCGTAGTGACGACCCTCGTCAAGTACACCATGTACGAACTTGGTTTTGCTGTGCGAGCTCGCAGTCACGGCAAGGTACGTGAAGCGCCCAGTGGCCATTAGTTTGCATAGCATTCTATCGATTACAGCAGGATTCATGCTCTGCGTGGGTGCCACCTGTCGGTTGCTAGCGTAGCCTCTGCGGTAACCATCCCTAAAGCTTCCCTTGAATATATTCCAGGTACGCATATTTGCCTCATGAGGTGTGCTGGGATATTCCCAGATAGACACAACCTGTGCCTATATCTACATTATATCAAATTATCGTATAAATGTCAATAGTCTATAATCTGTTAGTAATGGATACTAAATTACTAATTGAAACTATTAAAGGGGTTGGTGCAGAGACAGTCAAGAAGTTCGATAAGCTTGGTGTATACACTATTTATGACCTGCTCACTGATTGGCCGCGTCGATATGACGATTACTCGCAAGTACTAGCTATTGCTGATATCAAACCTGGCGGTGTAACCATTAAGGCTCGAGTGGAGGCACTGAAGACTCGCCGAGTTCGACGCGGTATGCATATTACTGAAGCAGTTCTGCGTGATGAAACCTCTGCGGTCAGAACAGTTTGGTTCAATCAACCGTACCGCGAGGCTTATTTTAAGGCAGGTAAGCAGTACTATTTTTCTGGTTTGTACGATTTTAGCTATAACCGATATATATTGCAAAACCCAACGGTTGAGGAGGCTAAAGATTTTACAAAAAATACTGCTCGAATTGTGCCAATCTATCAGCAAACCAAAGGGCTCGATTCTCGAGAGATCCGTAAGTTTCTAGCTGAAGTAACACAATTTTTTCAGCAATTGCCTGAAACATTGCCATCGAACATTATAAAAGATCATAAGTTGATGAGTTTCGCAGATGCAGCGCGGCAAATGCACTGGCCAGAGAGTCAGGAGAAGCTAGCTCAGGCACGTGAGCGTATTGGCTTTGAAGAGTTATTTGCGTATGTTTTGGCTGCGCAGCTCAATAAACAAGAGGTTGAGACAGAAACCGCACTTCAGATACAGTTTGACGAAAAAATGGCTCAATCATTCGTATCTGCCTTGCCATTTGAGCTTACTCCAGCTCAGAAGAAGGCTGCGTGGGAGGTATTACAAGATATTGACAAGATCACTCCGATGAACCGTCTACTTGAGGGTGATGTTGGTTCTGGTAAAACCGTCGTAGCGGCTTTTGGGGCCTATATTGCAGCCAAACAAGGCATTCAAACAGCGGTGATGGCGCCAACTGAGCTTTTGGCTCGTCAGCATGCCAAAACTCTGGCCGATATTCTAGAACCTTTGGGTGTCAAGGTGGCTCTGCTTACTTCTGCGGTAAAAGGTAAGGCTAAAACTACGCTAAAAGAGCAGCTTGCGAAAGGTGAGATAGATATTGTCAGTGGTACACATTCGCTCATTCAAGATGATGTTACGTTTAAGCGCCTCGGGCTGATTATTGTTGATGAGCAGCATCGTTTTGGGGTTAAGCAGCGCCAGAAGCTGGTAGATAAGGGCGAGGCCGTGCCGCACATATTGAGCATGACTGCCACGCCAATCCCGCGCTCACTAGCTTTAACGGTCTACGGTGAGCTGGAAATATCATTGATAGCTACTAAACCGAATAATCGTCTACCAATTAAAACTGATATTTGGTCGCCTAATTCTCGGGCACAGCTTTATGATGAGATTGAAGAGCAAATTAAACTTGGCCGACAAGCGTTTGTAGTCTGTCCGCTGATAGACGATTCTGAAGGATCAGAAGTGAAAAGTGTGAACGAAGAGCTCAAGCGTTTGCAGCAAGGTCCGTTTAAGCATCGTCGAATTGGAGTGCTACACGGCAAACTCAAAGACGAACAAAAAGCTGAGGTCATGCAAGATTTTGTCAATCACGAGCTGGATATTCTCGTGAGCACAACGGTTATAGAAGTAGGTATAGATATACCAAATGCCAGCGTTATGCTCATAGAAGGAGCAGATCAGTTTGGCTTGGCTCAGCTACATCAACTTCGAGGTCGAGTTGGACGTAGCGTGCACCAGAGCTACTGCTACTTGGTGCCATCTACCTCACAAAAGCCTTCTCGACGACTTCGGGCTATGGTAACCACAAACAATGGTTTTAAGCTTGCGGAAATGGACCTAGAGCTGCGCGGCCCAGGAGCAATTTATGGCACACGTCAGCACGGACAGTTAGATCTAAGAATTGCTAATATTACAGATATGGAGCTCATCAAAAAAACTCGCCAGAGTGCCCAAGACTTTCTCAAAGGCAAAGAGAAGCTGAGTGACTATCCTGAGCTAGAAAAAAGAGTTCAAAAAAGTCGCAGTCTCACGTATTTAAACTAAACAGAACAACGACCACAGAGACTATTCAATATATGTTGTTAAAAATATAACGATTTGATGGGAGTTGTTGAGTAAACTACCGTATTGCTTTAAGATAAGCATAACTATGTTCAGAAAGAACAGACTACACACTACGGGTCGTAACCAGAATGGCTTTACATTAATAGAGGTGGTGTTGGTACTTGCTATTGGTGGGTTAATATTTCTATTAGCTTTTCTTGCCTTTCAGCAAGTATCGGTAAATCGCCGTGATACGCAAAGACGAGCAGATCTAAAACGTGTACAAGCAGACCTTGAGAACTTTAAGGCTAACACGATCACTGGTGCCTACCCTCTCTCACCCGGTGTTACAACTGCTGAGGGATACTCGTTTGTAAGCACGTACTTAGCTGATTTGAAAGATCCAAGCACTGGCGTAGCCTATGCTATAACAGATGGAAGCGCTCCCACACAAATAGGTAGTTTTATGTATAAATCTCCACGGATCTGTAACTCAAGTGGTGGAACAACCGGTAGTGGTGCAAGTGCGGATAATTACGCAATTGTATGGTGGCTTGAAAAGGGTGGAAGTTTTTGTACTGATAATCGCTAAAGTGCAACTTATGCGTTGTGATAATTGCTAAATATAAGGATATAACTGTAAACTACTTAATATGTATTCTGGAACCACCCTTCATGGTAAATCAGGTAACTTAATTGGTGCTCACCAAAAGTTCGACCGCGTTGCACGTAAGTTTATTGGCGTTTTGCGCCCTGAGAGTAACTTCCCGGCTACGAAGCTAGTGCTACATTTTGAGGGTAACAACGGACCTGACGCTATTAAGCGAAAGAGCCCAGGCGTAGATGAGCCATGGCATTATTGGGATCCAACTGACGATACCGACAACCAACTTTGGGAGATTATCGACCGTCACTATAAGGGCCTGGTTAAGGAACTTCGGGAGCAAGACGAAGAGAAGTCTGCTTTTGAAGCCGCTTGGTTGGCTCATGCTATAGTCGATGGCCTTACGCCACCACACCACTATCCGTATGAGGAGAAATTACTGGCACTACGTGGAAAGGGTCGTGAAACCCGAACTTCCGTAAAAGAGAAAGTAATTATCAAAGGTGATACACGGCGCCAGACTTTACAGAAAAACTGGAAGATGTGGGGTGCAAAGGGTCTAATGCTGAGCCACGCTACTTTTGAATGGGGTGTTTCCACGGTAGTCAAACCGATGAAACTCCGTAAGGGCTTACCTACAGAGGCTGAGATTAAACACGCTCGTAATATCGGCTACCACGCTTTTTTGAAAGAAAATGCTTTGGCTATTTATGAACTTAATATGTATGAACGCTACTTACGTCGTGGTTGGACTACCAAGCTGGGCCGAGAGATCCGCCAAGAGCTTACACCGCGTATTGCTCGCTGTATTACAGTTGCTTGGGTTCTAGCTATAGATGAGGCTGCGCAGTAATGCGAGTAATTGCTGGAAAATACGGCAGTAGAATTATCAGAACTCCACGTGGATTCATGACCCACCCAATGGGAGAACGAATTCGTAGTGCTCTTTTTAATAGCCTAGGAAGTTTGCAGGGTAAAGATGTTTGGGATGTGTTTGCTGGTAGCGGCTCTTTGGCGATTGAAGCGGTCAGCCGAGGCGCCTACTCGGCAGTAGCAACAGAACGAGACAGAAAAGCCTACCAGGTGCTTAAGGCAAATGTTGAGAAATTAGGTGCCACGGAAGTGAAGGCAGTGAAGGCTAGTGCCAACGCGTGGGGATCTACCAATAGTGAAAAGAAATTCGACGTTATTTTCTGTGATCCGCCCTATAACGACTTGCAGTTATCCACAGTTTTCGCCCAAAAAAGTCATTTAAAGGACAACGGGCTTATGGTATTATCATACCCAGGTAGAGAACCAGTGCCGAGCGCTAATGGAGTTGTTGTGGTGGACAATCGAAATTATGGTGATGCGGCACTGGCCTACTACCGACTTGAAGATTAATCTCGCCAATGGCGATTTTTTTGTTATAATAACAGAGCTCTTTACATAGATATGCCGCGGTGGTGGAATTGGTAGACACGCTAGCCTTAGGAGCTAGTGCCTTCGGGCGTGGAGGTTCAAGTCCTCTCCGCGGTACCACAAGTATTTTGATAAGTAGTCTTAATAGAGGCTGAGGCCTCTATTTTGTATTGATTTCGAACTTCTTAATTAAGGGTGAGGTGTACTGGTAAGCAAATAGGCATAGTACTTATGGTTGCATATTGTTCTCGTGAGTCATACTATTGAATCATATGACTAGAGAAAGAGGAGAGACACAACTTGAGGCAGAACTAGAAGAGCAACGTGTAGCAGCATTTGCAGATGCTATGACTGCAATATTCCCCAACTCAAATATCCCCCAGAGCGAAATAGACAGTAGCGAGTTCGCCGCTATGGAAGTTTCGCAAAGACGAAAGGATGCCCTTGCTACAGTTACGGCCTGGGTCAGGCGAGAGATCGAGTGTCTAGACCAAGAAGCACACAGAGATCAGCCCTGGGATGTCCTGTACGCCTCCGCCTCGGACCGTGAAGGTAAGGTGTGGCATACTGCTAATTCTGAGGAAGAGGCTCGCGAATGGGCAGACGAGAAATCAGATGGTGCGATATTTGGCTACCTCAAGGTTGAGCAACGGTCACTACTTGACGAACCATCAGATGGCTCGGCCTAATCACCTAGTACGGTACAGTGACTAAGCTGCTCACTCTTGTATAAATTTCCCAATATGACAATGGATTTTCTAATGATTTGCTTGGCATATACGGCAGAGATGGTGTGGTTAGGGTCGGCTTGAGCTACCAACTTCGTTATTGATGGTAGAATGAGGATAGAAATATTGGAGGTAAAAATGCTAAAACAACTAACTTTCGAAGAGGTATACGCACTTGTCATGCAGCACGTTAAGGCGCGCAAATGGGATAAGACGAATTCAGCACGAGGACTTGCAGTATCACTTTCGCTTGAAGCAAATGAACTACTTGAGTATTTTCAGTGGCATGATGAATCATTCGGCAGCAAAGAAGACATGGCAAGTGAACTTGCTGATATCCTCATATATGCAATTCAATTTGCCGATAGGTATGAAATAGATATTCCGAGAACGATACAAAAGAAAGTCGAAAAGCAAGCTGCGAAATATCCTGTTGAAATATTTGAAATTGAAGATGAAAAAGAGCGCAATAAGGCGTTGCTTGAAGCAAAAAGGAACTACAAGAAAGATACGACACTGTAGTCCTAGCTCCTGACGTGGATGACTTAACTATGATTACAAGACCCCAACTACTGATCGGTAAAAGCGATGAATTAGATAGGTTTGTTCTTGAAGAAGATAAGTCAGTCGCAATTTCGATTAACAAGAAACTTCTACCCGTATCTCCCACCGCTTTTATAGTCGGAGTAGGAAGATCGGGCACCACTTTATTAAGACGTATTTTGATGGAACATCCTAATGTAGCTATGCCGGGTGAATCCCACTTTGTTTCCTTACTCAGAGAGGCGATAAGGTTAGTAAATTTAGGATATAAACCCAGAGTAGTAGCAAAAGCTCTGATGGAAATAAGTGACTCTCTTACAAGCTGGGGGTTGCCACCGCTAGATGCTCAAGCCTTGCTACAAGAAGCTCTCGGTATGAGGGAGCCTAGCGAAAGGAAAATACTTATGCTTTTGTACGGTAGGTTGAGTATGAATTGGTGTCGTACGAAAGTAGTTGACAAGACCTCAAGTCTTGGATTGAGAGCAGCAGAACTTGCGTCTTGGTGGCCTAATGCTAAGTTTATTCATCTTGTACGTGATGGGCGAAATGTTGCCGAATCCCATACAAGGTTGGGATGGTATTCTACGGCCAGCGCAGCATTAACGAATTGGGTCTGCCGAGAAAATAAGATTAATCGTCAACTGTCGTTGATTGATCCTAGCCGACAACTAAATGTAAGATACGAAGATTTAGTAGAGAACCCTGATAAGGTGTGCGCTCAGATATTCGACTTCTTGAAGCTAGAGTTTGACGCAAAATTTATCTCTGGTACGTCAAGTTTGTATACCCATATTGATACAATTCAAAATATGGATGTTCACCCTCACTTATTTGATCCAATAGAAAAAAGCGCAAGTCTTACACAAGGTGGCCCCAGGTCACGCCCGAACAGACTTTCTCCATCGGATGCTACCCTTTTAAAGAGGTACGGATAGAGTGCAGCTGGGCATGTGATTAATTGTCTACCAAGCTACACCATGCGTTTAAGATGGCAGTACCAAACGGCGAGAAGGCATACTCTTAATAGACTTGCTCTACGCCGCCTCGTAATGCTTGAATCTTCATCAAACAGGAGTAGCAAATAGCGTAGCGCCTGTTTATTTGAGGCGGTCTACTTTGTTTCGGATATCGTTGAGTGTGCTGCGCATATCGTTCATGGTAGATTCGAGCTGACCTATTTTTGACTCTAGGTGATTGCGTGTGTCATCAATCTTGCGTTCAGCATCACCAGAATCTTGACTACCACGAGCAGTAGCTTCACGTATCTCTGGCAATAAGTTAACTTTATCTCTCATTTCAAGCGTTGCACCTCTGGTCTCTTGCACTTCTTTAAGAATTTCTTGGAGCCAACTTGCGAGGTTTTGTAAGTCTTCTGAAGCCATATATCTCCTTAAATTATTTTCAGCTAAGTATAACAGATAGAGCGCAGGAGCTGCTAAGTAGCGTTGAAGCGAATTATAGGGTATACTCTGCTTTAAGATGTATATCATAAATGTAGCTAACCAATACCATGTGCATACTTTGCCCCGTTTTGTCGGATAGTTTTTGGTATATCTTCAAGATTCTTAATACGCTCCGACAATCGGGGCGTTTTTAATTAATTTTTTTAAGTAATCTATTTTTAGGAGACGTATGAAAAACTTACAAATTGGAATCATTGGTTCATGTTCAGATCTTCAATACTCAAGGGAAGCAGTCGATTTTGTTCAGGAATTAGGTAAAGCTATTGCAGAAAGTGACGATACATTGGTATTCGGTGCAGAGAAGGACTGTGATTCACTGCCAACTATTGCAGCATTTGCCGCCAAGTCAGCGGGTGGTAACACACTAGCTATCACCTATGAAAAAGGTCTGAGTCTATTTAGTGATGATGCGGCTACTGTTGTTGTAGCAACAGGGTTGGTACGTGGTGGTGGACGTGAAACAGCGCTTGCCTTAAGTTGTGATGTATTGATTGCAATTGCCGGAGGCTCGGGTACCCTTAATGAAATATGTGTTGCCTATCAGGCTGGGATACCAGTTGTCGTTGTGCCTAATTTTGGCGGGTGGAGCCAACGGCTTGCGGGTAGCTATTTAGATGACCGTAAGAGATATAAGTTTATGCCTGCTAAAGATCCTAGACAAGCACTTGATCTAGCCTATTCAAGCGTATCTATCGAGAGTAGTATCTAGTGAGCGAGCGCATGTGTTAAGCTTTCTGCAAAAGAATGAGGATGAATTAATGAAATTAAGCTATAATCGGAGTAAATCATGAGTCAATTATCAACACAACCTTATAAGGGCGCTCGGGATTTCTACCCGGAAGACAAGCGTCTGCAAGACTACATATTTAACGCTTGGAAACGTGTATGTGAACGATATGGCTACGAAGCCTACACAGCACCTCTTATAGAGCCGCTAGAGTTGTTTGCGAGCAAGACGAGCGACGAGATAGTAAATGAACAAACATATAGCTTCACAGATAGGGGTGGTCGTAATGTGGTTTTGCGCCCCGAGATGACTCCGAGTGTCTCACGAATGGTAGCGGCGCGACGACAGGAACTAGCCTATCCTTTACGTTGGTATTCTATTCCAGACTGTTGGCGCTACGAAAGGCCTCAACGTGGCCGTAATCGTCAATTTTGGCAACTTAACGTTGATCTTTTTGGTGTAGCTACGGTAGATGCTGATTTAGAAATTATCGGCATGGCAGACGCTATTATGCATGAATTTGGTGCCGATGAGTCAATGTTTGAAATCAAGATCAATAGCCGCAAGCTCATCAACCTAATTATGAGTCAATTTCTAGAGCTTGATGCTGCTCAGTCTAAGCAAATGATCCGATTGTTTGATAAAAAAGACAAACTTGATACTGCCGATTTTATTGAACAGGCTAATCAGATTTTCAGGGACGACCAGCAAAGAGTTGGCCTAGAGAAACTAGCACTGTTACTCAAGGCTCGATCACTGGCTGACTTGCCAGAGAGTTTGCGCGATAGTCAGGCCGTAAAAGAGGTGCAGGTACTCTTTACTCTCTTGGCAGAACATGAAATCACTTCAGCAACGTTTGATATTACGCTCATGCGCGGATTCGATTATTATACGGATATTGTCTTTGAGGTAACAGATAAAGATCCTGAAAATAATCGATCAATTTTTGGCGGCGGTCGTTACGATGGCTTAGTTGGTGCTTTTGGTGTAGACCCAGTACCAACTGTTGGCTTTGGTATGGGTGACGCCACCACCGAAAACTTCCTGGAAGCTCACAATTTATTGCCTGCTTTACAATCAGCCACTCAGGTTTATATTGTGGTGATTGGTGATGTTCTCAAAGAGGCTCAGGCAGTAGCCCGCCAACTTCGAGAAGGTGGAGTAAATGTAGCCGTAGACCTAACGAGTCGCAAGCCCGAGAAACAAATTAAGGCTGCCTTAAAGCTTGGTGCGCCCTATCTACTGCTAGTCGGTGAGGAGGAGGTTTTGCATCAGAAGTATATTCTACGTAATGTCGAGACTCAGGCTGAAGACGTTGAGTCGGTTGAACAGATCGTTAAACTCCTACGGCAAAATTAATCGTAGTTTACCGAGATGATGGTTAAGCTCGCATTTTTTGATCTGTTGTGCGATAATTGGCAGTTATGAATGTAACCCGAAAAAATAATTCCGAGACAGAAGTACTACTTACTATTACCGTAGATGAAAAAGCTTTACAGGCTGTTAAGCAAAAGACTTTGGCTAAGCTTGCTAAAACTATTAAAGCTCCTGGTTTTCGACCAGGCAAAGCACCACTAGCAGTAGCCGAAAAACAGATAGATGCCAACCAGTTACAAGCCGAGATTCTACAAGACGCCCTTGAAGCAGCTTACCCTGATGCTGTGACAAAAGAAGAACTCCGTCCGCTAGGTAATCCTGAAATCGAAATTCGTAAATATACACCTTATACTGAGCTCGAATTTACTGCCAAGATTGGCGTTATGCCAATAATTAAGCTAGCCGATTACACAAAGATTAAGAAGCAAATCTCTGTCATAACAGTGCCAGCTAAAGAAGTGGACGATGTTATTACGAACCTGCGTACTCGCGTTGCCACGAAGAAGGATGTTACTCGTACGGCTAGTAAGGGCGACGAGGTAGTCGTCGACTTTACTGGTGAGAATACAAAAGGCGAAGCAGTGGCAGGCGCGAGCGGTACAGATTATGCACTGACGCTAGGTAGTAAGACTTTTATACCAGGCTTCGAAGAAGGTCTTGTTGGCCTCAGAGCAGGGGATAAAAAAGAGTTAGAACTTGCCTTTCCGAAAGACTATCATGCCAAAAATCTTGCAGGTACCAAGATCACATTTAAGGTTGAGGTGAAAAAAGTGCAAGAATCAGTTTTGCCAAAAGCTGATGACGCCTTTGCCACGACAGTAGGACCATTTAAAACATTGGCTGATCTTAAAAAGGATATTAAAGCACAATTAACTGAGCAAAAGACTTCTGAGGCAGAGGCTAAGATTAAAGACGAGATTGTTGAAGAAATTGTTAAGAACTCAACTGTGCCACTACCAGAGGTTTTGATTACTGATCAGGTAGCAATGCTGGAGCACGATTTTCAGCAGAACCTGACGTATCGAGGAATTACACTTGCCGAATATCTTAAGCAAGAAGGCTACGAGAACGAGGGGAGTTGGAGGGAGAAAGAACTTCTTCCCCAAGCTCAACGTCGAGTTGGTGTGGGTCTCGTGCTGGCTGAAATCGCTGAGAAAGAAAAACTTCAGGTTAGCCAAGAAGAGCTTGAGAGTAGAATTAGCTTATACAAGCAGCAGTACCAGCAATCAGCTGGGGAGTTTGAGCAGCCAGAAATGCGCCGAGAAGTTGTCTCACGACTTCTCACCGAGAAAACTGTAGACCGCCTTCTGCAAATCGCGACAAACTAATCATGAAATATCTACACCGAAAGCCAAAAGTGGTAAAACCAGAGCTTACGGTTGTAGAGCGATACGAGAAACGTAGACAACAATGCATGGACCGAATCGCATATGGCGGTACAGGTATTCTGACAGGAGTTATGATGTACGTGGATCCTACGGCGAGCCCCGAACAGCACCTTGCAGTTCCTGGTTTGATAGTAGCTGGTATTGGATTTATAACAGTGGCAGCCAGTGAAGCTCAGTATCTTGCATCATTCAGACGTCATGACTCACAGCAGCCCGAGCTTCTTAAGACCTCCTCCGAGACTACACTTTCGGTGATGTCAAAACCAACTGACTTGCCCCATCAGCAAGCTTCTTAAGTCTAATTTAGCACTCTTGACGCAGGACTGCTAATCGTACTACACTAAGGTCATGTTAGTACCAACCGTTATTGAACCATCCGGACAAGGAGAACGCGCCTTCGACATCTATAGCCGTCTGCTACGTGACCGCATTATCTTTTTGCATGACGAAGTAAACGAGCATACCGCTGGTTTAATCGTGGCGCAGCTACTTTTCTTACAAAGCGATGATGCCAAAAAAGATATTTACTTTTATATTAATAGCCCTGGCGGTCATGTATATGACGGCTTGGCAATCTATGACACTATGCAGTATCTTTCATGCGACGTGCAAACAATTGGCATTGGTTTGCAGGCCAGTATGGGAGCCTTTTTACTGAGCTCGGGTGCCAAGGGCAAGCGCTTCGTACTGCCCAACAGCAAGACGATGATTCATCAACCTTCTTCTGGTACACAGGGTAGAATTACCGATATGGAGATTGATTTGAAAGAAGGCCTGGCTCTAAAGCATCACTTAAATGAAATACTAGCTAAAAATACTGGGCAAACACTAAAAAAGATCGAAAGAGACGTTGACCGTGACTACTGGATGACTGCTAAAGAATCAGTTGATTACGGCTTGGTAGATAAAATTATCACCAAATCCACTAAATAACGCTTTTGTATAACGAAAGTAGTATGTGGTATACCTAGTAGCATGATAAGAGATACCTCACGTAGCGAGTACTTACTACGCCCTTATACGTGGACAGACGCAACTACGTTACCTGCACTAGTGAAGCAGAATCAAGATGTACTGAGTGTTGACTTCCCTGAAGCAGAGGCTCGTTATTCTGACATTCTAACTTCCGTAAGATCAATTCGTCGGGCACGGCATAGCACTGAAATGGAGGCCTTTACAGTACGTAAACGAACAGAATATGTCTCGTTGCCATCTCCGTCTCACAATTTCACTCCAGGAAATAGTTCACCTAGCGCAGTGAGCAATATGGCCGTTGGTGTTGCTACTATCGCAGATGCAGATCCGTTTCGTGTAGCAGATGGTTCTGGAGCCGACATAGAAGGTATTGTGATTGCGGGCTGGATAGATAGGCCGTATCGGAATCAAGGAATCGCGAGCAAGGTGGGTCACGACTTGGTTTCGCGTGCAACATGCAGAGCCATAAGTCAGGGTAAGGATAAAATCATCACTCTGATACGACCAGAAAACGAAATAAGTATTCATGTTGCACAAAAACTTGGTTTTAAAGCTCTTGGAGGAGCTATAAATTACGCGAAGCAGGTGGGCGACAGCGTAGAAATGCCAAGGCAATTATTTGTACGGAGCGTTCTATAAAATAGGGTCACATATCCTTGACTTTTTTACTTTTTTGCCTCACACTGGTATACAAGAGGTAGTATAGGTGAATCTTTGCTCTTAGTGCACGTGAGCAAAGATAATAACTTAGGGTAACTTCGTTTGTGGTCTCAACAACAATTTAACGCTTTAAGGAGCTTATCTGCCCATGGCACAGACAGATCTTACTAAGCGTATCAAGCGCGTCTATTTTACAAGTAACGACGACGCTTTGGCGCTTCCGAATTTAATTGAACATCAAACTAAGTCGTTCCAGGAGTTCGTTCAGGAGAGTCTCGGCGAAATTTTTGCTGAAATTAACCCGATCGAAGACTATACTGGTACCAAACTAGAGCTACGTTTTAAAGATTATCGCTTTGGTGATCCAAAAATGAGCGAAATTATCGCTCGAGAAAACAATGTAAGCTTTGAAGCTCCGCTTTACGCAAATATTGAACTCACAAACAAAGTAACTGGTGAAGTAAAAGAACAAGAGATCTATCTTGGTGACTACCCATGGATGACGAGTCGGGGTACTTTTGTAATTAACGGTGCTGAACGCGTTGTTGTCAGTCAACTTATTCGAAGCCCAGGCATCTTCTTTACAGGTGAGGCTCACGGTGATCATAACTTGTATGGTGCTAAATTAATTCCCGGCCGTGGTGCTTGGCTTGAATTCGAGACTGCTGCCAATGGCGCAATCTACGTAAAGATCGATCGCCGTCGTAAGATTGCCGTGACTACTCTGCTGCGCGCGCTTGGTTATGGCCAAACTGCACAACTTAAAGAACTCTTTAAAGATGTAGATACTGGTGAGACTAAGTATATTGACGCAACTCTCGACAAAGACCCGAGTAAGGGCAGTAGTGATGCACTTATTGAGGTATACCGCCGAATTCGACCAGGCGACTTGGCTACTGTTGACAACGCCCGTAGTTTAATTGAAAATGTCTTCTTTAACTTCAAACGCTTTGATCTTTCTCGGGTTGGACGTTACAAGATGAATAAGCGTTTAGAGCTCGATGTTGCTAATACTGCTGAAAATCGCGTTATGCGGCTCGATGACCTTGTGGCAATTGTAAAAGAGATTATTCGTCTGAATAATACACAAGATCCAGCTGATGATATTGATAGCTTGGCAAACCGACGTGTGAAGTTGGTTGGTGAACTCGTACAGCGTCAGTTCCGAATTGGTTTGCTTCGTATGGAGCGTAACGCTAAAGACCGCATGAGCATGAGTGATATCGAGAATGTTTCTCCGAATCAACTTATTAATGCTCGTCCAATTGTGGCAGCTGTTCGTGAATTTTTTGCAAGCTCGCAGCTTTCACAGTTTATGGACCAAACAAACCCACTTTCTGAACTTGCTCACAAGCGACGTCTCAGCTCAATGGGCCCTGGCGGTCTATCTCGCGAACGTGCTGGTTTTGAGGTTCGTGATGCACATGCCACTCATTACGGTCGTCTTTGTGCGGTGGAAACTCCGGAAGGTGCCAATATTGGCCTCGTATTGAACCTAGGTTCACATGCCCGTGTGAACGACTACGGTTTTATCGAATCACCATACCGTGTTGTTAAGAACGGTAGGGTTACTAAAGATATCGTATATCTCGATGCCGATGAAGAAAAGAAGGCAGTGATTGCTTCTGCCGGTATCGAGCTGAGTAAAGATGGCGCATTTGTTGACGAACGTGTTTCTGCTCGTGTGAAGCTTCAGCCAGAAGAGGTAGATGCTGACACCATTACTCATATGGATGCCGCTCGAAACCAGATCTTGGGCTCAACGGCTTCACTGATTCCTTTTGTAGAAAAAGATAACGTAGGTCGTGCCCTTATTGCTTCTAATCAGCAAAAACAGGCTGTACCACTGATTCGTACTAAAACCCCTGTTATTGCTACAGGTATGGAGTCAATCGTTGCTAAAAACAGTGGTCAGATTATCTACGCTGATGGCGAAGGTATCATTACAAAAGCTGACGCCGATGAAGTGATCGTTAAATACGCTAAGGAAACAAGAAAGTATCCTTTGCAGCACTTTGTACGAACCAACGAAGGTTCTTCTATGAACCAAAAAGTTGTTGTTAATACTGGTGACAAAGTAAAAGCCGGAGATACCTTAATTGAAGGTATGAGTATAGACAACGGCGAATTGGCACTTGGTAAAGATCTTACTGTAGCCTTTATGCCATGGGCTGGATATAACTTTGAAGACTCAATTGTTATCTCACGCCGCTTGGTTGAAGATGACGAACTAACAAGTATCCATATCACCGACTATATGGTTGAGGTCCGTGAGACTAAATTGGGTCCAGAGATCGTAACTCGTGATATTCCGAATGTAAGTGAAGAAAGCCTTCGTCACCTTGATGAGAACGGCGTAGTTCGTATTGGTGCTGAAGTTAAAACTGGTGATATCCTTGTTGGTAAAATTACACCTAAGGGTGAGCAAGAGCTTTCAAGCGAAGAACGACTCCTACGTGCAATCTTTGGTGAAAAAGCCAAAGACGTACGTGATACATCTCAGCGCATGAGTAATGGTAAGCATGGTAAAGTTGTGGGCGTTAAGATTTTCTCAAGGGAAAATGGCCACGACCTTAAAGCTGGTGTTCTCATGCAGATTCAAGTTTTCGTAGCACAAATGCGCAAGATTGCAGTTGGTGATAAGCTTGCTGGACGTCACGGAAACAAGGGTGTCGTTGCTCGAATCGTACCAGAAGAAGACATGCCATTTACTGAAGACGGAGCTCCTGTTGATATCGTACTCAACCCACTTGGTATCCCTTCCCGTATGAATATCGGTCAATTGTTTGAGATTCACCTTGGTATGGCGGCTCAGGCACTCGGCTACATTGTTGCAACACCTGCTTTCAACGGTATAACCATCGAGAAGATTAAGGCTGAACTCGGTAAGGCTGGGTTACCCGAGGATGGTAAGCAGCACCTTATTGACGGACGAACTGGTGAATACTTTAAAGAACGTGTGTCAGTTGGTATTATGCACATCATCAAGCTTCATCACATGGTTGCAGATAAGATTCATGCGCGATCTATTGGGCCATACACGATGGTTACTCAACAACCGCTCGGTGGTAAAGCGCAAAATGGTGGTCAGCGATTTGGAGAGATGGAAGTATGGGCACTTGAAGCTTACGGTGCTGCCAATACTCTTCAAGAAATGTTGACACTGAAGTCTGATGATGTCTACGGTCGTAGTAAAGCCTACGAAAGTATCATTAAGCAGGAGCCAATTGTTGGGCCAAAGATTCCAGAAAGCTTTAACGTGCTTGTGAAGGAACTGCAGGGTCTAAGCTTGCGAGTTGATCTTATCAACAAGCAAGATGATGGTATGGCAATTGAGGTAGACGCTGAAGAGGTACTAGAGGCAACGGTTGCTGAAGAGGCTCAGCACATGCCAACAGTTACTGCTCAAGATGTAACACCAATAGACGTAACCGAAGAAATGGTGGCGAGCGAGTTTAAACTTATGGATGATATCGCCGAGAGCGATACGCCAGTTGATACTACTCTAGTGATAAATGAAGACGATGATGCAACGGATGATGATAATGACGATCTCTCGACTGTGCTCGAGGTAAAGGAGGAGGCGTAATGAAACAAGCAACCCCACACACCAATATGACAGATTTTGATGCGGTTCGTCTTGTCGTAGCTAGCCCAAGTGATATTCTTGACTGGAGTTACGGTGAAGTTACGAAGCCAGAGACAATTAACTATCGAACTCAGAAACCTGAGCGTGATGGCTTGTTCTGTGAACGAATTTTCGGACCAGTTAAAGACATCAACCAACACGATGCTAAATACAAGGGTGTACGTTCACGCGAAGCTGCCGTAGACAAGAAGGGTGAACTTGTTACTAAATCTATCGTTCGTCGTGAACGTATGGGCCATATCACGCTTGCTACACCAGCTGCACATATTTGGTTCCTCCGTGGTACCCCAAGCCCTATCGGCTTACTGCTTGGTATCACAGTTAAGAATCTTGAGCGTATTGTCTATTTTGCATCATATGTTGTAATGGATATTGATGAGGCTAAAAAGACACAGTATCTAGCTGATGCTGAGGCTGAACTTGAGGCTGCTAAAGCGGCTATCAAAAAGCGTTACGAAGACGAAGCAGCGGATGAAAAGGCTGATATAAAAGCTTTGGCTGAAGCCCAGAGCCGCGAACTTGAAGAAGCAACAGAAGCTTTCTTGCTGAAGAAACAACAGCTTGACAGCCTAGCCAAGTACGCACTCATTTCTGAAACTGATTTCAGAAACCTACCAGATTCTTACCAAGACCTTGCTAAGGTTGGTATGGGCGGTAGCTCTATTAAAGAGCTGCTTGATGAAATCAATCTAGCTGAACTGATTGCAGAATTAAGTGAAGAAGTTGAAGGCACAAAAGGCCAGCGTAAGAAGAAGCTGATGAAGCGTCTCAAGGTACTTGAGAGCATGCAACAGGCTGGTATTGATCCAAATAGCATGTGCGTGAGTGTTCTACCCGTGATTCCACCGGACCTTCGTCCGATGGTTCAATTAACCGGTGGTCGTTTCGCTACTTCTGATATGAATGATCTCTACCGACGTGTTATCAACCGTAATAACCGCTTAAAAAAGCTGATTGACCTAAATGCTCCTGAGGTCATCTGCCGTAACGAACAACGTATGCTTCAGGAGGCTGTTGATGCACTAATTGATAACTCAGCTACTCGTTCTGGCCGTGCAGTGAGTGCAACTGGTGGACGCCGCCGCCTGAAATCTTTGAGCGACATGCTTAAAGGTAAGCAGGGCCGCTTCCGTCAGAACCTTCTTGGTAAGCGCGTAGACTACTCTGGTCGTTCAGTGATCGTATCTGGTCCAGAACTAAAGATTAATCAATGTGGTCTACCAAAACTTATGGCACTTGAGCTATTCAAACCATTTGTTATCGGTTGGTTAATGCAGCACGAACATGCGCATAATATTAAAAGTGCGACACGTTTGATTGAATCTAACGACACAATCATTTGGGATGCACTTGACGAGGTTATTAAAGATAAACATGTACTTCTAAACCGTGCACCAACTCTACACCGACTTTCAATTCTCGCTTTCCAGCCAAAATTGATTGAAGGTAAAGCGATTCAGCTACACCCGCTTGTGTGTAAAGGTTTCAATGCTGACTTCGATGGTGACCAAATGGCTGTGCACTTGCCACTTTCTCAGGCTGCTCAAGATGAGGCTCGTGACCTTATGCAGGCAAGCAAAAACTTGCTCAAACCTGCTGATGGTTCACCAATTCTACATATTGAGCAAGATATCGTTTTAGGTTGTTACTACTTAACCTATGAAAAGCCTGGTGTTACAAACCTTGAGCCAGTTGCTATTGCTAGTCTTGAGGAAGCATTACTTGCTCTCGAGGCTGATAAGATTAAGCTACAGACTACTCTGCGGATTCAATTCCGTGGTGAAACTCGTGTAACGACTGTCGGGCGATTGCTCTACAACGAAATCTTCCCTGAAGACTTCCCGTTCATTAACGAAACAATGACCAAGAAGAAGCTTTCTAGCGCCATGAGCCGTATTTTTAGTAGATATGGTGCTGATAAAACGGCTGAAATTGCTGATGAACTGAAACGACTTGGTTTTAGTTATGCAACGTTTGCTGGTATTTCAACTGGTATGGACGATTACATCGACCTTGAGGGCCTAGACGGCTTACTCGAAGAAGGTGAAGAAAAAGCAGCTGCTGTAGCAGACCAGTTTGAACAGGGTTTGATTAGTGAAGAAGAACGATACCGACTTACTGTCAGTACTTGGCGTGAAATTGATGAAAAGGCTCAGGCAAAGCTGGTGAAGAGCTATGAAGGTGTAGACAATGGTGTTAGTATCGCCATGACTTCCGGTGCTCGTGGTAGTGTTAGCCAGGTGAAGCAAGTGAGTGGTATGAAGGGTCTGGTTGTTGACGCTGTTGGACGCGAGGTGGAGCTACCAATTAGAAACAACTACAAAAAAGGCCTTACTCCAATTGAATACTTCGTTGATACCCGTGGTTCACGTAAGGGTCTTATTGATACAGCGCTTCGTACGGCTAACTCAGGTTACTTGACTCGTCGTATGGTGGACGTTGTACAAGACATGTTTACAGTAGCCGAAGAGTGTGACGATCCTGGTTTTGAGGTTAGGCGTTCGGAAGCTGAGGTAATTGGCGTGAACTTTGGTGCACGTCTGATTGGCCGTTATGCAGCCGAGACTATCAAAATTGGTGATAAAACTATTCTCAAGAGAGATGAGTTGATTACCGAAGAGATTGCCGAAGCTATTGATGCAAGCGACCTTAAGGACGTAAAGATTAGAAGTGTCCTGAGCGCAACAAACCTCAGAGGCATTAGCCTTAAGAGTTACGGTATTGATAAAGCTACGGGTGAAATCGTAAAAGCTTACCAACCGGTTGGTGTCATTGCTGCCCAGTCAGTGGGTGAGCCTGGAACACAGCTTACAATGCGTACAAAGCATACTGCTGGTGCTGCAACAGCCGACGATGTGACGCAGGGTCTGCCACGTGTCGAAGAACTTCTTGAGGCACGTACTCCTAAGAGCCAAGCATTCATTGCCGAGCTTGACGGTGTCGCTAACGTTTGGGAAGAGGGTAATCACTACGTAGTTCAGATTACTCCACAAGATACCAAGGTTGAAAAACTCGAGCTTAGCAAACGTAAGCCGCAGCTTAAATCTGGTAACGATGTACTAGCAGGCGACGTTATCGCTTCTGATAAAGATGGTGACCGCCCACTAGTAGCGCCATTCGCTGGAACGGTAGAATTCCAAAAGACTTCAGTTATACTGACCGCCCATCACTCGAATCCAATCAAATATGAAGTTCCCGGCTTCAAGGCGTTAACTGTCCTAGACGGTGACCTCGTGAAAGCTGGATCTCGTTTGACAAATGGTTCACTTAACCTACATGATCTGATGCGCTTAAAGGGTGTTGAGGAAACTCAGCGCTACATTATCAATGAAATTCAAAGTATGTTCGCACAGCAGGGTGTAACCTTGGCTGACCAACACCTTGAAATCATCGTCCGACAAATGTTTAGCCGTGTACAGATTGAAGAAAGTGGTGATAGCCTCTTTGTAACAGGCGATATTGTAAGTAAGGCTTCAGTAGTAGAAGAAAACGCTCGACTCGTAAAAGACGACAAAGAGCCTGCTGTCTTTACACAGCTTCTACTAGGTATCGCCAAGGTCTCAACTTGGAGTGATAGCTTCCTCTCGGCCGCGTCCTTCCAGGACACAACTAGAGTTCTGATCAACGCTGCAATTAGTGGTAAAGTAGATCATCTCTACGGTCTTAAGGAGAATGTTATCATTGGTCGCAAGATACCAGTTGGTACTGGTGCTTTGAACCTCAGAGAAGACGCAGTTGCATCTGAGGTCTAGATCTGTTACAATCTTAACCTGAGTTTCATATATTTCTAAGGCAGTATTGAATGGTGGCGTAAGGAATAATGTCGTGCTGGACAACTCTGGCAGCTATCATTCAAACACTGTGAAAATTCTAAGGAGAATTTTTGTTACATGCCAACAATTAATCAATTAGTGAAGAAGCCTCGCAAGAGCGCTGCTAGCAAGACAAAGTCAGCAGCTCTTCGTAAGGTGAATAACACGCTTAAAGTAAAAACCTATGAAAAGCCAGCACCATTTAAACGCGGTGTTTGTATTAAAGTAACAACTAAGACACCACGTAAGCCTAACTCGGCCCTCCGTAAGGTCGCTCGTGTTCGTCTAACGAACCAGCAAGAAGTTTGGGCATACATCGGTGGAGAAGGTCACAACCTCCAAGAGCACGCAATTGTGCTTGTACGAGGCGGACGTGTACCGGATCTTCCAGGTGTACGATATCACGTAGTACGTGGACATCTTGATCTTCAAGGTGTCTCCGGACGTAAACAAGGCCGCAGTAAGTACGGTACGAAAAAGGATAGCAAGTAATGCCACGAAAAAAGACTAAATCACTCATCCGTCCTGTTGCTCCTGATCGTAAGTACGACTCAGTGCTTGTGCAGCGACTTATTAATAAAAGCATGCTTGATGGTAAAAAGAGCGTAGCTGAAGCTGCGGTCTACAAGGCCATGGAAGAAGCAGCTAAAAAACTTAAAATTGAAGATCCACTCCAGATTCTTGAAGAATCTATGAATAACGTATTCCCTGGTGTCGAGGTTAAAAGTCGCCGTGTTGGTGGTGCAAACTATCAAGTTCCTTTCCCAGTAGAAGGTCACCGTAAAATCCACTTAGGCATGATGTGGTTTGTTGCGGCTGCCCGTTCTCGAAAAGGTATGCCTTACTGGAAACGACTCTCTAGCGAGATCGTTGATGCCCATGGTGGTGCCGGTAATGCAGTTAAGAAGCGTGAAGATACGCATAAGATGGCAGAAGCCAACCGTGCCTTTGCCCATTTTGCAAGGTTCTAGTATGACGGGCGAGGCGTACTCTAACGATCTCACGAATACTAACAAGCTAGATGTTCTGTGTCCGACAACTGGGGTGATCTGTCCAAGTAAAAAACGAGCAGCAGAGCTGTACGGAGAAAGAGACAACCTAAACGGAATCTTAGAACTTCCAGCTGAATGGAACCCGGTTATGGACGGTATGAAGCTTAGCGGCCGTTTGGCTGAAATCACTATTGTTGCTCGCGCTATAGGATGTACTGGACCTGACGATGAATCATGTCCTACGCGAACGAGCATGAATGAGAGTAAGATCCGAAAAAGTTTAGTGACAACCGTACGAAAATTGATTAAGAAGGGAAGATAATGGCAATAAAGAAATTAGACCTAACAAAGTTACGTAACATTGGTATTATCGCGCACATTGATGCCGGTAAGACTACGACTACCGAAGGTATTTTGTACCGAACAGGTATTTCTCATAAGATTGGGGCCGTTCACGAAGGTGAGACAACAACCGACTGGATGGAACAAGAGCGTGAGCGTGGTATCACTATTACGTCTGCTGCGGTAACTTCTTTTTGGAAAGATCATCAGATCAACATTATTGACACCCCAGGTCACATTGACTTCACCGCCGAAGTGGAGCGATCTCTACGCGTACTAGACGGTGCTGTTACGGTATTCGACGGTAAAATGGGTGTGGAATCACAATCCGAGACCGTTTGGCGTCAGGCTGATAAGTACGGCGTGCCTCGAGTCTGCTTTATTAATAAGATTAACCAAACAGGTGGTGATTTCTATAATTCACTCAAGACGATCCATGATCGCCTAACGAAGCGCGCAGTACCTATTCACTTGCCGATTGGGTTCGAACAGAGCATTAACGGCATAGTAGACCTCATTAATATGAAGGCTTATACCTATACTGAGTTTACAGACAAAGAGCTTATTGAAGGTGAAATTCCTGAGGATATGCTTGAAAAAGCTAAGCACGCTCGTAGCTTGCTTGTTGAAGCCGCTGTCGAATACGATGACGACCTTTTGGACAAGTACTTCGAATCTGGAGAAGAGGCAATTACTGAAGCAGAACTTAAGGCTGCAATCCGAAAAGCGGTACTTTCGGCCGAGTTCTTTATCGTAACTGGTGGCGATGGCCGTGGTGTCATTGTTGAGAAGGTCCTTGATCTTGTAAACGACTACCTTCCAAGTCCGCTTGATCGTGGTTCAGTTTGGGGTACTCACCCCAAGAGTGGTGATGAAATCGAACGTAAACCTTCAGATGATCAGCCATTTTCTGGCTTGGCCTTTAAAATTGCAACTGATCCATTTATGGGTAAGCTCTGTTTCTTCCGTGTTTATTCTGGAAAAGTTGAAGCTGGTAGCTATATCCTAAACAGCTCAACAGGGGCAAAAGAACGCGTTGGACGCTTGGTGCGTATGCATGCTGATAAGCGTGAAGATGTAACCACTGTTGAAGCTGGTGATATTGCGGCTATTGTTGGTATGAAGGGTACAACTACTGGTAATACACTGTGTGACGTCGGCGATCCGATTATCCTGGAAAGCATTGATTTCCCAGATCCACCAGTTTCTATCGCAATTGAGCCAAAAACGAAGGCCGATCAAGAAAAAATGGGTCTCGCTTTGCAACGTCTTGCTGAAGAGGACCCAACTTTCCGCGTGCACACTGACGAAGAGACGGGCCAGACTATTATTTCAGGAATGGGCGAACTTCACCTTGAAATTATCGTAGATAGAATGAAGCGTGAATTCTCAGTTGAGGCTAATATTGGTCAACCGCAGGTTGCTTACCGTGAGACTATTCGTAAAGAAGTTGAAGTTCAAGGTAAATTCATTCGCCAATCTGGTGGTCGTGGTCAGTACGGTGACGTATGGCTCCGTTTGCGCCCACAAGAGGCGGGTAAAGGCTTTGAATTCATCAACTCCATTAAGGGTGGTGTGGTTCCGAGTGAATACATCAAGCCTGTTGAGAGCGGTATTATCGAAGCTATGAGCAACGGTGTGATTGCCGGTTATCCAGTGGTTGATGTGTCTGCCGAGCTATACGACGGTAGCTACCATGATGTGGATTCTAATGAAATGGCCTTTAAAATTGCTGGTTCAATGGCACTTCAAAATGGTGTAAAGAATGGTTCACCAGCACTTCTCGAACCAGTTATGAAAGTTGAAGTTGTTGTTGCCGAAGAATACATGGGTGATGTTATTGGTGACTTAAACTCGCGACGTGGTCGTATTGAGAGCATGGAAGACCGCGGTAACGCTAAGGTTATTTTAGCCTTTGTTCCGCTTGCAGAAATGTTTGGATACACTACAGATATTCGTTCGATGACTCAAGGCCGCGCCTCAAGCACGATGGAGCTTGCGCATTACGCTGAAGTACCACCAAATGTGGCCGAAGCAGTTATTGCCAACCGCGCTAAATAAAGCTTAGAGATATAAAACCAGTCTTCGACTACGCTATGGGTGGTGCATACACTACATATAGCGTAGTAATTATGCTTGCATGAACATATCTAGTAGATTATTATTTAGTCAAGGAGAACTAAAATGACTAAAGAAGCTGTGGTGTCAACTCAAGAAATAGCTCAGGATGTAAAACGATTTAAGGCTGCTCAGAAGATGGGTAAAATTGCCAATAAACTAGAGGCTGATGTGGCTGAACTCAGGCGTGCAGTGGGCGAGCTGAGCCTCGGACCACTAGAAGCTCCCGAAGGATTGGTTTTTAAAATTAAAGCTCTCGGCCGTGAGGGCGCCCTGGTAATTGAACCATTCAACCACGGACGGTTTGAATGGGGTGATGCCTATAGAACAAGTGATCCTGAGTATAACGCGATGGTACATCGTTCGCCGTATGGTGATGACGTTAGTATGGTTGTTAATTCGCTGGAATACGACCCAGGTGAGGCACAGATCTGGGGATACAACTCTTTACGACGAGTACGCGTTTTGGTTGATGGACGTGTAGGTATAGACCTCGTAGCGACACAAGACGCTGACCGTACGTAAAACACGAAACGCGCGAGTGTCCGCTACTGTGATACATTCAGGTATATAAGACACGGAGCTAGGACACTTGTTATTATACACAAAGTATGGTATAATAAATAATATGACAGAATTATCTCTGAATAGATCAGAAGCATCCGGTATGACCAGTTGTGATAAGGCCCATTGTTCAAGAAGCTGTACGAAAAAACTGATCGAACTATCCATTGAAGCAGAAGATTTAAACGGGTATATTGCGAGCCGAATAGACGTAATTGAAGAAAAGTCGAGAGAACAGGATTTATTAATGGTCATAAATGCTAATAACCAGGCAGAAGAACGAATTGCGGAACCAGTTACAGTGGGGCCAATTATGGGTGTAACTTGTGATGGTCCTACCCGTCATGGCAGGAAGTGCGGTGCTCGGCTTCTTGATCTTACCGAATAAATTAAATATCTGCCCCCTTAGGCCTTTACAACAGGGGCGTAATCACCTACAATAATTGAGTATCTCGCGTGAGGGCGTTGCTTTAGTGCAATAAGGACCGCGTGACAAAATTAATCAAGTTAATAACTATAAGGAGAAAATCTCAATGGCAGATTTTGACAGAAGCAAACCTCATGTAAATGTTGGTACTATGGGACACGTTGACCATGGTAAGACCACACTAACAGCTGCAATTACGCACGTTCTTGCGAAGAAGCTTCCAAGTGATGTAAACCAACCAAAGAATTACGATGAAATCGATAACGCTCCTGAAGAAAAGCAGCGTGGTATTACTATTGCTACTTCTCACCAAGAGTACGAAAGCGAAAAGCGACACTACGCTCACGTAGATATGCCAGGACACGCTGATTACGTTAAAAATATGATCACCGGTGCTGCACAAATCGACGGCGCAATTCTTGTAGTTGGTGCAAACGATGGCCCACTACCACAAACTCGCGAACACGTACTTCTTGCTAAGCAAGTTGGCGTACCTAAGATTCTCGTATTCATGAACAAGATGGACCTTGCCGATGCTGAGCTCGTTGAGCTCGTTGAAGAAGACATCCGTGACCTACTTGAGAAGAATGGTTTTGACCGCAACGCTCCTATCATCAAGGGCTCTGCTACAAAGGCACTTGAAGGTGATCCTGCAAACGAAGACGCTATTATGGAACTCGTGAAGGCTATGGACGACTACGTCGAAGAACCACCACGTGATCTTGACAAGCCATTCTTAATGCCTATCGAAGATGTATTCTCGATTAAAGGTCGTGGTACGGTTGCCACTGGCCGTATTGAAACTGGTATCGTAAAAATTAATGACGAAGTTGAGATTGTTGGTATCCGTGAAACTCGAAAAACTGTTGTAACAGGAATCGAAGCTTTCAAAAAGAATCTTGACCAAGGTCAAGCTGGTGATAACGCTGGTATCTTGCTTCGTGGTATTGAACGAAACGACATCGAACGTGGTCAGGTTATTTGTAAGCCTGGTTCAATTACACCTCACACTGAATTTGATGCTGAAGTATACATCCTTACCAAAGAAGAAGGTGGACGTCATACTCCATTCTTCAAGGGTTACAAACCACAGTTTTACTTCCGTACAACTGACGTAACTGGTGAAGTTGAACTTCCAGCTGACAAAGAAATGGTAATGCCTGGCGATACTATCACTTTCAAAGTGAAGCTACTCGCTCCAATTGCCATGGAACAGGGTCTAAACTTCGCTATTCGTGAAGGTGGACGTACTGTTGGTGCTGGTGTGGTTACGAAAATCACAAAATAGTTCTGGTTTGTCATCCTGAGCATTGTCGAAGGATCCAACCTAAACTACAAAAAGAGCTGTCATAAAATGCAGCTCTTTTTGATTGGTGGATATCGTATTTTGTTTAAAATTATGCTATAGTTACATTACATAAATAATTGTGTCGAGAACTCGGCTAGATGAATCTTATATTCGCTAGCATCCTACTTCGCCAAGGCTACGTAGGACATCATAGATGGAGGTTACGGTACCAAGTCAGGTTGAGCTGACAAAAATGAAAGGAAGCTATAATGGCTGATGCTCCACAAAAGCAGAAAATTCGTATTCGTCTTAAGGCATACGATCATAAAATTATCGACCAGTCTGCAAAACAGATTATCGATACAGCACTCCGAACGGGTGCTACTATTGCTGGCCCAATCCCGCTACCTACTCGCAAGAGTAAGTTTACGGTGATTAAGAGCCCGCACGTCTATAAAAAAGGTATGGAACAGTTCGAGATGCGTGTTCACAAGCGTTTAATTGATATCTTAGAGCCTACGCCGAAGACAATCGACAGCTTGATGAATTTAAGCCTGCCAGCCGGTTGTGATGCCGAGATTCGGATGAACTAGGTTCTTTAGTAGAACCATCACATAGAGTACTCATGACTGACCGCTCTGTAAAACACAATCCATAACGTGGGTTGTGTTTTCTTTTGTGAGATATTTCACAGTATTGGATCACATCCTGGCGTTATAGTGATAACTACTACTAATACAAGGAGAGATCTATGGGTATACTATCGTGGATTATATTCGGTGCGATTGCTGGATGGGTGGCATCGTTGATTCTAAAAACAAACGATCAACAGGGTGCTCTGGGTAATATCATAGTTGGTATTATCGGTGCAGCTCTTGGTGGTTGGATTGCTGGCTTCCTTTTTAACGACGTGGGCGTGACTGGCTTTAACATTCGGAGCTTTATAGTTGCGATTATTGGTGCAATTGTACTACTACTTATAAAAGGAGCTGTAACGGGCAAGAGGGCTGTCTAAGAACTCTGTGGCGCCACATCAGTCTCATTTAGTCCACAATATATAGCTAACCAAGAGCATATATGCTTAAATAGTATTCAGTATGGTAAAACGCAAAAACAAAAAAATACCAGATACTGAAACTGACTCGGTATATTTTCTAAAACTAGTGCTCTTCTTCTTACTGGGAACCTTTTGGGTAAGACTAACCGATGTTAACATTGGGCCATTTCAACATCTGAGCGTACCAGTGGGGCTATTTGTAGGGCTTTTGTTCGCTTCGCACGAACATTTCCAGATAGATCGTAAGATAGAATTTGCTATACTATTACTAGCGACCTTCATCAGCTTTTATTTACCGGTAGGAATTACGGTTTAAAACTGTTGACAAGATCTCGTTTGATCTGATACACTATGATGGTAATTTCATACCTTGAGGTTTAAGACTTGGTATGTCTATAGGTCCCGTATTTGGGAAACCATAGATCTACCGAGATTTTTGTTTGCTAAAAGGATAATAAGGATAAAATGAAAGCAATATTGGGCACTAAAATTGGTATGACGCAGATCCTACAAGAGGATGGAGTTTTGTTGCCCGTAACTTTAGTTCAGGCAGGTCCTTGTGTAGTAACTCAAGTAAAAACGAGTGAAACCGATGGTTATAACTCTATACAGATCGCACTTGGCGGTGGTAAGAATACTAGTAAGCCTGTTAAAGGACATATGCAAAAGGCTGACAAAGATCTCGCACCGCGTATGATTCGTGAATTTCGTATTGAAGACAATACTGATGAGGAGCAAATGAAACTAGGCTCCTCTTTTGATGTCACAATCTTCGAAATTGGCGACAAAGTGAAAGTAACTGGCACAAGCAAAGGTAAAGGTTTTGCCGGTACTGTAAAACGACACAACTTCAATACTAGTGCCAAGACTCACGGTGGTAACGGCTATGCCCGAAAACCAGGTTCAATCGGTTCTATGTACCCACAAAAGGTTTTTAAGGGTAAGCGAATGGCCGGTCAAATGGGTGCTGAGCGTGTCACGGTTAGTGGCCTGCAGATTGCTTTTATCGACAAAGAAAACAACTTGATTGGACTCAAAGGGGCTATTCCTGGCCCTCGTAAGAGCCTTGTAACGGTGGTAGGAGCATAATATGGCAACAGCAGCTACAACGACCAAGCCAACAAAAGTAACACTTCCAAAAGAAGTATTTGCTGTGAAGATTAATAATCACGACCTACTAAAGCGTGCCTACGAAGCATACCTTGCTAATGGCCGAAGCAATCTAGCACAAACTAAGACTCGTGGACTCGTACGTGGTGGTGGTAAGAAACCTTGGAAGCAAAAGGGTACTGGTCGTGCGCGATTCGGTTCATCTCGTAACCCAATCTGGCGTGGCGGTGGTATTGCCTTTGGTCCAACTGGTAACGAAAACTACACCAAATCTCTTTCAACTGCTCAAAAACGTCAAGCACTTCGTCACGCGTTGACACTTGCTAATGAAGGCAAAAAGATCACTCTCATCGATGCGTTTGACAGCAAAGAAGGTAGGGTAAAAACTACTCTGCAACTTATAGAAAAGCACAACCTAACTCGGCGTATTCTGCTAGTTGTTTCGGAAAAAGATCAGTTAGTTGATCGTGCTACTCGAAATGTAGAAAACCTAAAAGCCGTACAAGCAACCTATTTGAATGTGTTCGATGTACTTAATGCCGATCATATCGTTATTACTAGTAAATCTGTTGATATGATTAAAGACTGGCTTGGAGGCACAAAATGATTCACCTAAAGCCTCGCATGAGCGAAAAAGCCTATCAGCAGAGTGTCTCAAACCAGACGTACATCTTTGTGGTACCAACTGCCGCTAATAAATTACAGATCAAACTTGCTGTTGAAGCTCAATATAATGTGAGTGTCGTAGACGTAAATATTGTGGTACAGAATGGTAAAAAAGCTCGTTCTATCCGACTTGGTAACCGCAAGGCTCGCCCAATTATTGGTAAACGAAATAGCATTAAGAAAGCTTATGTTCGCCTGAAAGACGGTGATAGCATCAAGATTTTTGAAGAGGAGAGCAAGTAATGGCTGTTACACCATACAAACCTACTACTCCTGGCCGACGTGGCATGACAAGCCAAGATTTATCTAAAATCACAACTAAAAAGCCGCTGAAGTCATTATTGGTAAAGAAGCGTCGAACGAACGGACGGAACAACCAAGGTCGCATTACTGTACGTCACCGTGGTGGTGGAACAAAGCGTTTCTATCGTCTTGTAAACTTCAAGCAACTTTCTATTACTTCTGCAGTGATTGAAGCAATTGAATACGATCCAAACCGTTCAGCTCGTATTGCACGTATCAAAGATCAATCAGGTGAATACCACTATATTCTAGCTGGTAACTCAATGCAGGTTGACCAGACTCTTCACGTTGGTGAGCAAGTCGCAATTGAAGAAGGTAACCGTTTGCCACTGAGTAACATCCCCGCTGGTAGCTTTATTTATGCAATCGAACTGCAGCCGGGTCGCGGTGCTCAGATGGTTCGTTCAGCTGGTGCCAAGGCACAGCTAACTGCTAAAGAAGGTGACTATGCCCAGGTAAAACTACCAAGCGGTGAAGTCCGTAAGATTCACATTAACTGTATGGCAACACTTGGTGCTGTTGGTAATGAGCAGCATCAGAATATTAAGCTTGGTTCAGCTGGCCGTAAGCGTCACCTTGGATTCCGCCCATCTGTTCGTGGTGTAGTAATGAATGCTACAGATCACCCGCACGGTGGTGGTGATGGTGGACGTCATGGACCTGGTAAAGCACCTCGTACTCCATGGGGTCAAATTACACTTGGTTATCGAACACGACGCAACAAGCGTACTACTAAATTTATTGTCAAAAGCCGACATCAGGCAAAGAGGAAATAAGCTATGAGCAGATCACTGAAAAAAGGACCATTCGTAGATGCAAAGCTTGCTAAGAAAGTAGCAGCACTAAGTGGAGATGATCGTACGGTCATTAAAACTTGGGCACGTGCAAGTACTATTAACCCTGAGATGGTTGGAAAAACTATCGCGGTTTACAACGGTAAGGTTCACGTACCTGTATTTGTGAGTGAAAATATGGTTGGTCACAAGCTTGGCGAATTTTCACCTACCCGCAAGTTCCGTAAACACGGAGGCAAGGAGAGATAATCATGGCTGCTATATACGTTCGCGCAAGTGCTAGAGGAGTCGACATGACACCACGTAAGATTGGTTTGATAGCTGGTCTTATACGAGGTCGTTCTGTTGCTGATGCACTGACAATTCTTGAACATACCCCAAAGCGCGCTGCTCAACCACTTACGAAGGTCATTAAAAGCGCTAAAGCAAATGCTACTCACAACCATAACGTGCAAGCTGATAATCTTCAGATTGCAGAACTACACATTGGTCCTGGTCCACGCATGAAGCGTTTTCGTCCCGTTGCTCGAGGTATGGCTCACCCCTATCAGAAGCGCACAACGCACATCACTATAGTTATTTCTGGCGAAGAACGAGCTAAGGCTAAAACTGCCACTAAAACGACTACTACCAAGAAGACAAAGGAGAACAAGTAATGGGTCAAAAAGTAAATCCTATCAGCATGCGTCTTCAGGTTAATAAGCAGTGGCGTAGTAAATGGTTCGCTGGTAAAAAAGAATACGCTGGTTTTCTAAAACAAGATCTCGAAGTCCGTAAGGCAATTGAAAAGAAGTTTGAAACACGAGCTGTTATTGATCGTATCGAGATAGAACGCTCACCTAACTTGGTTACGGTGACCATTCATACTGCAAAAGCTGGTGTTGTTATCGGCCGTGGTGGTACAGGTGCACAAGAAATTAAAGCTCTTTGTGAGAAGATTTATACCATTCCGGTTCGTATTAATATCGAAGAAGTGAAGCGACCCGAACTTTCAGCTAAGCTTGTGTCTGAAAACATTGCTCGTCAGTTAGAGCGACGTATTGCTTTCCGCCGAGCTGTTAAATCAACAGCAGCCGCTTCTATGCGTGCAGGTGCAAAAGGTATTCGTATTGAAGTTGCTGGCCGTTTGATGGGTGCTGAGATGAGTCGTCGAGAAAAGCATATTGAAGGTAGCGTGCCGCTACACACGCTTCGTGCTGATATCGACTACAACTGTGCTCGTGCTACATATCCGAGCAGCGGTATCATCGGTATTAAAGTATGGATATACAAGGGAGAGGCATAAACAATGTTATTGCCGAAGAAAACTAAGTACCGAAAGGTGCGAAAAGGTAAAATCAAAGGACCCGCTACTAGTGGTAACTACGTTGCCTTTGGTGACTATGGTCTTATGAGCATGGGAACTGAACGTATTACTTCTCGCCAGATTGAGTCTTCACGACAAGCGATGACTCGTTATATCAAGCGTGGTGGTAAGGTCTGGATCAGAATCTTCCCACACACTCCCGTGACTCGTAAGCCTCAAGATGTCAAAATGGGTAGCGGTAAGGGTAACCCTGAGTTCTTCGTGGCTAAGGTTCGCCCAGGTACTATTCTTTTTGAAATGGGTCGTGGTGTAACTGAAGAGCAGGCTCGCGAAGCAATGCGCCTTGCAGCTCACAAGCTACCTATCAAAACTAAATTTGTTATTAGGGAGCAAGCATAATGAAGACCAAACTCTTAACCGCTACAGATTTACAGAGTAAAAAAGAAGCTGATATTACCAAGTATATTGCCGAACTTGAAGCTGACTATATCCAATTAGTACATGACCTGCAGGTAGGCAAGTCGAAACAGACACATCAACTTAAGAATATTAAACGGGCTATTGCCCAGTCAAAGACTATACTGGCACAGAAGATTGCCCAGGAGAAGGAGAAGTAATATGGTACGACGTATGATAGGTACAGTAGTCTCCGACGTTCAGGACAAGACAATTGTGGTCAAGACTGAGCGGCGCGTGACTCACCCACTTTACCGTAAACAGTATACGGTGAGTAAAAAGTATCAAGCACATGATGAAAAGAACGAAGCTCAGCTTGGTGATAAAGTAGCTATTGTTGAGACAATTCCAATCAGCAAAACTAAAAGCTGGAAGCTCGATAATATAGTTGAGCGAATTGAGGGTGCGGCCGAGGAGATTGCAGGATGATCCAACAAGAATCACGCCTTAGAGTGGCTGATAACAGTGGTGCAAAGGAGATTCTTTGTATACGTGTCCTTGGTGGTACTGGCCGACGCTACGCTCATGTGGGCGATATAATCGTCGCGAGTGTTAAGCAAGCTAACCCAACGGGTACTGTTAAGCGTAAAAGTGTTGTGAAGGCCGTCGTAGTCCGAACAACTAACACGATTCGTCGTAAAGATGGATCTACTATCAAGTTTGATGAAAATGCAGCTGTAATTATTGGTGATGATAAATTACCACGAGGAACCCGTATTTTTGGTCCAGTACCTCGAGAACTACGTGAACGTGGCTACAGTAAAATTATTAGCTTAGCGCCGGAGGTACTCTAATATGGCACGTTTGAAACTTAAAAAAGGTGATACCGTAAAAATTATTACAGGTAATTTTAAGGGTAAGACTGGTAAAATAGTTGCCGTTGTACCTGCCCAAGCAGCAGTAAAAATTGAAGGTATGAATATCGTCAAGCGACATGTAAAGCCAAGTGCTGTGCAGCCACAGGGCGGTATCGTAGACGTACATTTACCAATCGATATTAGTAAAGTTGCACTCGTGCACCCTACTAAAAAAGATGCAGCCAGCAGAGTGGGCTATGTGATTAAAGAAGACGGCACGAAAGTTCGTGTATATCGTCAAGCAAATAATAAGGAGATAGACGCATGAGTAAAGATACGAGTACCACTATGGTGCCACGTCTGAAGGCTCAATACCGCGAAACCGTGGTAAGTCAGTTGCAAGAGCAACTTTCACTGAGTAATAAGCACCAAGTGCCAGAATTAGAAAAAATTGTGATCAATGTTGGTCTCGGACGCAGCAAGGATGATAAGAAAGTCTTTGAGAACGTTCGAACAACTCTACGTAAGATAACTGGACAACAGCCAGTTGAGGTGATCGCTAAAAAGTCAATTGCGAGCTTTAAAATTCGTGCTGGTATGAATACAATTGGCATGAAGGTAACACTTCGCGGCGATAGAATGTATGAATTCCTCGACCGACTTACAAACGTTGTCTTGCCCCGCGTTCGTGATTTTCACGGTGTCAGTAAGAAAGCTTTTGACCCACAAGGTAACTATAGCCTCGGTCTTACCGAACAATCGGTGTTTCCTGAACTTACGTTTGAAGATACTACGTACTCACACGGCTTGCAGATCAACTTTGTAATTACTAATAGTAATCCTGAGTATTCACGAGTATTACTTGAGAAGTTTGGAATTCCATTCGAGAAAGAAGGAGCACGGTAATGGCTAAGAAATCTATGATCGCACGCGACGAAAAGCGTAAAAAAATGATCGCACAGTACAGCGACAAACGAGCAGAACTTAAAAAAATGGGTGACCTTGAGGGCTTAGCTAAATTACCACGTAATTCAAGTCCAACCCGCTGGAAGAACCGTTGCAGCGAAACTGGTCGACCACGAGGTTACATGCGTACCTTTGGTCTTAGCCGTATTGCATTCCGTAATCATGCCAGTAAGGGTGAAATCCCTGGTGTTACGAAAGCGAGCTGGTAATGAGCATGGTTTCTACAGACCCTATTGCAGATATGCTTACCCGCATTCGTAATGCTATCAATGTTGGTAAAAATGAAATAAGCCTACCGTATTCTCGTATTAAGGAGAGCGTGGCTCGTGAACTCGTGAAGAACCGTTTCTTGAAGGATGTAGTGGTTGAAAAGGGTTCACCTCGCAATCAACTTATCATTACTATTCATGCCGAAGGCAGCAACCCACGTATTACTGAAATTCACCGCATGAGTAAGCCTGGCCGTCGACTATACGTTAACGTACAGGAAATCCCTCGTATTAAAAACGGTCGCGGTCTTGTGCTGATTTCTACCAGCAAAGGTATTATGAACGGGTTTGAGGCAACAAAACAACGCCTTGGTGGCGAAGTAATTTGTAAAGTTTACTAAGAGAAAATTAAAGGAATAGGAATTATATAATGAGTCGAATCGGAAAACTACCAGTTGAGATCCCTGCTGGTGTGACAATCACGGTCGATGACAACCTCGTAAAGGTAGTCGGACCAAAAGGTGAACTCACACAGCAAATCTTACCAGAAGTAAGTGTCAACACTACTGAGAGTCAATTGATTGTAGCGCGGGCTAGTGAAGAAAAGCTTGCGAAGTCACAGCATGGTCTTATGCGCTCATTAGTCCAGAATATGGTAGAAGGTGTCACGAAAGGCTTCGAGAAGAAGCTTGAAGTCAACGGTGTAGGATTTAAGGTTAATTTACAAGGTAACAAACTTGTCTTGAACCTTGGTTTTTCACACCCTATAGATTTTGAGGCACCAAGTAGCATTCAACTTGCAGTGGATAAAAACCAGATCACCATTTCTGGTATTAACAAACAAGAAGTTGGACAAGTTGCAGCAGATATTAGAAAATTAAAGAAGCCAGAACCGTACAAGGGCAAAGGAATTAAATATATCGACGAATATATTATCCGTAAAGCTGGAAAGACAGGAGCAAAATAATGAACCGGCTTGATCATACACGAAAAAATGAGATCCTACGCAAGCACCGCGTACGTGCTACTGTCACCGGTACTACGGAACGCCCACGACTCAGTATACATATTAGTAATCGACACATCAGTGCACAGATTATTGATGACACAAAGAGCGCAACCTTAGTTGCAAGCACAACTGTTGGCGTAAAAGACGCAGGTACCTCCCTGAGCGAACAAGCTGTCTGGGTTGGTGTTGATATTGCTAAGAAGGCTAAAAAGGCTAAAATTGTAAAAGTAGTGCTAGACCGCAACGGACGAGCTTATCAGAAGCGATTAGCTGCCTTAGCGGACGCAGCACGTGAGAACGGATTGGAGTTTTAAATGCAACATAATGCCTCAAGACAAAATGACGAAGTAAAAGAGTTTGAAGAAGTTGTTATTAATATCGACCGTGTATCCCGTGTTGTAAAAGGTGGTCGCCGATTCCGTTTTAAGGCTCTTGTAGTTGTTGGCGATGGTAAAAAACGAGTCGGAGTTGGTGTTTCTAAGGGCGCTGATGTACAGGCTGCAATTGCCAAGGCAACAGCCGTGGCTAAGAAGAACGTTTACGAGATTCCAGTATATAAAGCTACGATTCCACACGACACTCAAGCTAAGGTCGGTGGTGCAAAGGTAATGCTTAAGCAAGCCTCACCTGGTACTGGTATTATTGCAGGTGGTACAGTGCGCACAATCTTAAATGTTACGGGTGTCCGCAACGTACTCTCTAAGTCACTCGGTAGTACGAATAAGGTGAATACTGCCTATGCGACCCTTGAAGCTCTTAAGCAACTGAAACCTCAAAGTGAATGGGTAACAACTCTCGAAGATCCTAAGAATGCTGAGACGAAACCAGCAAGTGCAAAGAAGAAAGAGAGCTAAGTATGAAATTTCATGAATTGAATGTAGAGAAGAAGAAATCTAAGACTCGCGTAGGACGAGGAATCAGCGCAGGTAAAGGCAAGACTGCTGGTCGTGGTACAAAGGGCCAAAAATCCCGAACCGGAAAGAAACTCCGACCCGGATTTGAAGGTGGTCAAAACCCACTCATGCGAAGTATACCGAAGCTCAAGGGCTTTAAGAGTAGTCGAGCTAAATCACAGGTAGTCTATACTGAAAACCTAGCTTTAGTAAAAGGTAAATCAATCGACAACTTTAGCTTATTTGAAGCAGGTCTCATTGGTGATCCTTACCACGCAACTAAGATCATTACACGTGGTGCTGTAGCTAAGGCTTACGACATCAAAGTGCAGGGCGCAAGTAAATCCGCTGTAGTTGAAATCGAAAAAGCAGGCGGAAGCTTCAGTGCTACCACGGTTCCACAGCGAGCACCAAAAGAAACTATTTCTTAAAAAGCTGCTATACTAAGGCGAACATTTTATGAAAAGAGGGTAAACAGTGGGCTGGAAAGTAATCAAAAAGTCACTCAAAAGCAAGGACATGCAGAAGCGTGTCCTGATAGTTATAGCTCTCATTGTTGTATATCGTCTATTAGCTCACATTCCAATTCCTCTGGCTGAGCCTACTCAACTTAAGCAGCTGATCAATAACGTTTTCAACTCGCAGCAATTACTTGGTTTTTTTGATCTACTCTCTGGTGGAGCTCTTTCGAGCCTCTCTATTATGCTTATGGGGCTTGGCCCTTACATTAACGCCTCGATCATCATGCAGCTGCTTACTAAGGCGCTACCAAAACTTGAAGAGTTGCAACAAGACGGTGAAGCTGGCCGACGTAAGATTAATCAGTGGACTCGTCTTATTGCCGTACCACTGGCTATTATGCAATCAATTGGCCTAATCTTACTTGTTAGACAAACCACCGTTACCTCAAGTCTTGGTATTGATATTACAGCAAATACATCACTTTTCCAGTGGGTGCTCATGGTAGCGGCCTTAACTGGCGGCTCTATGCTCTTAATGTGGTTAGGTGAGCTTATTACTGAACAAGGTATAGGTAATGGTATCAGTTTAATTATTTTTGCTGGTATCGTTGCTCAGTTACCAAGTATTGCTCTTACTTTAATCAATACTGTTACGGGCTCAGATGCTAACCTTAATATCTTTGGTTGGTTTAGTATACCTATTAGTGGCAAAGGTCTAGCCATAGCAGCCTCTATAGCTGGAGCTACGGCTATAGTGACATACCTGGTAGTTAAGCTTAATGAGGCCCAGCGCATCATACACGTGAGTTACGCTAAACGAGTCCAGGGTAATCGAGCATATGGTGGTGTCTCGACAATTCTACCAATTAAACTTATTACCGCTGGTGTGATACCGATTATTTTTGCAGTGGCCTTCTTGAGTGTTCCGCAGTTTGTGGGTCAAATTATTAAAAACAGCGCAACACCTTGGATGGCTACGCTCGGTAATAACTTGACTGTTTGGTTCGCTCAGCCGAATCAACAGCAGAGTGTTGGCACAAACCCGATAAATGCTTACATATACCCGCTTGTGTATTTCCTGCTCATTGTAGCCTTTACATATTTTTATACCAGTGTCGTATTTAACGCTAAAGAAATCGCTGAAAACCTACAGAAACAGGGTGGATTTATAGAGAAGGTACGCCCTGGTGCGCGAACCGAGAAATATTTAAAGAAAATAGTCGGTCGATTAAACCTCTTTGGCGCTATAAGCCTAGGTCTCCTCGCGCTGTTGCCCCTCTTCGTAGAGCGTCTACTTGGAACCACACAGCTGACAATTGGTGGAACAGGTCTCTTGATTGTCGTCTCTGTGGCGCTTGAGACGCTACGACAGATTGAATCTCGAGCTTTGATGGTAACTTACGACCAAGACTACTAAGTCTTGATCCCAAGTGACTAGAAAAGCTTCACCAGTTGACCGAATTGAAAATAACACTTTACATTATCTGGTAGTATCTGTATAATTGTATCTTGTAGCTTATGGCCGTTAACAAGGAAGTAATCCAACTTACAGGAACAGTAGTAGAAGCACTTCCTGGTGCTCAGTTTCGTGTTGAGTTGGAAAACGGTCATCAGATCATCGCTCATGTAGCAGGCAAGATGCGAAAGCATTATATAAAGCTTGTACAGGGTGATAGCGTGACGGTTGAGTTAACCCCTTACGATCTTACAAAGGGCAGAATCACCTACCGCAAGTAATAAATTTAAGCCGCCGCGAGGAGAAACGCGTGAAAGTACGTGCTAGCGTTAAAAAAATTAGTCCCGACGACCAACTTGTACGTCGTAAAGGTCGTCTTTATGTTATTAACAAAAAGAAACCTAAACATAAGCAGAGGCAAGGTTAAATATGGCTCGTATTGCAGGTGTTACTATTCCAACTGAGAAGCAAGTACAAATTAGCTTAACGTATGTCTATGGCATTGGCCCAACACACGCAAAGAAAATTGTTGCGGCTATTGGTATAGATCCAACTACGCGAGTAAAGGATCTTACCGAAGCTGAAGTTGACGCAATCCGCAACGAGATTGACAAAAATTATGTCGTCGAAGGTGATTTGCAGCGTATTGTCACGGGCAATATTAAGCGTCTTAAGGACATTAATAGTTACCGTGGTATTCGTCACAAGGCCGGCTTACCTGCTCATGGGCAGCGTACACGTACGAATGCTCGTACTAAACGTGGTAAAAAGATTGCCATAGGTGGCACTCAACCTAAATCAGCATCTAAGACGTAATAACGAGAAGGACCAAGGAGTTTGTATATATGGCAGAAGCCACAGTCAGTCGTAAAAAGAAAGCAAAGCGAACCGTTTCGGCGGGTCAGCTACATATTAAAGCTACCTTTAATAATACTATCGTAACGGTCACCGACAAAAAAGGTGAAGTTATTACTACCGCAAGCGCTGGTGCCTGTGGCTTTCGTGGTAGCAAAAAAGGTACTGCTTACGCCGCTCAGATCGCTAGTGAAAAAGCGCTCACAAATGCGAAGCAGAATCATAACCTCAGTATAGTAGACATATTTGTGAATGGTATCGGCCAAGGTCGAGACGCTGCAATGCGTGCTACTCAAACTGCTGGTATCGAAATTGATGCGATTATTGATAAAACTGGTATACCTCATGGTGGATGTCGTCCACGAAAGGCTCGAAGGGCTTAATTATGGCACGAGATAGATCACCTATTGTAAAACAGAGTCGGCGTGAAGGCTACGCGCTTCATCCGAAAGCTCACAAAATTATGGCGAAACGTACGAATATGCCTGGTGAGCAAGGTACTCGACGACCAAACAAGCCAAGTGGTTACTCACTGCAACTGCGTGAGAAGCAAAAGGTTCGCCGACTATACGGCCTGCTTGAGAAGCAATTTAGAAACCTGATGAAAGAAGCAACTCGTTCTCGTGGCCAAGCTGGTCAGATCCTACTTGTGCTACTCGAACAGCGACTAGACAACGTTGTGTACCGCGCTGGTTTTGCAACCTCTCGCCGTGCTGCTCGTCAATTAGTTGGCCATGGACACTTTATGCTCAACGGTCGTCGTGTAGACATTCCTTCCATTAGGGTTTCTGCCGGAGACGAGATTGTCGCTCGTCCAAAAAGTGCTAAAAATGAATATTTCGCACAGCTTGCCGATATTGCTAGTACTGCAAACCAAGCAAATATGAGCTGGTTAACAAGCGACGTCAAGAAAATGTCAATCAAAGTCACTGGTCTACCAACTCGTGAAGAGATGGAACCAGATATTAACGAACAACTGATCGTAGAATACTACTCACGTTAAGTAAAGGAGAAACTTATGTCAAAAATGATTCACAACCCAACACTCGCGTCAGTAGACGATCACAGCAAAACTAGTGCAACCTTCGTAATTGAGCCTCTACACACCGGCTACGGTATGACACTTGGTAACTCAATGCGACGAGTATTACTCTCTAGTATTGCTGGCGCTTCACCGGTAGCCTTTAAGATTGAAGGTATCACTCACGAATTTACAACTGTTGAAGGCGTAAAAGAAGATGTCGTAGACATTATGCTTAACCTTAAGCAAGTTCGTTTTAAGGTTTTCAGCGATGAACCTGTACTCGTTCGAATTGAAAAGAACAAAAAAGGCGAAATCACTGCCGGTGATATTCAGCTTACCGACCAAGTCGAAGTAGTAAATCCTGAACAGGTTATTGCAACGCTCGACAGCGCTAAACCTTTTATTATGGATATTCTAGTTGAGACTGGCCGTGGCTACCGTACTATTGAGGCAACGCCTGCAAGTAGCAAACCAAGTGATATGATTGCAATCGACGCACTCTTTACACCAGTCTTGCGTGTTCGTTACCGAGTAGAAAGTACTCGCGTAGGTCAGATGACCGACCTCGACAAGCTACTCATTACTATCGACACCGATGGCACGATCACTCCGCGTGATGCATTTGAAGAAGCTGCTGCGATCTTGGTTAATCAGTACACAGCACTTGCTGGTAGCACCACAGTTACTGCTGCTCAACCACTTACCCAGGTAGTTACGACAGATGATGCCGCCGTACTTATGACATCTATCGAAGATCTTAACTTGAGTGCTCGGACTGCTAATGCTCTACTTAATAACGGTATTCGCACAGTAGGCGAGCTCGTTACTCTAGGCGAGGTAGAACTCCGTGAGCTTAAAGGCTTTGGTAGCAAAGCACTTGATGAGGTTAAAGATAAGATGGCAGAGTTGGAGTTCTAAATGCACCGACACGGATATAAGGGTCGAAAACTTGGACGAGAGCGTGATCAGCGCCGTGCTTTAATGCGCGGACTGGCCGTCTCTTTAATTGAACACGGTAGCATTGAGACTACCTTGCCAAAAGCCAAGGAACTACGGCCCGCTTTTGAAAAACTCGTTAGCAAAGCCCGCAAGGGTGGACTCCACGAACGCAGACAGCTTGTCTCAAGCCTCGCTAGTGTATCTGCAGCTCACAAGCTCGTTGATCAAATTGCACCAGCTATGACTCGAACAAGCGGTTTTGTACGTATTAAGCGAACAGTTCTGCGTCGAGGTGATAATACCCAAATGGCTCAAATCAGCTTTGTTGATGATATTGAGAAGAAACCAGCAGCAAAGACTGCTCCTAAAAAGGCAGTAGCTGCAGCGAAGGAATCTAAATAATGAAAAAAACTTACTCAGTAAAACCTTCTGAAGTTACTCATAACTGGGTGATCATAGATGCGTCAGAAGCACCACTAGGACGTACGGCTACATTAGCCTCAAACTACCTTATTGGTAAGCACAAACCCACCTACAGCGCTAATATCGATGGTGGTGACTACGTAGTAGTTATCAATGCTACTAAAACCGTAGTGACTGGCAATAAGCTCATCGACAAAAAGTACTACCGACATAGCGGTTTTCCGGGTGGCCTTAAAGAGATGTCTCTTAAAGACAAGCTTGAGAAGAACCCAACTGCTGTTATTGAACTTGCTGTAAAGGGCATGCTACCTAAAAACAAGCTACTTAAAGAACGTCTTGCTCGCCTGAAGGTCTTTGCAGGAGAAGAGCACGAACATACCGCTCAGAAGCCTGAGAAAATCACGGTGTTTAATAAAGATGAGGTAAAACATGCCTAAGAATGAATATTTCTACGGATTGGGCCGTCGTAAGAGCGCTACTGCACGAGCTCGTTTAGTAAGTGGTAAGGGTATTATCACCATGAATGACCAACCAGCAGCCGACTATTTAAGCAATAACGAAGCATTTTTGTTTGAGCTAACTGAGCCACTGCGACTTTTACAGAAGACTGAATCTTTTGACATCAGCCTTAAGGTTGAGGGTGGTGGTCATCATTCACAAATTGGTGCGAGTAAACTTGCTATCGCCAAAGCGTTGAGTGCTCTAGACGACGATCTACGATCAACTCTTAAGAAGAATCGCCTGCTCAAGCGTGATCCACGTGAGAAAGAGCGTAAGAAGCCTGGTCTTAAGGGTGCACGTCGTAAAGAACAGTTCTCTAAACGTTAGTATTACACTTACGTTACCCTAGAAAGCACTCCTATCGTTGGGGTGTTTTCTATAATGTTGGTACAATAGAACCTATGCTTAGAACACTGGGCGCTCAGTGGCGTAAATTCGAATACAAACACAGCAGTATAACCCTAATTATTATTCTGCTGCTTCTTTTTCTCTTCGACAGTGCCTTGATTGCCACTATATTTGAATGGTTAAGAGCGCTACATTACGGAGCTGCTTTTGTGGCAGGATTTTTTAGTGTCTCCTTTTTTACGGCACTTCCAGCGGCCATCTTACTAATCGAGATATCCCAAACACTGAACCCATGGCTGATTATAGGGCTTGCAACTCTTGGTTCAGTAGTGGGCGACTGGGTTATCCTACACTTCTTTGAAGACCAGGTTATTTATGAGCTTAAGCCATTGATGCGAAAACTGAAAATTCTGGATGGTATACGGAAACTGCAGTACACGCGCTACGGTAGATGGATAGTGCGTGTCTTAGGGGGTTTTATTATTAGCACACCACTACCAGATGAAATGGGCTTGGCGCTGCTTGATCTTTCGCATCTGAAGCGCTGGGAGCTATTGAGTATTTGCCTCTTCCTTAATGCTCTTGGTATAACCGCTCTCGTCTTTCTTGGTCGTACCCTCTGGTAGCTAATTAAAGCTTATTCGAAAAATATACGTTATAATAGAGATCAATTATGAACAAGCCAGTAATATTAACCGGTCTCCGTGCAAATAACGATCTACATATCGGTAACTATTTTGGTGCATTATTACCTTTAATAGACATGGCCAAAGAGCATGCCGGTGAATACCAAATCAACCTGTTCGTGCCAGATCTACATAGTTTTACAACCCCGATCGACCACTCACAACTTCAAGCACAAATAATGCATAACCTACAGATTTTTGTGGCAGCTGGCTTACCGCTGGATAATTCAGATGTTTATATCTACCGACAAAGCTATGTACCAGCTCACAGTGAATTAACTGTGATTCTCAATAGCTTCACTGGTATGGGTGAAATGGAACGTATGACTCAGTTTAAAGATAAATCGAAAAAACTTTATCGAGAGAATTCTGAAGTATTTAACGCCCAGCTAAATGGAGAGCACGACACAGTGGTACTGGAACGTATGAAAGAAACAGTAGTGGAGAACATAAAACCCAGAGTATCCGTAGGTCTGTTCGACTACCCAGTGCTTATGGCTGCAGATATCTTGCTTTATGGCGCTTTGTACGTACCGGTGGGCGATGACCAATCGCAGCATCTTGAAATTACTCGTGATCTTAGTCAACGACTCAACACGAAATTCAACCAAGGACTATTTACTATCCCGAAGACCGTAAAAGAACAACATGAATTTTTTGGCAAAGAACAAGGGCTACGTATTAAGGATCTCGTTGACCCTACTAAAAAGATGAGTAAGTCAGACGAATCTGGCAAGGGTATCATTTTTTTGGGTGATGATCCTAAGACTGCTGCTAAAAAGATAATGGGCGCTACAACCGATAGTCTTGGTGTAATTAATTACGACCCCGTAAATCAGCCAGGAATAAGCAATCTACTTCAAATTCTAGCCCTTCTGAGAGGCAAAGACCTTGAAGCGGTCACTGACACCTATGAAGGCCAAACGCAGTACGGTGAGCTTAAAAAAGCCACCGCAGAGGCTATGGAGGTATTTTTAACAGATTTTCAGACTAAACTTGCCCAGGTGGATGAAGAAGCACTGCAAGCTAAATTAGAAGTATCAGAGGAGGAAATGAACAAAATTGCTAACACAACCCTCCTTAGAGTTCAAAAAGCTGTCGGTTTACGGTAAAACCTAGTTCGGTCACATCTTTACAGCTGATTGATAGTACAATAGAAGGATGAGCAAAAAAGAGACAGTTACGGAATTTGTAGTTGGTGAGCGTCTAGATAAAGTACTTGCGGCTATTTATACAGATTATTCACGGGCGTTACTGAGTAAACTTATCGACAATGCTTCAATTACTGTAAATGATGTGCATGTAAAAACTAAGTATAAAATGAAGCCTGGCGATGTCATACAGGTAGATCTTGATAGTCTGAAATTAGTGCCCGAAGAACTAGAACTGCCCGTAATCTATGAAGATGATGACGTAATAGTTATAAATAAACCCACTGGTGTTCTGACACATAGTAAGGGTATATTGAATCTTGAGCCTACAGTGGCCAGTTTTCTTACGAGAAAGCTTACAGGAACAGACGAATGGAGACAGACAAACCGAGCAGGCATTGTACATCGGCTTGACCGCGTGACAAGTGGTGTTATCATCTGTGCAAAGAATGAGAAAGCCGCACAACACTTACAGCGAGAGTTTGCCAATCGTCACGCGCAAAAAACCTATTTGGCAAAAATAAGCGGTCGTCTACCAGAAGATGAAGGTATGATTGATGTACCAATTGAGCGCAATCCTAAAAAACCCGCTACATTCCGAGCAGGTATGAACGGAAAAGCTGCCCAAACTAAATTTAAGGTCATGCAGGCTGATGATAACCACTCTTTGGTTGAACTGTACCCCGTAACGGGCCGCACCCACCAGCTCAGAGTTCACCTAACCTATCTTAAAAAGCCAATCGTTGGCGACGAACTTTACGGCACAGAACCAGCTGATAGGCTGTATCTGCACGCTTGGAAGCTTAAATTGACCCTACCGAGTGGTGAAACCAAACAGTTTGAGGCGCCTTTGCCACAAGAATTAACTCATCTTTAGGTTATGCAAGAGCCGATTCTCTCTCCATACAGCAAAAAGCAACTACAGCACTATCTGAAGCGCCCCGGGCACGCCTTGCTGCTTGGTGGACAAGATGGCATTGGTAAATATTATGTAGCCCGTTGGGTAGGAGAACAGCTTGGTCAACCCACGATAACAGTAGAAACTATCGACAACAAGGCTATATCTATAGCTCAGATACGAGAACTTTACACCCGTACACGCACAGGAGACCCACTACTGGTTATTGTGCGAGACGCGCATACAATGAGCCGTGAGGCTCAAAACGCCTTCCTGAAGCTTCTAGAAGAGCCTCCTAAGCACGTAAAGTTTATACTAACCACGCAAAATTCCCAGAGTATGTTGCCCACTATTGTCTCGCGTACAACCTACGTCAATCTGACGCCACCACATAAAGACGATCTTGTGGCTTATGTTCATAGCTTGAATGCGCATGATAAGACTGAATTAGCGCGATTGGCCGTAACGACCGAAAACCTACCTGGTAAACTTATCACCTCTACAAAAGATGATGAATCTAAACAGTTACACCAAGCCCTTGTAGCTGAAGCAAAACGCTTTTACAGCAGCCCAGTTTACGAGAGGCTGTGTACATTAGTTGACCAAAACTATTCGAAAGAGTGGTTTAGTGACCTTTCGGCATTTTTGGTGGTTATAGTAGACTCGCTAATGAGGCAACAAACTGACCCTAAGGCACTCAAAACGCTAACTCGGCAGGCAAGACTCCTTCAAGAAACTCACCACAACCTGTATACCATTAATGGTAATCAAAAAATCCATCTTATCCGCTTAGCGGTACAACTCTAGCCAGTAGTTGAATAGATTGGTATACTTATAGAGATGATATATGCACTATTATTTTTATTTGCAGTCGGTGGTTGGAGTGTATATGCGCTTACCAATGCTGAAGAACAAGCCGAAGAATTAGTAACTAAAAAAGTTGGTGACCGTCTACAGCGACTCTGGGATGACGCTTTTCAGTCACTTAAAGAAAATAAGTTCCTTCGAGCTGAGCGAGCGCTGCTTACTATCTTAAAATTCGATGAGCGTAATGCTGGTGCCTACAATCGGCTCGGTATTTTATATGCCAAACAGCGGTCTTTAGACCACGCTATTGAATGTTTTGAGATCGCACATAGTTTAGAGCCAAATGCATCAACACTACACAATCTTGGCCTCGTATACCTTGAGGCAGGTGAGTACCAAAAGGCCGCCAAGACTTTTGAATCTGCTATGGAAGAAGAAGATGACGTCCCGACACGCTATATTGCCTACGCAAAGGTACAAGAGAAGCTTGGTAACGAAAAACGTATGGTAGAGGCCCTCGAGCATGCTGCTAAACTCCAACCAAACCAGCAAACCTATATGCTGGTTGCAGATGCCTATAAAAAAGTGGGTCGTGATGAGGAAGCTAAGAAGATAGAGACTGCCATGAAGCGTGCTAAAGTAAAGATCCAGAAAGCACCTCGTATCAAACAGCCTCGTAAAATAGTAATGTAGTTGCTAAAATTCGTCGTTTTCGGTATGATGTAACAGTTCTCATCAAGAGATTATGCCGCCTTAGCTCAGCTGGTTAGAGCAACTGTTTTGTAAACAGTAGGTCCCCGGTTCGAATCCGGGAGGCGGCTCCAAGCTTTGACAAGTCAAAGCAGTTAACAGGTAGCAATACAGGCCTGCTTCGCAGAAAGTTATTACAAAAGTCACAGACTTTTGGCCTGAATTGTAAACTGATAATTGCTTTTGGTTCAAGCCAAAAGCCTGCTGGGATAGTGAAGCGGTCAAACACGTCAGACTGTAAATCTGATGGCTTATGCCTTCGTAGGTTCGAATCCTACTCCCAGCACCATGCAATAACATCCTGCGTTTGTGGGATGTTATTGCATTATGTGGGCAGGAATTGAGTCTACGAAGAACGAACGACAGTGAGTATTAGTAGGTTCGGGCGAAGTTACTGACGCGCAGGAGTTTACTCCGAGCACCAGTAACTAAGCACGATGTCATCCTACTCCCAGCATCAATTGACTATTCATGTGTTTCATGTTAATATACATATATGTTTAGACGTTCTCATAATGAGTTTACTCCTGACCCACAGTTTGAAGCATGTATCAAGAATGTGGGAATGTTATCTGCAGCTGAGAAAGCCGCTAAGAAAATAGCGGGTACGGATAATCTTACAGGCTTAGACGTAGTTCGAATTATTGAGATTGGCAATGAGGTCGCTACCGAGACTACTTGTGCCGCTCGTTTAGTCCTCAACTTCCAGGGCATTTATGAACCCGATTGTCCTCGTGCAGCAAGCGACTGTCCGCATCAAACATTTGCACAGGGTCAGAAAGGTCAATAGTTTGCAGTAGGGTTTCTACTCTGTAGACAATGCTACATCATGTCACTCACGCCAAAGACTTTTTCTACGGAAAGTCTTTTTACTTTGCTATACTTCAATTATGAATAAAGGTATAACGCTCATTGGAATGCCAGCAAGTGGTAAAGCAACTATCGGTAGTGTTTTAGCCCAAAAACTAAATTGCCCTCAGCTTGATATTGATGAGTGGATGATTGCCCATGAGAAGATGCCTATAACAGAGATACTTGCAAAAAAGGGAAGGGATTATGTTCTTGACCTAGAACTTATGTGCGTACAGTCACATGATCTGCACGAAACTATTGTTTCGCCACCGGGAAGTATTATCTATACGAACAGCCTGTCTAAGCTACGTGAAGAAACAGAGATCGTCTTACTAGACGTCGAGCTAGAAGTAATCAGGGCAAGATTAGCACCTGATATTACCAATAAACGTGGCGTCATTGGTCTAGCTGATGGTGGGATAGAAAAATTATACACAGAACGCATGTTAGTCTACAGAGACTGGTCTGACCACATTATTGTGTGTGCTGAAAAAACGCCAAAAGAAATTGCTGACGAGATACTACGTTTAGTCGGCTAGTATAACTCTAACTAAATTAAGGTACTCAGCCATAAGGATGATCTGCTGAAATTCACGCTAAAAGTGGTTAATTACCTTAAACTTTGCTACAATTACTCAGCATTATGCCGTCGTAGCTCAGTGGTAGAGCACGTCCATGGTAAGGACGGGGTCCCGAGTTCAAGTCTCGGCGACGGCTCCAGATCAAAGACTTAGATATTTTTACTAATTATGTTATAATAAAATGGATGACTGTCCCTATGCGTCCAGAACAATTCGAAGTTAATAGTAAGCCTAAGAGAAACTTAGGTGAACGGGTACAAGATGCCTCGTTTAAGCTTGGCTGTCTGGGTGTAGGAGCTGGTTTTGTTGGTTTTGGACTTAGCTCAAAAGAGCTTTTCTATGGTGGCTTAGCTACAAGTATTTTGGGTGCTGCAGGAGTTGTACTGGGCGAAAGGCTTAAACCTGAAGAGTTACCCCTTGAAACAGACGAAATTATTTGATAGAATAGGATCCTATGGCTAAGAAGAGCACAAAACGAGTAATTATAGGTTTGGTTGGTGAAGAAAGCGGAGATCGTTTGTATTACACACGTAAGAACACTCAGAACACTCCTGATAAACTCAGTCTTAAGAAATACAATTCACGGCTAAGACGCCGTGAGGTATTTACTGAGACAAAGAAGAATCTTGGTAGAAACGAAGTGAAACCAAAGAAGCGCTAGTAAGCAAGAAAAGGCACCATTTGGTGCCTTTTTTAATACTTCTTCACTTTTCTGTTAATGAAGGGTGTGTTGTATAATTCAATTATATTCAATAACCCAAAAGGAGACTGTTTATGAACAAGAAAATAATCATTGTCGTTGCTGGTATTATTATCGTGATTTTAGCAGTAGGCGGTGTATTGCTACTAAATAAAAAAGGTGACAAAACTACTAACTCTAGTAGCTCGAATAGTGAGACGACAAGTGAAGTATCTTCAGAAAATGTAGGTGATCTAGGCCTATGTAAGCTAGTTGATATCGACACTATTAAGACTGCACTCGGCAGCGCAGTGGCTACACTAACTGGCCCAGACGATACTGGTACCGTGAGCCTTGGTGACGGTGGTAGGGGTCAGACCTGCGTATATCCGTTTGTAGGTGGGGGTACAATAACTGACAGCTTCTATATAGATCTTGCAGCATACACCCAGGCGTCATTCGACAATATCTCCAGCTTTACAGCTACTGATGGTACTCCAGTGAGCGGAATAGGTGACAGAGCTACCTTTGAATCAAGTGCTACGAGTGCCATCAACACAAAAGAGTTTTCACTCACGGTTGTTAAGGGTACTAACGTATACATCTTTGCGATTAGTCAGCCAGCAGATGCTGTAACGTTTGATGATACTACTGCGCAGGCAGCACTCACCACAATCGCTCAAAGTGCCAAATTAAACTAAGCCAGAAATCCACATTTTTCCTATTTTATTTAAATATTTTTGTGTTTTACGAGCCATCTAAAGGCGTAGATTCCTGGGATAAGTGGAAGCCAGAAGGTCATCAAGCGGAATAGTAGCACACCCGCCACGGCAGGCCCCGCAGCAACCCCAAAAATAGCCAGGCCTGAGATAAGTGCCGCCTCAGTAACACCTACGCCGCCTGGTGTTGGTACCGCCGCACCCAAGCTAGATCCTGCAATATACACAAGAGTAACGTAAAACAGGTTTACATGAAGACCTACCGACAAAAGTGCAAAGTAGAAGCTAAGAGAATACACCAAAGTTAAGAATGTTGACATAAATAATAACCACGGTACCTTACCACTCCTAACAAACACAAGTGTGTGACCTAGTAGATCACGCAAAAAAGAGTGTGTGGCTTTCCTCAGCTTTGGGGATAGTAAGATAATACTTGTCACCAATAGTAGAGCGATGGATGTTATTAAAACTGTAAGTAGTCTAGGTGCAGCGGGTCGGTAAGATACGTCTTGGACTACCAGCAGTAAAATAGGTAGTAAAATTATTGTAGAAGTAACACCAGCAATACGAATGATCGCCGTTATAGATGATGCCTTGGCGATCGTGAGGCCTTTTATCTGTAAATAACGTATGCTGAGCGATATCCCACCGATACCGCCTGGTGTTATCGCATTCGCAAATGAACTAGCAAGGCTGACCATTAAAGTTTCGGAAAACATCAGACCTCGAGACGCTGAATACTGCAATATGCGTGAACTTACAAAATACGTCGCTACGGACGCCAAAAGACTAGCAATAAGCCAATTAGTATGAGCCTGCTGTAGCGCACTTACTATACTTCCTACCTGACCGAGTCTAGGTAGTAAAAAATAGACCGTCAGACCAAACAGGATCAAAAACACTATATTCGTACGGTTGATCTTTGCTATTTTTACCAGCTTTTGTGATAAGGCAGTTGAGCTTGTAGCTAAACTACTGAGTGGTGTTAAGGCTAATTTATGGAATAAATTTTTTAAGTCTACTCTTGTCACGTAATTTAATGCCTCCCAGATTCTTTAGTGTAGACCCTTGCGGAAAGTTTCACAATCTCATCAGGTAGCCAAAGGTGAATCAGTGCATATAATACGGTGTTTCGTGGTATGATAAGTAGTAACGTAAATGATAGGAATATAATGGCTAAGCAGAAGAACCGACACAGCGCGTCTCGTAAGCGCACGATCAAGAAAAAACTTAAAGCTCAAAAATAATTAATCTAGTTATTAATTATTTAATCTCTTGCGATAATATGGGCAGCTTGAGTTAGATAGCCGTTTGGGTTATGAATCCAATATTGCATGCGAAAGTAACTGAACCCAACAGCAATAATTATCACCAAAGATGCACTGGCGACGTTAAGAGCGAGAAAGGTTTTTCTCGTACGTTGAGTCTTGTGTTCTAGATCATACGATAAGAGCCCTAGACTACGCTGACGCCATGCAAACCTGCAGTATTCCACAAAACCTCGAGGAACGATCCACATCGTCTGAAAAAAGGAATAAAAGGGTAGTAATAGGTACTCTTTTCTCCAACTTCTCCCAGCCAGTAGTACAAAGGTGTAGAACCAAGATATTACTAACATCAACAGTAGTGTTGCAGGGTAATTAATAAACTCGACCCATCTTAGTGGTAATAACAGGTAGATAATTACTGAGTTATAGAACAACATGAAAAAATGAAACCAGCCATAGCTACCAATATTAATGAGGTGGTGTCGAGTACCACCAGCAAACCAAATGATTCTTTGCTTATACCATTTATGTAAAGTATCTGGTAATTCGGTAAAAAAGGTGAAATTAATATGCCCAACTCGGAGTCCCATAACTGACGCAATTTTACCGATTTCAATATCGCCACCAGCAAAAAATTGTGAATGTAGACCAAAGACCTTTTTGTATGTCTTAACAGTAGCCATATTACAAGCCCCAGAAGTTAACCAAGCATCCATGCTACGATTGTCCATAGCAATTTTATATTCAAAAGCCTGCAACACCTCTATAATACTGTCTGTTTTTGCCGCCTCGCAACGAAGTGAAGCTATATGCAGATCTGACTCAACAAACGTACGGACTAGATCATTTACGTTTTGTTTACTATAAGTATCAGCATCGATAAGTATGCACGGCTGACTGTTCTTAGCTTTGAGCTGATTACCTTTCTTAAATACGCCTGTGTATATTGTATAGGCGTTCCTAACCGGAATTCCCTTCACGACAGGTACTTCTGCTTTAATATATCGAAAACCATTCTTACGACAAATAAGGCGCAATTGACTATAAAACTCCGGTGTTTCGTAATTTGAGGTACAGATTATTACACGTTTGGCATACTTTTTTAGAAATGAAACATTCTTAAGGTAAGAAATATCACCGTAAACGGTAGGCATAATGTAGTATGGAGGTATCTTGGATCTCGAAGATTTGACCTGTGTTGGCTTCTTAACCTTAATTATTGCTCGTGGAATAAAGTCAAGGAGAGCAACAGCGGCAACCGTTATACAAATTAGAAGCAGCGAGTTATTCATAATATGAATCTTCTAAAATTTAATTTGAGGTAATGTTGCGGTGTAATCTCCGCATAACGATCGCTGAAACTACTACTAGCGTTAGTCCTACGACAACACCAATTACTACGGAATTACCAGTACCAGCCAGTTCAGCTGTAATAGCTGCGGCTCCACCACCCATTCCACCAACACTTGTGATACCTGCTACATTACTATCAATACTCATGGATACTCCAACACAATTAGTTATTTATAGTATCTTAGCATTTTATTTATTCTTTTGCAAATATATTGTATTTAATACTTATGCTTACCTACAACATCATCTAGGTAGTGAGGCTTTTCTGAAAAAGTAGTTACTGCTATGATGTAGATATAGTTAACTGTCGTTCAATAGGAATACGATGCTATTAGAGCGAGTAGGGGATTATATCTTACCGTTATGGGGGCATGAGATGAAGGATGAAGCGCTTGTCGAACAGTATCGCACACTTCTAACAAAAATGGGGGTCACCATAAATGGCCCTAAACCCTACGACATCAAGGTATTGAACACAGCAGTTTATAAAAGAATTCTCAAGCAAGGTTCGCTCGGCGTTGGTGAATCATATATGGATGGCTGGTGGACCTGCAAAGATCTTGAGGAATTCTTCTTCCGATTGTTTAAAACGAGGCTTCAAGGTCAGTTTGTAAGAAACTGGCGAGTCATTGCATGGGCGAGTTTGGGTTTGCTAACTAACTTACAAGCAAGTGGCCGAGCTTATAAGAATGCTCGCTCACACTACGATATAGGCAATGATATATACGAGCCTATGTTAGGGCCTAGCATGGCGTATTCGTGCGGTTATTGGGCAAGGGGAGCTAAAAACCTAGATCAAGCACAAGAGGCTAAATATCAGCTCATCTGTGAAAAACTAGAACTTAAGAAGGGGTTAACGGTTCTTGATATCGGTGCCGGTTGGGGTGGTCTAGCACAATATATGGCAGCTAACTACGGAGCTTCTGTTATGGCCCTAACTCCCGCACGCGAACAAGTCGCCTTTATGAAGGAGCTAAAAAACGAGAAAATTAAGCCGATTTGTTCTACTTATCAAGACTTTCAGCCAGGCAAAAAATTTGATCGAATCGTATCAGTTGGTATGTTCGAACATGTTGGCCCCAAAAACTATAAGAACTTTTTTCAACACTGCAACCAATGGCTTAAAGATGATGGTCTATTTTTGCTACATACTATTACAGGGCCTACGCCCGCTGTGCGTAGCGACCCATGGATAGAAAAGTATATTTTTCCTGGTGGTGTATTACCTTCGGTTTCACAAATGTGCAAGCGAGCCGAAAAACTCTTTACTATCGAAGATCTACAAAACTTCGGACCCGACTATCATAAAACTCTGATGGCTTGGTATAAGAACTTCAAGAAAGCCTACCCAAAACTTGATCATACTAAGTATGATCAACGATTTTATCGAATGTGGGAGTTCTACCTACTGGTCTGCGCCGCCCAGTTTCGTGCTCGTAAGATATTTCTTACGCAAACTGTCATGACGAAACAACGCCCCGGCACATACGTCGCCGCTCGCTAAGGAACTTTACGTAGTCTGATCTTCGATGATCTCTAGGAGTTCGGGGAATCTCTTGTACTGTGGCCCTAGTTCGGTATTAAAGTGACCTTGTCCTTCAAGTGTCAGCAGTCTTCCACCTGTCTTCTGTGCCAAGTACTCTGCATGTTCAATCGGAACATAAGGATCATTATCAGAATGTATAAACGTAAAGTTTGGGCAACGCTGGTTGATTAAATCGAAATCGAACGGCTCAGTAAATAGTCCGTCGAGACTATCCCAGTCTAGATTATCTTTAAAAGCACTCACTGCAACTGCTGCTTTTACGATAGAACCTTTCGGTAGATGCTGAAGTAAGCTTAATATTTCTACAGCTCCAGATGAGTGACCGATTAAAATTGTATCTTTATCATAGATAAATTCAGGGTTTGACAGTAGAAATTTATTATACGTTTCAACGTTCGGTTTATCAGAGTCTGGTAGTTGAGGAAGCCATACTTCATGACCTCTACCAATCAAGACCCCTTTGAGCCACATAAACCAATTTGACTCAGGTGAACCATCCGTACCATGAAGAATAAGAAATCTAGACATATACTAATAGTAACAAACAAATTTCTATTCTGGAGATTCTCACAGCATATCTATAGGCAGTCTGTAGTAGATGGTACTCGATATATGTTAGTTATTATGTTATAATAACTATATGAGTTCACCAGACTACCTTCCTGAGGATTACCCAAATCGAATATCCTGTACCGCGATGCCTCAGCTTGAACAAGATGTAACACCTATTGAGATTGCAGATCTCGAAAATGGTAAGGTAGTCTTAGAGGTGCTCTCGCAAGCCGTACGTCGCATAAATATGCCCCGCGTATCACCACGAATAGCAGGAGAAGTGCGAGAACCCTTTGAGGCAGGCATAGGAATGGGCTTAGTGGCTTGTCGTATAGTTGAGCAAAGCGCAGAAGCACTCAGCATAGAATTACCAAGTATTGAAGGTCCTCGGTCATTGAGCGTAAGTCCCTCGACTCTTGCACGCTCAATGTAGCCTCGTAATTTATAACCTACGAGGATGGCGCGTTCTTCTTTAGGCGCTCGGGCAGTATAATAAGACCTTATCGGAACTAATAGCACAAGACTGCTTGGTCTGTATGAGATAGCCTCGCTCTTCGAGTTGCTTTGCGATGGCTTCAACTTTAGATACCTGCTGTAGTAGGATGATCCGAGAAGTAACAAATTGTACGTACTATTTTAGTGTTTTGTATCCCTACATTGTAGCAGACTAGAATTGCAATTCGTAACGTCTGTCACCACTGTCAAATTGGTCAGTGGGTTGAAATCCAAGTTTTGTTATAACTGCCTTACTGGCGTCATTTGTGTCACCGACATATGCGACCATGCCTTTTGCATCCAAATGTTGTTTCGTGATGCTTAGTAATTCGGTTATCACACTAGTACCGATACCTTGACCCTGGAGCTCTGGCAACGTAGCAAAACCAAACTCGTAGTATCCTGTTATTTGATCACTCCATAAGCCTACGTATCCTACAAACTGCTGATCTTTCTCGATTGCGTAGCGAGCCATTATCTTTTTATCCCAAACGTTCTGGAACTCATGAATAGTAGCTGCAGCGGAATCAGCATCATGTATTCTTTTAGCCCAAGGAACATATCGTTGCACTGCTTCGTTAGTTGCAAGTCGTGTAAGATTCTCTGCGTCACCTTCTTGAAAGAGACGTGCGCGAGTATTCGTACCAGGAATATCAAAACTTGCTGGCGGAACTTTCATGAAAGGAGGTATTTTAGCCGAGCTCATATCGTTAAGTATATCAGAAAGACCTAATACCAGAGTGGTATAGTTAAGTCAGTAAAAGGAACATAAACCAAAGGAAATCCCATGGCAACAGAGAAGCAACTACAAAATCTTCGAGAATCACTTAAAAATTATAAGAAAAAGTACCTCCGAAAAGAGTTTGCAAATCTTGATGAATCTGCAACCAGAATTATGACAAATAATTTCCTCACCGAAATTCTCGGCTATCAAGAACTTGAAGAAATAAAGACTGAGTATAGGATACGATCCGAGTATGCAGATTATGTCATACAGCTTAAGCGCAAGAAACACTTTGTAGTTGAAGTAAAGTCGATTGATATTGATATTAGTGATAAGCACCTCAGGCAGAGCCTTAGTTATGCAGCCAATGAGGGTATTGACTGGATACTACTACTTAATGGGCGAGAGGTACAGTTGTATAGAGTGAATTTTGGGAAGCCAATCACAACTACTTTGATATTCACGTTAGATTTGATGAATAGTGATGATATGAAGAAATCTCCTGAACTGATCTGGAATCTCACAAAACGTGCCGTAGAGCGCGGAGAGCTTGAGACATTCTGGAAGAGAACTAACGCGCTTGATCCAGCAAGTCTCGCTAGGCTGCTCTACTCAGAAAAGGTGGTCAAGCGTCTACGTAATGACCTAAAGGAGCAGACCGGTATCTATTTCCAAATGGAGGATGTTGCAGAGTCTTTATGCCAAGTCATTACTCAGGCAATAGACTTCCCTAAGCCCAGGCTTAAGGTGAAGAAGAGGGTACTCAGAAGAGAGGAAGCTATAGTAGACAGAATAGAGAGCTAGATAAAGCCGTGACATTTGGGAATTAGAAAAAAGCATTCGATTTAATGGCTTTTTGTAACGAAAAACGTGATTGGCAGGGGTAGCAGGACTCGAACCTACGACACCTGGTTTTGGAGACCAGTGCTCTACCAACTGAGCTATACCCCTATATCTACCGTAAAGATTGTAACATTTTTATGTCCACTTCTCTAGCAGTAGCTAGAAGGAATCCGCTCTTATAAATAGATACCGTATTTCAGCACAGCACCTAAAGATAAAATCAAGAAGCTTGAGTTCGTGCAGTCCATGCTGCAACACTAGATATTTACATATATTGTATAATATGTTAATATAATAGTCATGACAGACTACGAAAATATGGTCAATTACTACGAAGCCGAGCTTGAGAGCAAGGACGATGCGTACAATAAATCTATTCAAGACTATATTGAACGCGTGGAAAAAATAGACCGTACCTATCGGCGAACTTATAGACGAACTGCTGCTGCCTTTTGTATTATTGGTCTTGGGCTTGGTAGCTTCCTAGCAAATATGTTCATAGAATCTCAAGATGACGTTACCTACATCGGTCCCGGTATTGAGCTTACAATTGAAGACATGTCGGAAGTTAGGAGTTCTGCTCAAGCAGTACGCGAAAATATCAGGCAAGAGGTACCTGTTGAGCGACTTGACGGACGAATTATTTTTACTAGTTCTCTGAACAATGGTGCCGGAACTCTGTACACTACCGTTGGTCGGCCACTTATTCTTAGAGGATCTAACGGTCAGATTAATGGCATAGCAATAACCAAAGGGACAGACGAGACAGACCTAGATATGATGCCCGAGGGATATGAGAACTACAATGATCTACTAGCAATTCCTATCAACACTAGTAGTGAGAACGCTCTTGGATTAGACTGTAATTCCTGCATACCATTGAACTATATACTGAACGGTTCGCCATTTGGTTTTAGTGAATATAAAATATTACCACTTGATGAAACAGAATCTATGAACTATCCCTGGCAAGCTGATGTTGCATCTGATGCTTATGTTCCTTCAGCAGATTCTCTTATAAGAACTGAGTTGTTAACCGTAGTTCGCGACGAAAGTAAGATCTTTGAATTAAGCGATCAATCGGGCAACCCTGTTGGTACTGTATCCGTTTCTACGCAAAATCCTATGTGAGCGTAGTCTGGAACCATCGTCATGCAGTACAAAACATGCTATAGTAGGGAAAGAAAAAGGGTAAAGCAAGTCATCTATGAAGCATCTGCAATTAACACCACCATTACTTATTATTACCATGGGATACCCAGGGGCCGGCAAAACTTTTTTTGCCCGTCAATTTGCTGAACTTTACGGGTTGGCACGTGTCAGTGAAGACCGTATCCGCTACGAACTTTTTGAAGAACCGCTCTTTAACAAAGATGAGTCTGAAATTATCAGTCGAGTCTCTGAGTCTATGCTAGAAGAGATTATGAAAACCGAACGAACAATTGTTTATGAGGGCTCATTTCTGACACTAAAGGAACGTAAACGAGTTTATCAACTTGCCAATAAAGCAGAGTATCGGACGCTTACCGTCTGGCTTCAAACAGATGTTGAAACATCAGCTCAGCGTGCCATGAATCGTGATAGGCGCAATATCGACAGTAAATACTCATTCTCAATTGACAAAGCTACCTTTGAATCTCTAAAAAACCAGCTCGAGCGCCCTCAAGAAAACGAGACAGCAGTAGTTATTAGCGGTAAACATGCTTTTAAAAGTCAGTGCCTCACAGTTCTTCGTAAAATTGCAAGTTTGTATGGAAATAATGCCGGTGTTCCAACGCGGCCCCAAGTTGTGCGTACTATACCAGGCATTCAGCCTCGCAACGGTCAACGTATCATTCAATAAATTATGCAAACAATAGCTTTAGAAAATGTAGGAGAGGTGGTACTCCGTAAATCTAAGCGCGCCAAGCGTATCATTTTAAAGATTGACCAGCGTGGCAAACCTATTATTACCATTCCTGCTTACATGCCCTATGCGCTTGCCAAGCAGTATGCTAAAAGCCATATTACATGGTTTCAAGAACATGTGCCCCAACATACTACAGAGCTAATCGTAGATGGGATGCGAGTAGGGCGGCAGCACTACATACAGTTTCGGCAAACTGACCGAGCAAAGCCGACCAGCAGAGTAAGTGGCGACCAGATTACTATACATTACTCGCCCAACACGTACCCAGCAAGTCCCGATGTACAAAATGAAGCTACCAAAGCCGCTACACGAGCACTTCGTAAAGAAGCTGAGCTTACTTTACCTTCGCTTCTCTACAGACTAGCCCAGGCTCACGGCTATAATTATCAAGAAGTGCGCTTGAAAGCGATGCATACACGGTGGGGGAGCTGCTCACAAAACGGTATCATCAATTTAAGTATTTGGCTCGTCCAACTTCCTGATCATCTTATCGAGTATGTACTATGTCACGAACTCGTACATCTTCATCACCAGCACCATCAACCAGCTTTTTGGCAAGAGTTGGGTGAAATCGTACCGGACTACAAGCAGCGCCGTATAGCGCTCAGAGACTATAATCCGACCCTGCTCAAAGCATAAGCTTTACGTAGCTGGTACCAGTAGGGCATAATGGTGACATATGAGTGATGTTATATCACGTTTTGAGAAGTTAATTAACCGCATTACCATCATCTATGGGTTGCTGTATCCTATTGTGGCCGCTAATGTGTGTGCGCTTATACTCTGGATTTGGGTGCCAAACTATTTTCAGCCGTATTCGCTACCCATATATGCAGCTATAGTCTTCGGTATTACCGTTGTGGCATTGATACATATTATTCGCATTGATACCCTTTCTCGCAGTCAGTTCGCTTTTATATATATAGCCTACTGCCTGATGATGTTAATTCTAACGCTCTTTGTATCTCCATACCTCTCACCGTTTGCATTCTTATGGATTGTGCTCACGGTGGGGGTAGATATAAATTTTGGTCGTCGCTGGATGTTCGCTGTACTTGGGCTATATCTTCTAGCTATTGCGGCAAGTTTTGTCTATACAGCTCAAGACATGAGTGTTGCTATATTCGCCCTATCCCTAGCACAGATAACTGGTGTCGTCTTTATCTCACTACAGGTTTCAAAATACCGCCAAGTATCAGACGAGGAACGTCACCTGGTGGCTGATACTGTTCGTAGTAGCGCCTACGAACACCAGCGCTTACTCTCACTTATTAACAGTATGGGTGATGCGGTTATCGCAACCAGCCATGATGGTAAGATATTGCTTTATAATGCTGCAGTACTGGACCTTTTAGATACCAATGCCACACTTGATAGAAAAACACTTGATTCGGTGCTCAACATTCGTGACAAAGAGGGGAAGAAGGTGCATCTTCTCAAGCTTGTTGCTAAGAGTAATTTGGGACTAACTACAACAGACTATATCCACCAGTTTGAGCTAAATGATGTAATTAATCTTTATATTAATATTTCACCTATCAAGCTTGGTTTTAAAGAAGAAGTTGAAAGTGGCTACATAGTTATACTTCGTGATATCACGAAAGAAAAATCTCTGGAAGAAGAGCGAGACGAGTTTATTAGTGTTATTAGCCACGAACTCCGTACACCAATTGCGATTGCCGAGGGTGATATTAGCAACGCGCTGTTTGTAACAGAGAAGAATCATGACCCAAAAGTTGTCACAGGCTCACTCAAACAAGCACACGAACACGTTATATTTCTGGCCAATATGATTAATGATCTGGCTACACTTTCTCGAGCTGAACGAACAGATGTAGTGCTAGAGCTCACCAAAATTGATCTACACGATTTTGTTAATACACTTATAAAAGACTACGCTCCTGATGCTGCTAAGAAGAAATTGAGCCTCACAGGTAGTGTAGCGGCTGGTGTGAAGCCACTTATCACCTCAGAGCTCTATTTACGCGAAATACTACAAAACTTCATTACAAACGCTGTAAAGTACACCAAAGCAGGTTCAGTTATTATTCATGTACGTACTAATAAGCACGGTGAAGCTGTATTTTCAGTTGCCGATAGCGGTATTGGCCTTAGTAAAGCCGACCAGAAGAAGGTTTTCGAGAAGTTCTTCAGGAGTGAAGACTACCGAACTCGAGAATCTAACGGTACTGGCCTTGGGCTGTATGTTACCTCCAAACTAGCTCATAGGCTTCAGGCCCAGATCACTTTAGAAAGCGAGTTAAACAAGGGAACTACTTTTACTATTACCGTGCCGTCGCTCAAAGAAACAAAAACGGTGTAATTTGCATTGCAAAAGAAACGGGCTTTTGGTATACTTGACGTAATGAGCCAAATAGGCTCTATTTTTAATAGTAGGGGTTTACATATGGGGAAGATTAGCAAGGCTGGTTCTCAAGTAAAAACGTTTTTGGGACGCATTACTGCGCCGCTACGAAAGACGAAAGTCTGGAAGTTTCTACGTAAAACCATTCTGCGTTCACCATTTGGCGGCTATTTTGTAGCATCATGGGGCGAACTTCGAAAGGTGACCTGGCCAAGCCGCAGAACGTCACTAAAGTTAACTCTGGTAGTTCTGGTGTTTTCGGTAGTCTTCTCACTTTTCACCGCCAGCCTCGACTACGGTTTTGAAAAATTAGCCCAGCAGATATTTCTAAAATAAGGAGTTACAGTACAGATGAGCAAACGATATGATTCAAACAAGCAGTGGTACGCTATTCACACATATTCAGGTTACGAAGAAAAGGTAGCAGATAGCATCAAGCAGCGCGCTGATAGTTTAGACATGGCCGACAAGATCTTCGATGTCATCGTACCTAAAGAAAAGCAGATTGAGATCAAAAATGGCAAGCGTAAAGTGGTTGAAAAGCGAATCTTCCAAGGTTACGTACTTGTACAAATGCGCATGAGTGAAGATGCTTGGTATATCGTACGAAATACTCCAAACGTAACTGGATTTGTTGGTAGCGGTACAGATCCGAGCCCAGTTTCTGACGACGAAATGTCTAAGATTATGAAACGAATGGGCGCTGAAGATCCAAAGCACAAGATCGACTTTGCTGTTGGTGAGGTAGTTAATATTGTCGACGGACCATTTAAAGGCTTCGACGGTGCAATTAACGAAATTGATGCTGCCAAAGGCAAGCTCAAGGTACTCGTAAGCATGTTCGGCCGTGAAACGCCCGTCGAACTCGACGCCCTCCAAGTCAAAAAAGTCTAATCTATGGGAAAAGTCACTCTGGTCGTAAACTCAGAGTGCCCAGTACGGTGCTTTGAATACGATGAGAATACTCTAGCAGCAGAAACTAGGTTTAGAGAAGCCAAGGATACGGCAGATATTAAAGATACGCTAGAAGTAGCATGCCCATATCTAGATTGTGAAATCAGAGACGAACTTTATCTAAAAGAATTTAATGACATTAGAATGGTCAAATTTGGTATTTTTGGCCGCACCTGCTTACTAAACACTCTGAGCGGTCAACGTAAATTGTAGTATAATTAAGCTGTCTTAAAGAAATTGGGTAAGCTATACAGAGGAGCATCATGGTAACAATCATCTTTGAACCACATAGTACAACAGTAGATAATGAAGCAAAACGGGCAAGCGGCTGGAATGATATTGAACTATCAGAGCTTGGTGTAAAGCAGTGTATTGAGCTACTGGAGAGATCCAGAGATCGTAATATAGATGCAATTCTTACATCTGACCTCCAGCGTGCTTACAAATCTGCTGTGCCTTCAGCTGAAGAACTTCGTATTCCAATCTATATAGACAAGAGATTACGCGAGTGTGGCTATGGCGATTTCACGCAATCACCAAAAGAAGAGGTTGATAATCAAAAAGTTGATAGAATTTATACGCCTTTTCCAAATGGAGAAAGTTATCAACAATGCATGGACAGAATGAAAAATTTTCTTGATTACCTTAAAGAAAATTTTGACGGTAAAACAGTTATGATCATTGGCCACCGTGCAACGCAGTATGGTCTTGAGCATCATCTGAATGGCAAAGATCTTGAGACCTGTGTCACCGAACCTTGGGCATGGCAACCTGGCTGGAAATACGAGTACTAAGTTTACCTAAGTAATATGAGAGGACACCTATAAATGAGTATGAATAAATCTGAGTACATAGAGTCCATACGTGGGTCATATGATTATCACAAATGGTCGGCAAGGCATAATCTTATAACTGGGGCTGGAGAGTTCGCATTTGCTGGTTTCATGGGTGCGGCAGCGCTCGGTGGCGCAGTAATGCGTAGCCCCATATTAGCTGTCGCAGGTGCTGGCATAGGCATATTTAGCGCACGCTTAGGCTATGAAGATCTAACAGACGCCCAGGGGGACCAAGCAAGAGCGTGCGAGTTCAAAGTAAAACTAAGTGAGCTTGCAAAAGATGAAGAGTTTTGATACAATATCATCTGTTACGCACACAAATGGTGCGACGGTATCCGCTTCTGGTACTGTCATCCTGGACTTGTTTGCAATGAACTTGTCGAACTTGATTCAGGATCCAATCAATTATTAGGTTCTGAAATTACTTCAGAATGGCAAAGTGCAAAGGAATAAACTAATGGCAAAGAAAATTACCGCGAATCTTAAACTTCGTATCCCAGCTGGTCGCGCAAGTGCAGGTCCTCCTGTAGGCTCAACGCTTGGTCAATATGGCCTCAACATGATGGATTTTATTAATCCGTTCAACGAACAAACAAAAGACATGCAAGGTGTTGACGTAATCGTACACCTTCAGATTTTTGAAGATCGAACTTTTACATTTGATGTAATCGGCGAACCAGTTGATGACCTTATTCGTAAGGCACTAAACATCAAAAAAGGTTCGAGCGTTCCACATAAAGAAAAAGTTGGTAAGCTGACCCAGGCCCAACTAACTGAAATTGCTGAAAAGAAAATTGGCTATCTTAATGCCAACGACATTGAAGCTGCTAAAAAAGTAATCGCTGGCACCGCCCGTTCAATGGGTGTCGAGATCGAAGAGTAAGAAAATGGCTGAAGCATTTCCATCTGTAAGCGATCGAGAGGTAGCCGCAGCATCTGATGCATGGCTTCATGACGAGATCGGTAACGATGACATGGAGACTGTACTTCGCTTACAACCGGAAGCATCACCAGACGTAACGCCAACAGCTGCTGCATACTTGGTTGATGCAACGCTTGGTAAACGAATTCAAGAGCAGGTAAGCACTGCGCTTCGAAGAGCATTTAAATAACTAATTGTGGGAGGCTCAAAAAGCCGCTTGAACCACGAAAAGGAGTCATAATTATGGCAACAAAGAAAACTAAACAAGAAGAACAAGCAATTCTAGAAGAAATCAAAGCAACAGATAGCGCTATTGTTGCCGAAGAAGCTCAAGAAATTGTTGAAGAAGCCCAAGCTGAAGGTATAGAAAAGAAAGTTGCCAAAGCTGGCAAGCGAAGCACTAAGGCTCTTAAAGAAGCTGAAGAAAAAGTTGAAAAAGAAGAGCGCAAAGAAAAGGTTGCTAGTGGCGAATTAGACCCAAGTGAAGAAGCTATTAAAAAAGGTCCAGCACCAAAAGTCCGCTCTAAGCTAGAACGACGTAGCAAAAACTACCGTAAGAGCGCAGAACTTATTGATAGCAGCAAAGAATACTCACTTAAAGATGCGTGTGAGATTCTACCTAAAACCAGCACGGTTAAATTTGATGCTAGTGTAGAAATGCACGTTAATCTTGGTGTTGACCCACGACATGCTGATCAGAATATTCGTGCAATGGTTGCCCTACCTCACGGTACAGGTAACTCGCTACGAGTAGCAGTGTTTGCACCAGCAGATCAACACGAAGCTGCTAAAAAAGCTGGTGCTGATATTGTTGGTGAAGATGATTTCCTACAATTACTCGACAAAGAACAACTCGACTTTGATGTCCTAATTGCGACACCGCAGTTTATGGCAAAACTTGGTAAATATGCCCGCGTACTCGGCCCTAAAGGTTTAATGCCTAACCCTAAGAGCGGCACCGTAACCGCTAAGGTTGCCGAAGCCGTTACCGAGGCTAAGGCTGGACGCGTTGAGTTCAGAGTAGATAAGCAAGGAATCGTGCACCAAGCTATCGGTAAAGTAAGCTTTACACCAAAGCAACTAACCGAAAATGCCGAAGCTATTCTTAAGACTATTACTGAAGCTAAGCCTGCAAGCGTAAAAGGTACTTATCTCCAAAAAGTAACCCTTACGACCACAATGGGCCCAAGCCTCACAGTAAATACCACCGTAGCCTAAATATAGCTACAAACTAAAAGAAGACCCCTACTAGGGGTCTTCTTTTAGTGCGCTCTATATTTATTCTCTAACTAGCTTCGCCCAATACAGTTTGTACATCCTGAATAATCTGAGTAGGCGACTCCGCCAGGACTGTCTGCATACCAAGAGATCGAGCCGGAGCAAGACACTTCTCTTGATCATCTATAAAAATTGTCTCCGACGCAGCATAACCAGTCTTATCTAATAATAGTTCATAGATGGCTATATCAGGTTTCGCAAAGCCAACTTCCGACGAAAGTATGACTATTTCAAAAGGATCATACCAGTCTGTTGCTCGGATGGCCTCAGCAGTGGGTGGAAAAGTGTTAGAAAGGATTGAAACCATATATCCTTCATTCTGTAGACGCTGAATATAGGCCACTAGTCTTGCGTCTGGACGAAAAGACTCTACGGGTGTCCATATGTTTCGGTCAACTTGCGGCACTAAAGTACTGAAACGGGTTTCTAAGCCCGCCCAAAAAGCTTGTTCGGTGATTTTGCCACGCTTAAACGCCTCGGCCATACTTCGAAAACCTTCGCGAGCATCTTCTGGGGAAACTTTCAGTATCCGAGCTAACGAAACAGCCACCTCATCTGGGGTTCCAGCTGGTGAAATAACCCCACCCCAATCAAACACTATCGACTTGATAGGGCTATTAACCACTTAAGCTTGCCTCATAACCGAGCCGTTTATCTGGCTGAAATCGCGGTAAAGTGCAACTGGATTATCATTACGATAGTGCTTCTTAAGCGCTGGATCACCTGGAACATTGTCATATTCAAGAATATGTTCCCAATCATTCGGATATGCGTATATAGGGTGATCTGGATTTGTACCATCAATATATAAAGCCCTGATAACCCTACGGCCTGTTTCACGCCCAATATACACTCGATGCGCTCCATCTATCAGACAAGGTCCATGTTCTTGGTCAACCTCCACTAAAGGTGGGGTTAGGCCCATCTGATTTATCCCATCATCAAGCATGAGTGCGCCCTCTAAGCTAAGCGGGTCATGTCCTTGATCACCCAATGAAGCCGCAAGCCTACGTTGAATCTCTAGGTTCTGGCGCAGTACATACAGCGTCGTAGGGCGTACCTCAGAAAGGTCAATCGATCTAATATCAATCTTGGCATTTTCATATGGCTTTACAGATGGATCCTTAAACAACGTAACTCCTCGTACTTGCTCGATAAGCCTATCTTCAGATATAACTTCCACAACTCTTGCCATAATACCTCCTATTTATTCCACAATCAGTATACATGCTCGTGATTCATTTGCTATACTAAGGCCTAGAAACGCGGAAGGTGGGCCCGCAGAATACACGGAGGAATCAGTGGGGGTCTACAGTAATATACAAATTAAAGAGGCTATTTCTACAGGGCATATTGTCTTCTATCCTTATATAGAGCATCACATTAACGGCAGTAGTGTTGATGTTAGCCTTGGAGAGTGGTACTACCGCACAGAGCGAAATACTAACAGTACTATCTACAATCCTTTTGATGAACACGATGTTCATCAATACTTCGATGGCCCACACCAGGCAAAAAATCATAAACAATGGTGTGAAGCTCACGGTGTACGTATGTTACCCAATATTCCCGCCGATCATCCAATTATTATCTTGGGTCCAGGCGAACGAATACTTGCTCATACTCACGAATTTATAGGAATTAAGGCTCCAGGCACCAGCACCATGCAAGCTCGAAGTACTTGGGGTCGCAATGGTGTAGCCGTATGTCTTGACGCCGGTTGGGGTGATCCAGGGTACATCAATCGTTGGACTATGGAGATATACAATATGAATCAACACCACAGCGTTGTACTACCGGTAGGCGAGCGTATCGCACAAATGGTCTTCCATGAGACTGGTGAAGTTGAGAGTGAATACTCTGACCTTTCAGGAAAGTACCAAGAGTCTTCCGCAGATGACCTTCCGGGCTTAATCCGTTCTTGGAGGCCACAACAAATGTTGCCTCGTGCCCATAAAGACAAAAGAGTAAGGCCAAGGGAGTTGTAGAATGGAAAAAAATGGACTATTTCTCGTTATAGAGGGTTCTGATGGATCTGGTAAGTCTACTCAATATAAATTACTTATAGAGAGACTCAAGGCCGAAGGGCATAGAGTTAAAAAAATTAAGTTTCCACGCTACGAAGAAGAGTCTTCATATTTTGTACGTAAATACTTAAGAGGTGATTACGGCAATGCAAACGAGCTCGGCCCCTATACGCCTTCGTTATTTTACGCACTTGACAGATTCGATGCCGGGCCACTTATACGTGGATGGATGAATGAGGGATACGTAGTAATAGCCGATCGTTATATTGCCGCCAACAAAGCACATCAAGGCCAAAAAATAGATGATAAATCAACTCGGCTCGCATACTACAACTGGCTTGACCAGCTTGAATTTGACATGCTTGGCATTCCAAAACCAGACCTGAACCTTGTACTCAGCGTGCCTGCGGAGGTAGCAGTGACTCTTATCGAAAAACGCGGTGACGCGCAAGAAAAAGATATCCATGATACTGACCAGAATCACCTACAGAGAGCTAATGCAACCTATAAAGAGCTGTGCGAACTATATCCAGAAGATTTCACACATATTAAATGTATACAACACGGTGAACTGATGAGTATACCCACTATCAACAATATTATCTGGGAAAGGATTCAACCTATGCTTAAGAAACTTCGTAAGAGTCAGAAGCAAGTATCTGCAAAAGAGGTCTTTGCACCCCAGAAAGTTGCTAACCCCTACATTATCAAGAATGAAAATGGTAGCTACTCAATCACCAAAGAAGGTGAAAAGTACTTAAGTGAAGCCGTGACGAATACAGACAAGCCGGTCTACGTATTCACAGACAAGATCAGTAGTGCCACGGTTGCGGCCGCCATGGCCCGACTCTCACGACGTGGGGATGATATGCGCGTAACCATTTTAGATGAGTTCGCAGAAAATGAAGGTAAGGATAAAGATCTACTCAAGCGCGTCATTACAGCATATGGCGACGATAGCGTACAGCAACTTTCAGGCACGCACTTCGTCATAGAAGGCGCCAGCAACTTACTTACCAAAAAACTTGAATGGGGTAGACTCGCCGCGTATCTCGAACAATCAACCAGATACATCTTCTTCGATCAAAAAGATGAAAAGGGAAACTACAAATATTACACACCCAGAACCCTAGACAAGAAAACAACCAAGCTATACAACCAACAGCTCACACAGCTTTTTGATACCTACTCAAACCTCGTACATAAACTCACCGAGTATGTCCGCAGCAAATCAAGCGAGCCACAAGACAAGCGCGACGGCGCCTGGAAGGCCGCTACGCGAGCTCAAGCTTGTGATGCCGTGCGGATGGTATTGCCTGTTGCCACCAAATCTACCGTTGGGGTATTTGCCAGCGGACAGGCTCTCGAGAGCCTCATCATGCACCTCATAAGCGATGAATTCGATGAATCTCGCACAACAGGTGAGAGCCTGCTACAAGAGGCTCGGAAAGTAGTACCGACCTTCTTGGAGCGGGCAGACAAGCCAGATCGCGGTGGTGCTTGGGTGGCTTACCGAAGTAATACACGTGAGAAGATCGCAGATATCAGCCACACCTACGGCTTACAGCCGATCAAAGGTAATGGTGATGATCACGTAAAGCTTGCTAGTGTATGGCCCAAAAATGAATTTGATCTTCTACCACACATGCTCTACGAACAAAGCACCCTAAGCCTAAGTGAGCTCGATCAAGAGCTTAGTAAATGGTCCTACGATGAAAAACAGAACGCTTTCGCCGCCTATATCGGCGAGCGCCTGAATCGCCGTCATAAGCCTGGTAGAGCACTAGAGATCGCTCATTATAGCTTTGACCTCATCTGTGATTATGGCATTTTCCGTGATCTTCAACGTCACCGCATGGTAGACAGCCTAGAATGGCAGGCGCTGAGCCCTCATTATGGCTATGAAACACCCTCGCTTGTCACTGAGGCGGGTCTGGAAGATCTCTTTGACAGCTGTTTCGAGTTGAGCATGAACCTGTACCGCGAACTGTGGGATAACGGCTACCAGCTGGAGGCTCAATACGCCACATTACTCGGACACAGAATGCGGTGGAAGATCACTATGAATGCTCGTGAAGCATTCCACTTTATGGAACTCCGAACAAGCCCGCAAGGTCACCCAGGCTATCGCAAATTAGCCAAACAAATGCACGACAAAATTCTTGAGGCACACCCGCTTATTGGCGAAGCAATGATATTCGTCAACAAAGGGGAAGACCCCGCTCTTACGCGCCTAGCCGCTGAACGTGCCACTCAGTTCAAGCTTAGTCAACTCAAATAATTAGTCTATGGAATTGCGCCCGTACCCACTACCTAAGTTATATGACCACCTTAGGCAACGTCTGGATCCAGCAGAACCCACCGTTGTGCTTGTTGAGTTTGGTTCAATGCATGAATTAAGGTGGCGAGTGGGTATGGCTATTGGTGCCACACTGAGAGAAAATCCTGATTTCATACGTCTTGAACTAGCCTTACCACCTTTTGAATATATTTCCTCAACCCCAAAAGAGCCAATTCGAGTTTCTAGAGTTAAAACACTGAGTTTCAGTGAACAACCTCGCAGTTTAGTGGTTGGTGAAGGAAACGTACGAGATCACATCTGGCCCAATACAAGAGAACCATCTCGCTTACATAGAGCTCAACTAGTAACAGAAGAGTTAGATGCAATGCTTCACGAGGTTTTACGAGCGAATTAAATATATTATCTGTCGTTAAACTAATATTATTGAATATTCTGAAAAAATAAGCTGGAGGCAGCAAGCACCAAAGTACTAGGTTATGATGATCGGGCAAATAACGGAGCGTTTCTGGTTTGAAAAACGCATGCGACGTTATGCTAAAAGCTAAGTTCAAAAGAACCTATTGCCCGACCATACCGACAGAGGAAGAACTACACCACCACGAAGATATGGACTCCCACACTGTTGTACGGATCCATAGAATGGGGATGGTAGGTCTTTGGTCTGAAATGACGCAACTTGTTCTCGTTGCACAGATGCCAAACCAGTCTGCGGAATCGGTTGACAGGGAGTTCCTGCCAGCCGAGTTTATCTCTGATCTCAGCATTGGTCCCCTGAATCCGACCGCCTTTGTTCTTGATCGCCTGGAGAAGCTGCTCTTTGAGGAGCTCTTTGGTCTCATTAGCTTTCACAGCAGGTTCCTCAATAATCGATGTCAACAATCTACTACCTCCAGCTTGGAAAGGTGACTGCTCTTTGGAGTAATCCTTGAAGCAGGGAAAAAGCATATTTGCTCCTTCCTGTAAAACATCTGTCGATATCTCTCAGTAAGAAACAAAAGGATCCTCATCTTGTAGACTGAGGAACCCTTACTTTTCTAATGTATTTAGGTACTCAATCTACTATGTGCGTACAAGCAGAAGCTCCATGCGGAGGCTCCGACACAAAATAGCAATAATAGATGTCACAGGTACCATAAAAATGTATTATACGCCGTTACTGCTGTACGTCAACCGCACGACTGCTTTTCCGTTTCGGTAGTGGGTTATTCGTCACAACTACTTCTTTACTGCCACGATTTCTCCTGCCCAACCCCGAGCCACCACAATTATCTTTGATATATCTCGTGGCATAGTTCGCACGCTCTAGGGCCTCGCTATAAGTATCACCAGGCTCAACATCAGTATAACCTGTACTGCTCTTCACTTCGGTAGTCCCGTAGCGACCGTCGGCATCTCGGTAAGCGAGTCTTCTACTTCTAGTAATTCTTGCAAGTAACTGCTCTAGCTGCTGCGCCTCCATTGAACCAAGGTTGAGTAATATCATAAATTCATCACCACCGTGCCGACCCACGGCGTCTCCTTGCCGTATACTATCTACAAGCTCTCTCGCAAATTGAGCTAAAACATTATCTCCAGCTAAGTGGCCTATCTCTTTATTGAGCTTACCGAACAGGTTAATATCCAAAAACAGCAAGACCACCTTATCATCAGCATCGCGATTATCTTGCATGTAGTCAAACATTTCCGACATACCTGTGTCGTTCAATATAAAATCGAATTTTGCATCACAGCGGTTCCGTACCTCCGCCTGCATAAGTCTTTCCTCGAGCTCTGCCTTCTCAAGTTGACTGCGTACCTCGCGCCTGCCCCTAGCCAAGCCAGCACTATACATCTGAACTACTGAGGTGCCGTGTTTATGTAGAACTCTACGGTCTTCAACTCGTTCGCGAAGTAATGGATGATCTGGTTGATTTACATCACTGAGATCTATGTACCCAACGAGATCACCATAATTACTTAAGCCACGTAGTGGAGGTTGCCGATGGTCGTAACTGTAGTGAACATCACCTGACAAGCCATTTGGGCGATCAAGTTCTGGCTGGCCTGCAGTTGGTGGATTTACTTCTATCATTATATTTTACTATAACATGCTTATGGTAGTTATGTCAATAGCAGGAGTGTCGTTTTGGCACCTCTTGACATCAGTAGTGGGCTCCTGTACACTACTGGAGATCATTACCCCAGACAGTAGGCACTCCATAAGACCTATCGAGGCAGTGAAACAAACAATTGTTTTTATCTGTAATGTCTTTGGTAATGCGAGAACCAAAGACTTTTTATTTGTCTTTGAAACTTAACAAATCGGTCGAACAACACTAACGGTAACAAAAGGAGCGTTTATGGCACTAAGTCGTGAACAAAAAGAAGTAATTGTTGCCGAAGTTGTTGAGCTTTTACAAAGCGCAAAGTTGATTGCTATTGCTCAGTATAAAGATGTAAGTGTAAAAGATCTTCAAAAACTGCGACGTAACGCAAGCGAACAAGGTACTACTGTTAAAGTAGTCAAGAACCGTTTGCTTCGCCTCGCAGCAAGTCGTATCGATGCACTTAAAGATACTGATCTCTCAGCATTCACTGGCCAGCTTCTCTATGCAACCAATGCAGATGACGAAGTTGCGCCTGCACAAGTACTAGCTCGTTTTGCAAAAGAACAACCCGCCCTACAAATGGTAGGTGGTATAAGTAATGACGGCACACTTTTAAGTGCTGACGACATGAAAATGCTCGCGAGTCTTCCTAGCAAAGATCAGCTTCGTGCACAGTTGGTTGGCACAATCAACGCACCGCTCAGCGGTTTCGTCAATGTACTGGCTGGCAACGTTCGTGGAGTACTTAACGTACTCAATTCCCGAGCAGACGCACTGGGTAATTCATAATACTCGGTCTGTTCAATATATTTAACTAATCCTGAAAGGATTCAACCATGGCAGATGAAACTACAACTGTAGCTACCCCAAAAGAATTTGAAAAAATCGTAGCTGAACTCGACAAGATGACAGCACTTGAAATCAGTAAGTTCGTAAAGTTCCTTGAAGAGTACTGGGGCGTAAGTGCCGCAGCTCCAGCCGCAGCAGTTGCCGCAGCTCCAGCTGATGGTGGCGATGCTGGTGCAGCAGACGAGAAGAGCGAATTTGACGTTATTCTTAAAGATGCTGGTGCACAAAAAGTAGCAGTTATCAAAGCTGTAAAAGAAATCACTGGTCTTGGACTTGGTGAAGCAAAAGCACTCGTTGATGGCGCACCTAAGGCTATCAAAGAAAAAGCTAACAAAGAAGAAGCTGAAGCTGCTAAAAAAGCCCTTGAAGAGGCTGGCGCAACAGTAGAACTAGCCTAATACTTTTAAGCTATACAGAAGACCATTCCCGCAAGGGGGTGGTCTTTTTGTATGTATATTCACTGTACTCTAGGGGTCGCGCCTGCGCCCCGTAGCCTTGGCGTAGGGGTGTGGAAAACTATTTGACACATTTTATACAACATGCTAATGTGACAGGGATAGATGCGAGTTAAATAAAAAGTAAGGGTTTATCAGATGACAGAACTACCAGAGAAACAAGTAAAGCGCCTAAAAGCGTTATTAACTGAGGCCGAAACAAGTCTTGCAGCAGCCCGCGAACTGCTCACGAGTCTTGTAGGCGAAGATCCGGTGCTTGCCAACTCACAGCGTGAAGAGGTAGCCGGTAAAATTATAGAGGGTGTCTTTGATGGCCAAAACATGCTCGGCCCAGATGGAAAAACATATCCAGTACCTGCTAACTATGCGAGTAAATCTAAGTTAGTGCAGGGCGACATCCTAAAACTCACCATTGCTGATGATGGTGCATTTATTTACAAACAAATTGGCCCTATACCTCGAAAACAGGTTATTGGTACACTCGTGCAGCACGATGGTGGCTATTTCGTAGATGTTGCCGGTAAAGAATACCGTGTACTTCTTGCGAGCGTAACCTACTTTAAGGCGCAAGTTGGTGACCAGGTAAGTATCATGCTTCCAGAAGACGATAGCGACGTCGAATGGGGCGCCCTCGAAGCTGCTCTCTAAGCTACTGCGCAACATACTTGATAGCTGGTAACTACTATTTGAATATCGATATTCCTGTCTATCCTTATCTGGTGTAAATTGACACTAATATATTTTACGTGGTATAATATGTAATTATGAGTAGAAATGAGATTGATAGCATACCACTTGGCAGCGATATCGATACACCACACCAAGCAGTGGGAAGCTGGTGGGCTGTAGAAATTTACGGGGCGACCAAAGAAATACATGAGACTCTTAAGACCCGAGGCCAAAGAAAGTATGAGTACATGGTCAAAAACCATCCCGAAACGATGCAAGACAAGCAACCTCTATATATCCAGTACGAGCAATTGCTGAAAAGCATCACGGCTTCGGGAGGCCTGTTTGCACGTGCCATTGCTACGATGAGTGAAATGGAGGCCACAACTCTGGGCGATACGCCTGAAGTTCAAACCATTACCTACTCTAACGAAGACGTTTACACGCCACCGAGCATCTTAGAAGAAGCAGCAGAAATTGCTGGGTTTACTCTAGATACAATACCCGTACCAGTACTTGCAGCTACCGACATAGTTCGTGGCGAATTCGTAATTGTTAGGCGCGGAATTCAGAAAAGCGAAATTTGGCGGGCCCAGAAAAAGTGAACCACTACCTTATCATTCATCTGGTATATATTGACATATGCGCACATTACGTGTTATAATAAGAGTATAGGGACGTTGTAGCTTTTTGAAAGCTCAAACAGCTCCGTTTCTGTACATTTACATGACGAGCAGACAAGACACAAGGTGAGAGTTCTGAGCTTTGAAATGAGCTTAGTATCCTCATCTTGTGAGTTTAGAATACTCACGTTTGCCGCCAGATGGCAAAGAAGAGGAGAAGGTCTTCTAATGAATATCTCCACCTACCCGGGTCTACCCCCCGTATCACCGGAAGAGAAGAACTGGGAGCTTCGCAAATGGAAGCTCATCTGCTGTGCCCTAGCGGCAGAGAGCTTCGTCTTAAGTATCTTGATCTTAATTGCCGTGTGGGGGCAAGAGGTCTCAACCGCAGGAAAGCTGTACATCATTTTTGGCGGCAGTTTTGCCGCCGTAATGTTGATAATAACAGTCCTCCTCCGCCTCTGGACGACGGAAGAAATCAATCGCAACTTCTGGGTACCGCTCATCCTCTGGGCTGGAGTACTGGTTTGCGGTTACGGGTTTTGCATGGCCCATGCCTCCACACCCACGCCCTAGGCCAGGAATGGCACAGGCGGACGTGAGAAAATGGCTACTTCTATTCGTATTCTGACGCCTGCTTGTTACACCTCCGGGAGGATGATCTGCTGAGCGTTTCGCGCTTTCATTGATTCCTCCCGGCACTACCAGGATTAATTAACTTATTTGATAATTAGTCGTGGTAGTGCAAAAGACAAAAAAGATGAATCCTCTCTTAATAGGACGAGAGCGAAGTGGTTTTGGTTGTCGTAATTGTTACTGCAATCGTATTAAACTCTATGGTCCAGTGCTATACTTAGGCTTAAGATGGGTGAAAAGAAAAAAACAGCGCACCAAGCGCTTTATCGAAAATATCGTAGCAAATCTCTCGACGAAATTGTCGGGCAAATACACATTACCAAAACACTCGCTCAAGCAGTTGCTAAGGGTAAGATTTCCCACGCTTACCTGTTTACTGGTCCGCGAGGTGTGGGTAAAACCTCGATTGCTCGTATTCTGGCACATGAGATTAATCAGATGCCATACGAAGACGAAGTAACGAAGCTAGATATTATTGAAATAGATGCAGCCAGCAACCGCCGGATCGACGATATCCGTGATCTGCGTGACAAAGTACACATTGCACCTGTTTCCGCCAAGTACAAAGTCTATATTATAGATGAAGTACATATGTTGACTACCGAAAGCTTTAACGCGCTACTCAAGACTTTAGAGGAACCACCAGCGCACGTTGTTTTCATCTTAGCGACCACAGAGGTACATAAATTGCCTGCAACTATTGTTAGTCGCACCCAGCGGCACAGCTTCCGCAGCATTCCTGCGCCAGAAGTCGCAAAACATTTGAAGATGATTGCCGAGGAAGAAAAGATTGATATCTCAGACGAGGCACTCCTGATGATTGCCGAGTACGGTGAAGGAAGTTTCCGCGATAGCATCAGCATACTCGACCAACTCAGCCATAGCGATGAAAAGGTAACTGTAGAGACTATTGAAGCCTCACTTGGTGTGGCCTCAGATACGCAAATTCAAAGTCTTCTTCAAGCCCTCAAGAGTGGCTCAACCCAAGACGTACTACAGCAAATTGAAGACTTTATAAACCAAGGATTTACCCCAGCTAGTATTGCCGAACAACTTGTAAAAAGCCTGCACCAGCAAGCCCTAAGCGGCGAGCTGCGTACCCCAGAACTGACGCTGATGAAAGATCTACTGCTCGTACAAACCTCTGGTTACCCCAAGCTTGCCCTAGAGACAAGTCTGCTCGACTATTGCCTCGGCCGAATGACAAAATCTGCACCAGCCAGTTTAATTCCTACGCCTGCCAAACATATTGAACTCACACCGAAAGTAACTCCAAAAAAGGTCAAGCAAGAGCCTGCCCCAATTGCGACTCCAAAACCCACGGAAGCTATAGCTAAGCCGGAGCCGAAGAAATCACCAGTCATCACAACCCCTGCTAATGTTGCAGATATAGATATCAACGAACACTGGCCAAACATCTTAGGTTGGGTAGAGCAGCGGAATAAACCACTCTACACAATCTTACGCCTTGCGGTACCAAAACTCGACGAAACCGGTGTCTGTTTAACGTTTAAGTTCGGGTTTCATCAAAAACGGGCAGACGATAGCAAACATAAAATTATCGTGGCCCAAGCTATTCATGAAGTAATAGGCACTCAGCTTCCTGTGCAAACAATGGTGGACAAAGACCTCATCGAAGCATCACCCGGGCCCAAAACACAACCAAATGCACAAAACACTCCTCCTGATCCTGCTCATGCTTCACTTATTGATGGCGTTCAGGCTATTATGGGCGGAGGAGAGATCGTACATGTCTAATGCACCAAAATCTGTAGGTAAAATACCGCCACAAAATATTGAAGCTGAAATTAGCCTTCTGGGCTCAATTTTACTTGACGACGAAGTTATCACGACCGTTGCCGATAAGATCAGTGCTGAGGATTTTTACGACCAACGCCATGGCATCATCTACGAGGCCATGCTAAAGCTTTACGAACAGCATAAACCAGTAGATCTACTAACGCTCTCGAGCCTTTTAAAAGATGGTGGTGAGCTCGATACCGTAGGTGGCTCGAGCTACTTAACCGAACTGACTAACGCCGTACCGACTGCCGCTCATGGCGAGCATTATGCTGATATTGTGGCAGAAAAGGCGTTGCGTCGAAAATTGATTAAAGCCTCTGAAGATATTGTAGGCATGAGCTTTCAAGACAATGCCAGTAGCGTGCAAGAGATTCTCGAACAAGCCGAAGCCCGACTCTTCAGCGTTTCACAGCGCACCCTCAAGCAAGATTTAGTCTCAATCGAACAAATTCTGGCCGAAGGTTTTGACCGATTAGATGAGCTACACAAAAATAAGGGTCAGTTGCGTGGAGTACGTACCGGTTGGAAGGATCTCGACAATAAAACAGCGGGCCTGCAGCGATCAGACCTTATTATTCTCGCCGCTCGCCCAGCAATGGGTAAAACCGCCCTTGTACTTAATATGGCCCAAAACGTGGCTGTTCATGAAAAACAAACCGTTCTATTTTTCAGTCTTGAGATGAGTAAAGACCAGCTCGTAGACCGTATGTTGGCCTCAGAATCTGGGGTAGATGCCTGGAACATCCGTACCGGTAACTTAAGTGATGATGATTTTGAGAAGCTTGGCCAAGCTATGGGTGCACTCAGTGAGGCACCAATCTTTATAGATGATACCCCAGGCATCACGGTATTAGAGATGCGTACCAAGGCTCGCCGTGAAGCCCAAAAAAACCCACTTGGTTTGATTGTTATCGACTATTTGCAGCTTATGAGTGGGCGCAAAGGTGCTGGTGGGGGAGATTTTAATCGCGTGCAAGAGGTGAGTGAGATCAGCCGTGGCCTAAAACTGATTGCCCGCGAACTTAATGTGCCCGTAGTGGCCCTCTCTCAGCTGAGTCGTTCGGTCGAAAGCCGAAGCCCACAGATTCCGCAACTAGCAGACCTTCGTGAATCTGGTTCCATTGAGCAAGATGCTGATATTGTGGCTTTCTTATACCGCGAGGATTATTACAATCCAGAAACAGATCGCCAACACATAACTGACCTCATCTTAGCAAAACATCGTAACGGCCCAACTGGTCGCATAGAACTCTATTTCCATCCAGAAAAGCTCAAGTTCATTTCTCTTGAAAAAGCGCGCTAGCCTCTAGTGCCCAATCGGTGAATGACCAAGCATAAAATGATATACTAAGTACAAATGAAAATTAAAGCGATCAAGCAAGCTCTGCTCAACAATTACCGCTACTGGTTTGCCTACATAGGTATCTTTGTTTTCGGTGCTTATTTTCTAACGTGGCAGTTGCGGGTTATCGGACCCGGGCTCAGCCAAGTCGAACTCACCACTGCGGCCCATAACGCCTCACTTTCTACCGTACTCTCACAGCCTTTCAACTTACTACACAGCCTGCTCGGACGTCTCAGTATTTATCTTTTTGATGTCTCAACACTCAGTATCCGTCTCCCAAGTATTATATTGGCTGCCCTGACGGCTTTCTTAGCCTATAAACTAATTAGGCGATGGTTTGGCAAGCCCACTGCACTACTAGCTACCCTAGTACTCCTTAGCGCAGACTGGTACTTAAGTATCGGACGCCTCGGTGCTGCTAGTATCGAACTAAGCTTCTGGCTTGTTCTAAGCATGGTAGCGTATACCAAACTACTTGAACTCAAATGTAAATGGCTACCAGTACTGACCCTGGCCTACGGGGCATTACTTTTTGTACCTTTTGGCCCTTATGTTGTACTAATTCTTCTAGCCGGGCAGCTGATATTTGGTACCTTCCGCGAAAAACTTGCACAGGCACCATCTTTTCTTAAGATAATGAGCCTTCTTATACTACTCGTGGCTTTGGGTGGATTTATTTTCAGCATAGTTCGTGTACCACATTTTATAACTACGGTACTTGTTCTAAGTCCGCTTCCGAGCATTCACCAGTTCTTCCTTAATATTGTTCACAACAGCGGTGGTATTATCGCCCTAATACCGAGTCGCAGTGCCTTGCTTGGCCCAACCGGTATGTTTATTGTGCGCTTCTTTGAACTTATCTTCATCATGTTTGGTATTGCTATGTTGTGGCATGGTCGCAAAAATCGCCTAGGTCTGATGGTACTGGTACTTGGACTGTTCTTTACAATCTTGAGTGGTCTCAGTAGTGGTCCAGATGCCGCTGGGTTGCAGCTCGTAATTGCTATTTTACTCATCGCAACAGCACTACGACATCTATTGCACCGTTGGCAAAAGGCCTTTCCGCGGAATCCTTACGCTCGCATAGTCGCGTTTCTATCACTCAGCTTCTTGCTTATTGCGGTACTATTTATGCACTATCAAACCTATTTTGTTTTATGGCCAAGCCAAACCACTACACATCAGGTTTTTAACTCAGATTTCTTACTTGTACAAGATGAGCTAAAAGCAATTGAAGGGAACTCAGTCTGTACAGTAGTTACAACTGACAAAAACTATATTACTTTGCTGCAAAAAAGTCCTCATAGTTGTCAATTACAATTTACCGATACGCTCAATATGCCACTACCACCAGGTTCAAATACTATAGTGGCACCAGATACCGACCTTTCACTCGTGCCAGAAGCAAACCCCAAGTCACTAGTCAATGGGCTACAAGACAAAAATGTGCGTTGGCTCGTTCTGCGAGTGAACCAGTAGTCGGTAACACACCGGAATTGTTTTACTGTATACTATATAGGTTATAAAAGGAGTACCCATGTTAGACCAAGCAAAAATGCTAATGCAAGTGAAGAAGTTACAAAAAGAACTCGCTAAAACTATCGTTGAAGTTGAGGCAGGCGACGGTGCTGTTACTGTGCAAATTAATGGTGAACAGAAGCTAAAGAAGATCACTATAGATCCTGAACAGATTGATCTTGAAGATATTCGTGAGCTCGAAAGCTGGTTGGAAGAGGCCATTAAGCAAGCTATTAACGAATCTCAGCAACTCGCTGCTGAAAAAATGAAGCCTATGATGGGCCAACTCGGTAATTTAGGCCTGTAGCCTAAATTACCCGTCCACTATTTACTAATTCACAGTTTACTATGGCAGAGCAACAGAAGTACCAACTTGAAGATAGAACATTGCAGTTTAGTGTACGGGTTATTAAGCATTGCTCTCGAATTAAACAGCCCACCCTGCAATCTATTACCAGCCAATTGATTCGTTCGGCTACTAGCGTCGGAGCTAACTATGCTGAAGCTAATAACGCCGCCTCTCGAGTTGACTTCAGATCAAAGATATTCATTGCCAAGAAGGAAGCTGCCGAAACAAAATATTGGCTAGCGATTCTAGCGGAACTAGGTGATACTACAGATGAACTGAAGTATCTACAGGAAGAAACACAGGGAATTCTCATGACATTACAAAAGATAATCAGTACGCTACGCAAAAAAGCTGAAAATGGTGAACGGTGAACGCATGGTAAATTGTAAATGGAAAATGGAAAACTAGACTATGTCTATACTTCCGCAATCTCTTGAAGAGCTTATTGAACAATTAGGTAAATTACCTGGTGTTGGGCCGCGTACAGCCGAGCGTTATGCACTCGGTATTCTAAAGAGGTCCCAAAACGATGCGAGTCAATTGGCCAGAGCACTCGAGAAGTTACATTCTAACCTAAAAACCTGCCCTAAGACATTCGCACTGATAGACATAAGTGAAGAATATTCTCAGCTGTATCTTGACCCAACGCGTAGCAAGAAACTTGTGGCAGTTGTAGAAGATCCGCTAGATATCGTAGCTCTTGAAAAAACTGGTCAATTTAAGGGAACTTATCATGTACTCGGTGGTGTTATCAGCCCACTTGAGGGTATCGGACCTGAGCAATTGCACGTACGCGAACTTATCAGCCGCATAGGTGATGATGAGGTGGAAGAAATTATTCTAGCTACTAATGCCAGCGTGGAGGGTGAGAGCACTTCGCTCTACATTCAGAAAATGATAGATGAAGCTGGTCTCACCGTTAAAATTAGCCGCCTCGCCCGTGGCCTCCCTGTCGGTATAGATTTAGAGTACGCCGACCAAATAACCCTCAAGCACGCCCTCGAAGGCCGCACCAAGTTCTAGAAGTGGTCATGCTTGCAAATACAGCACCACAGAGTACCATGGTGATTATGAGTGAAAAACTAGATGAAACTATTGAGAGACTAGAGTTAAGTTCTTTGAGAACAGGCGACACGGTGCATATAACTCTTGGGCAGGGCGACGAAGCATATCAATATACCTTCAAAGTAGCAGAACCAGGTAAATGGCCAACTGGAATTATCACAGAAACCAGCCCAGATGGTTCTGAAAATGCTGGTGAGTTTAGTTTACACGGATCGGGACGCTGGACTAACCGTCAACAGAATCCTGTGCAGACACAAGAACGTGCCTTTACTTCATATTTCGATAGTCTTACTGTTGGTAGTTTTATGGTTGGTGCCGTGCCCAATGCTCCAATAGGCGATCGACTCATCTTTGATAGACCAGGGCAAGAAATTACTGATATTCGCCTAAGATAGCATCTCTGTTCTGACATGGTACAATAAACAGATGAATTGGTCAGATATAAACACTGTTTTGATATTGCAGCCAGAGAACCCCGACGGTGATAGTATTGCCTCTAGCTTGGCTTTAGAGGAGATTCTAGGCGATTTAGGCAAAGAAGTAGTCATTTACAGCTATGTACACATTCCAGACTACCTACGCTACATACAGGGCTCTGATCGTATTGTTAACGATTTTCCAAACAATTTTGACGTCACCATTATCGTAGATACTGTTACCGCAAGCTTACTTGAAAACACACTCAAAGGCAGTAAGCTCACTGCAATCAATAAAAAACCCGTCATGGTGCTTGACCATCACCCAACAGATAACGATCTACCCCTTGAACACGCTGAGTTTTTTGATGTTGCAGATGAGTCAATTGTGGCAACTGGCGAACTTGTCTATCATCTTGCTAAAAAAGAGGGCTGGGAGATTAACCCTATGGCGGCCACGCACATTATTGAGTCAATTATGGCCGATACGCTTGGTATGTCTACCGAAATTGTAAGTGGTAACACACTTCGAGTAGTTGCAGATATGCTTGATCGCGGTGCAAATATGGCGGAAATCGACAAACGTCGTCGACAGTATATGAAGAAAACCCGTGAAATCGTGACCTACAAAGGCGTTCTTTTACAGCGTGTAGAATACTTTCATGATGGCACACTTGCGCTCGTCCACATCCCATGGGAAGAGATCGAGAAATATAGCCCACATTACAACCCAAGCATGCTTGCTCTTGAAGAACTACGTAATACCGAAGGCGTAGAACTGGCTATTGGTATCAAAACCTATCCAGATGGCAAAATAACCGGAAAGATCCGTGCTAACAACCACCCGCTAGCTGGTGAACTAGCAGCTCACTTCGGCGGCGGCGGCCACGACTATGCAGCTGGCTTCAAAACCACCGAATGGAACTACGAAGATCTCAAGAATGAAGTCATGAAAAAAACGAAGGGGCTATTCAATGAACTTGATTAGGGTTATTACAGAACAAGATATCACACGAGGCGCCGCAAAAGTTGACCCCAGAGACTTCAGAGTAAGGCAGGCAGCACGAGCAGTTGTGCTTGACGGGGCAGGTCGTGTTCCACTATTGAAAGTTGGCAAGTATAATTATCATAAACTACCCGGTGGAGGAGTTGATTCCGGCGAAAATGTACAGCAGGCCCTAGAAAGGGAGCTCCTAGAAGAGATTGGCGCAAGCGTAGAGGTCATTAGCGAAATAGGCACAGTTACGGAGTATCGAGATCAATTCCAGTTAAAGCAAGATTCTTTCTGCTATTTAGCTCAACAAAAAGGCGAGACAGGAGAGCCAAGTTTTACCCAAAAGGAACTTTCTGAAGAATTCAGCATTATCTGGGTGGCAAATATTGATAAAGCCATTGCGTTGCTAGGCGCAGACGAGCCCACAAACTATGAAGGTAAGTTTATACAAAAGAGAGATATAGTCATTTTAGAATCGGCAAAAAAGGTCAAAGAAGATGCGACTCTATAACACTCTGACGAGGAAAGTAGAGGAGTTTAAGCCTCTTAAAAGCAATCGGGTTACGCTCTATACTTGCGGGCTTACGGTTTATTCTCAGCCACATATTGGTAACTGGGTGGCATATATTTATTGGGATATCTTGGTGCGCACACTGCAAGCCAGTGGCTATAATGTAAATCGAGTGCAGAATATCACTGATGTTGGTCACTTAACGTCTGATGAAGATGCTGGCGAGGATAAGATGCTCAAAAGCGCCCTCAAAGAGGGAACTACTGCTTGGGATGTAGCAGAGAAGTACATCAAGATCGCAGATCACGAAGCTTACGACGAGCTAGGCCTAATCCGCCCGAATCATATGCCACGAGCGACAGAATACATTCCTCAGCAAATAGCCTTCGTTGAAGAGCTTGAGAAAAAAGGCTACACCTACACAATTGCTGATGGTGTATATTTTGATACTAGTAAATTAGATGATTACGGCAAATTAGCCAAGCTTGATATCGAAGGACTCCAGTTTGGTGCTCGTATAGAAGATACCGGCAAGAAGAATCCGACTGACTTTGCGCTCTGGAAGTTTTCAAACCCAGAAGAAAAGCGTGATATGGAGTGGGAAAGTCCCTTTGGAGATAATAATGGGATAGGTTTTCCTGGTTGGCATCTAGAGTGCTCTGTGATGGCTCGAGAACTGCTCGGAGATACTATCGATATCCATACTGGTGGCATAGACCATATCCCCGTTCACCACACGAACGAAATCGCTCAGACCGAAGCAGTTACAGGCAAGCAGTTTGCAGATATGTGGATTCACGCAAACCATATAAAGGTTGATGGCACCAAAATGAGCAAGTCGCTTGGAAATATCTACACACTGCAAGATATCAAAGATCATGGCTTCGACCTCCAGACATTTAAACTACTTGTACTCTCTAAACACTACCGAACCGAGGGTAACTTTACTTGGGAGATAATGGAAGCCGCCCAGAACCGCCTCACAAGATGGCGATCGGTTTCTGATTTAACATGGCAGGTTCTGCAGCCAGATGTATTTATTGGCGTAGAAAATCTTCCTGACTCTACCGAGGCGTTCGAAGCCCTAGAAGAGAAACACGAGCACACCCTTAAAAGTGCAGCATACCTCCAGTTATTTAAAGATACACTGAACAATGATCTCGATACACCCAAAGCCCTGGCGGCCGTTGATCAAATGATGGATTTGATAGAAAAAGACGGTATGACCTCATTTATCGTAGGTAATTTCACAGAACTACTACAGTCTATAGATCAGCTACTCGGTATTTCATTATTTAACGATGATATTTCAGATGAGCAAAAAACTTTAATTCTAAGGCGAGAAACGGTACGAGAATCTAAAGATTGGGCAAAGTCAGATGAGTTGCGCGACCAGCTTTTAGGGCAGGGATTGGAATTAAGAGATACACCGAATGGTACCATCTGGTCTCGAGTGTGAAATGACGCTACCTGTAATGTACCTACGCTAGGGGTAGCGTAGTCTAAAGAGCTTTGCCTGTTGATTTCGTAACTCGGTGCTTGAGCTTTTCGACGAAGGTTTTGGGCGAATCGCCAACATGTAGAGCGTCTCGGTGGTGTAGATAATCAATAAATAGTATCCGAGCACAACCAGCAGCAGGAATAGCGAATAAGCCGCCTATGGGGCCAAGTAGGCCAACACCAAGTATTACTGCTACAAATATAACGAGTGGTGGGAGCTGGGTTGTTTTACCCTGCACCACAGGCTGAAGAGTCGCATTTTCTATTTGTTGATAGATTATAAAGTAGGCTAGTAAAATTGTTGCGACAGTAAAATTTCTCATGATGAGTGCCGCAAGTACCACTAAAATTGCAGCCATCGTGTTACCAACAAGCGGGATGAGCCCAAGAACAAAGACGATCGCTGCCAAAGGAAGTGGAAAGGGCACGCGCAGCAGCACCAGTGCACTCAGCGCAAAGAGCGCAGCCACCGAAGCGAGTAGCACCTGACCGTTTACATAACCGGTGACTACCCGATACATCTTTTCTGCCAGTTCTTCGTGCCGCTTTTTAGTATGTTCGTTGAGGTAAAGCCGGTCTGCAAGCTGCTTTATCAGCTTTGGCCCACCCGTAAGTAACAAGACAGTAACCACAATAACCGAAAGGGTATTAAGGACACTACTAGTGATTCCGCCTATACTACTAACGATTGAGTCACCTACTTGATTTAACTTTTGCTCGGTAGATTCAATTAAAGTGTCTACACGCCCCTGGAGATGATACCTGTCTACAAAACTGGTGACATGCTCGTTACGGTAACGTAGATCGTCCACAGTACTTGGGAGATTTTCAGCAAAACTACTACTTTCTTTGACAATTGGCGGTACAATCGAAGCCACCAAAAAGCCAAAGAAGACCACTACGGCTACAAATACAATTGCCACTGCAGGCCCTCGACGTTTACCGGGTATGTACTTTGCCAAAAAGGTTACAGCTGGATTCAGTGCCAAAGCAAGTAGTCCTGAAATTAATATGAGTGTAATGGCATCGCGCATCTTTAAGAGTGCAAAAACACCAACAGTGAGTCCTACGGCTAGTGCCAGAATCTTGATAACGTTTTTGGTCTCTATATTAAACGTGACCTTCATAGTGGTAGTATACATTATTTGTTAAGATAGAACACACATGAAGCTACGAAACACCTTAGAGAGAATTTATGCCATAGATATTATTCGTGGCTATTTTCTATTTGTCATAATTATTGACCATCTTGGTCGTTTTTTTGGTTTTTATGAACTGTTTACAGGTAGGGGAGTGCAGTGGGTTTCAGCTGCCGAGGGCTTCTTCTTTGTCTCTGGAATGATGGTCGGGCTTATACGTGGCCGTAAGACGATAGCTAAACCATTCGCTGAATCCTGGAAACACCTGTGGCAAAGGGCTTTTCAACTATACCTTTGGAGTATCGGCCTTACGTTCTTCTTCACAGTTATTGCTTACATATTAGACCCTTATAGTGGGTTAAAACCAGGCTATTTCCTTCATGAACCACTTACCGAAATACTCCATAAAACACTGACGCTGCAATATACCTATGGCTGGGCAGACTTCCTAGTTTACTATGCTGAGTATCTACTCGTTGCGCCCCTAGCAATCTGGCTGCTACGCAAAAAGCTTTGGTGGCTAGTGCTCGCACTTTCGGGTACTGTCTGGGCAATAAGTGACAGACGTATTCAAACTACCTGGCAAATTCTCTTTTTCGGTGGGGTGGTTGCCGGATTCTATTTGCCGCAAATTGAGAGTTATTTCAAACAGCTACCCAACAGGGTTCGTACTCTTACCGCAGGTATAGTACTCAGCCTAGCTGGTATAACTCTCGCAACCAGCCTGCTATTTAATACTGTCGCTGCACACCTTGTAAAAGTTAGTATCCGGACTATCGGACCAGTCAACTTCATAGAGTTGGTCGATTTTAACACAAACATACTAGCACCGATTTTTGACAAGTATCGGCTCACAGCTCCTCGCATACTTCTATTTGCTCTATGGTTTAGTGCTCTGTACTATGTGGTACGTCGCTACGAAGGAGTTATACAAAAGAGTCCCATTGGTAAATTCTTCATACCACTGGGTCAGAACTCGCTCTATGTGTATATTGTACATGCAGTTATGGTTTTTGGATTAGATCTTATCTCACCCGGAAACGTTTTGCCGATATGGCTCAACATTTTAATTAACACTACTGTACTCGGTTTAATATTCCTGATGATTAAGTATAAGGTGTTCTTCAAAATTGTTCCGCGCTAATGCTTGTCTTGTGATTCTCAGCTGATTAGATTAGGCTGGTATTATGAGTGAAAAAGAACAAACCAAAGAGGAACAGCAGCTAGAATTAGGTAAAAAAATCCAGGCATTTTACGACCAGGGCTACATAGATAGGAAAGCTACTATTGGCTTCAGTTTCTTGAAGGGCTTGGCATCTGGTATTGGTGGCATACTCGGCGCTACTCTAATATTAGCTTTGCTCATTTGGATGCTTAGTTTCTTTAATGAGGTACCTATTATTGGGCCATTTGTTGATACCGTAAAAAGTACTATTGAACACCGTCCTCGTTAAATTCTATATAAAAATAGCCCGTACGGGCTATTTTTATAGTTTGAGTGGTTTTATTTACTCAGTTTCAAGCTCTAGGCCTTTCGTTTCCTTGAATACGAAGTTCAAGATAACACCAAAGATTAGGCCGTGAATCCATCCAACCACAAACGAGATGAGCGGAAAGAGAATAACTGACATACCAAGCGTAAAGACACTAACGCCAAGTGCTCTTACGAATGTTGTATCAGACGTGATTGCATCTGCTGATACTGAAATAGTAAACACTAATCCTACGATGAAACCAAGAACAGCCTCAAACGTACCAACTACCTTTGCTACTGACCCAATATTTACCTTTGTAACAGTTAAAGTCTTCATTGTGACTCCTCCTTTTATTAGTAATTTTACAATACCACAAAGTTAAAAATTATGACAATCTATTGTATAGCTGTAATCCTTATGTTTATGAAATCTTAAATGTGATACACTCATATTCAATGACAGGCGTAAAAGACATAATTCGCTTACCTGGACTCATTGATGTGCATGTACATCTTCGAGATCCAGGACAAACTCATAAGGAAGATCTTTTCAGTGGCACCTCGGCGGCTCTCGCAGGTGGATACACCACAGTTGTTGATATGCCCAACAACGCAGAACCCATCACCTCAATTGAACGATTGCAAAACAAGATGGCTATCGCAGCACAGAAGGCTGTGTCTGATATTGGCTTTCACTATGGATCTATGGGTGACAATCTAGATACTTTTGCTGAAGCTGCTCAATACGCCGTGGGTCTAAAGTTATACTTGAATAATACTACAGGTGGCTACTTGCTTGATGCTGCTCACCTAAAGAAGATCTATACTGCTTGGCCAAGCGAAAAAGTCATACTGTTACATGTCGAAGAGGATGTTATCGATATAGCTATTGAATCTATGAAAGATGCGAAGCGACCAGTTCATGTATGTCACATGCCAAGCAAAGAGATTCTGGAGAAAATAATTAAAGCCAAGCGAGCTGGGTACCCAGTTACATGCGGAGTTTGCCCACATCACCTTTTCTTACAGACTAAGGATGTCAACGAGCTAGGAGCTTACGGGAAGATGCTACCCTCACTTAAGAATCAGGCTGATCAAGACTACTTATGGGAACATCTTGATGATATAGACATTATTGAGTCAGATCATGCACCTCATACACACGAAGAGAAAGCTGTCGGTGCTTTTGGTGTACCAGGTCTAGAGACTACATTGCCGCTGCTTCTTACGGCCGAGAAACAGGGGAAGATAACCCGTGAGCAGATTATTGCTAAGTGCCACAGTGAACCTGCACGCATATTTAATATCCCCACCGACGATTCAACCTACGTCGATGTTGAGATGGTGGAATATGAACTAAAGAACGAGGGTCTTCTTACAAAATGTGGCTGGACGCCATTTGTCGACATGACAGTCATCGGAAAGGTAAGGCGAACAACGCTAAGAGGCACTATCGTCTATGAAGACGGTAATGTAATAGCTAGACCAGGTTCAGCTAATGTATTGGGGAGTAAATGAAAATAGCCGACATCACACTTAGCAGTCCTGTCATGAATGCTGCCTGTAGTGTGGCAAAGTCACCTGATGATATTTTAGCTTTATCGCAGACTCGAGCTGGAATAGTACTTATTGGCTCTATAACTCTCGAATCACGAGAAGGGAATCCCGAACCTCGATGGTTTGTAGGTGATAACTATGCATTAAATTCCTTTGGAATGCCCAACAATGGTGCGGCGTATTACGCAGAGAATCTGCCAGAAATGATTTCTACCATCCATAGCTCTGGAAAGAAAGTCGCCTTAAGCATTGCTGGTTTCTCGACTGATGAGTATGTTCAACTTGCAGAAGTAGCAGATAAAGCTCAGGTCGACTTCTTAGAATTAAACCTGGGATGTCCAAACGTGCGCATAGATGGGGCGCAGAAACCTATAGTAAGCTTTGATTCACAAAGTCTTAAGGAAATAGTTGAAGCGGTATCTGCAGTTACTAGTATTCCGCTCTTCGTAAAACTTTCTCCTTACAGTAATCCTGCTGATCTTGGAAGAGTTGCCGAGACAATCAAACAGACTAAAAAGGTTGCTGCAGTTGTAACGTGTAATACTTTTCCTAATGGCTTAATGTTCGATGAAAGCGGTGAACCTGTTATTGCTAGCGAACTCGCAGGTGTTAGTGGCCAAGCTTTAAAACCAATAGCCCTGGGCCAAGTAAGACAATTTAGAAAGCTCCTTCCAGAAACCATTGTAGTAATTGGTGTTGGTGGTATAGAAACTAAGGAGGATGTACAGCTCTTTATGGAAGCTGGCGCCGCCATGGTTCAGGTAGCTACTTTAATAGTGCGTGACGGCCATAGTGCTATAGATAGGTTACTATGATCAGTAAACGACCTACATTTACTGATCCAGCTTCTCGTATTATGGTTGCCTTAGATGTAGATGAATTAAGTCAGGCCGAAACATTAGTTGAAGAACTGCAGGGCCTAGGCATTACTTTTAAAATAGGTAACCAGCTTGGTACTTATGAAGGGTGGAAGAAGGCTATATCTTTTATACACTCACATGATGCTAAGATCTTTTGTGACACAAAGTTTAAAGATATACCTATAACAGTAGAGAAATCTGCACGAGCAATTACACGTTTACAACCTGACTTTTTTAATATTATGGCCGACAATAATTTCGCAGCATTACAGGGTGCAGTTTCCGGGATGCAAGGTTCTTATAATGAGTTCGATTTACCACCACCTATTATCTTAGGCGTTACCGTACTAACATCAATTAGTAACGAAGAGGCCGCCTCAATCTATGGAGGAAGTTCAGCCCAGAAAGTTGAACAGTTTGCTGTGCAGGCGGCAGGAGCCGGGCTCGATGGAGTTGTTTGCTCGGCACAAGAAGCCTCACTCATTCGTGCAAACCCCGCCACCAAAGATATGATTCTTGTTACACCTGGTATTCGGCCTAGCTGGGCAACAGAGGGAGATCAGACGAGAATTACTACACCAGCCCAAGCAGTACAGAATGGATCTGATTATCTTGTAATAGGTCGACCGATTACGCAACCACCACCAGAAGTAGGTACTTCTCGTCAGGCAGTAGAAAGAATAATTGAAGAACTAAAAGGAGTATAACCATGTCACATGTACCAGGCCAAACAGTACAGTCAATCGCGAAAGTCTTTTTTGAAAGTGGTTTATTAAAGTTTGGAGAATTTACTCTTAAGAGCGGCCTCGTTTCTCCTTTTTACATAGACTTGCGCAAAGCTCAATCTCATCCAGAAGCTTTTCATGCCATTACTGATGCTTACGCTGAAATGATTGCCGATGAAGATAACTTGGTACTACTAGCTGGTGTTCCTGAAGCCGCCACACCACTTGCTGCGGCCGTAGGATACAAGTTAAAACGAGTACTTATACAGCCACGAAAAGTAATGAAAGAACATGGCACCAAGAGCTCAATCGAAGGAGATTACGAAGAGGGAGATCAAGTTATCTTGCTAGATGATCTTATCACTAAGGGAGATTCTAAGATTGAAGCCATCGAACAAGTCGAGAAAGCTGGACTTAAAGTAAAGAAACTTATTGTACTCGTAGATAGAGAGCAGGGTGGAATTAAGACCGTAGAAGATGCGGGTTATCAAATTGAAGCAGCTCTAACTATTACTGAATTACTAGATGCTCTAAAGCAACAAGATGAAATTAGTACTGAGCAATACGATAAAGTTATCGACTTTATTCGCTCAACATAAGCAGAAAAGTTTGAAATTATGGCCATACTTATGGTTTAATAGGGTTTAGAGATTCTCATTTTACCGTATTTTTGCAGCCTATTTACTACTATCTCAAAATAACTAACTTTAGGATATTTCACCTCTTTTATGAAGAGATACCAACCACTCAATAACTACGCCTCAGATCGTCAGAAGAGGCCCCGCAAACCGACTCACAAGAGCCGATTACCACGCTTTGTAGCTCAGAATAAATTCGTGCAAAAATTCTCTCGACTATCTCGGAAGAAAAAGGTGCTAGTAGTAGGCGGGGCAGGCGCTACAGTGCTAGCTTGTATAGCTCTCTTTACAATTGTATTTTTCGCCAACACGCTTGGTAGTAAAGAGCAGATCATGAACCGAAATGATACCGGTGTAACCTTAACCGATATGAACGGCACGCCGTTTTACGAATTTTATAATGCCCACTCCGATACCTACATACCACTCGACCAAATATCACCCAATGTCAAAGAGGCGACGTTGGCCTCAGAGGATAAGAACTTTTATAAACACCCTGGTTTTTCACCAGTCGGTATCACAAATGCTATCTGGCAAAATATTCGACCGGGTGGTCTCAGGAATGGTGGTTCCACACTTACGCAGCAGTTGGTAAAGAGTGCCTTGCTCTCAGAAAAACGTAGTCTACTGCGTAAATACCAAGAACTTATACTTTCTATAGAAATAGAACGACGATACTCAAAAGATGAAGTATTAGAAATGTACCTTAATTCTGTCTATTTTGGTGAAGGATCTTTTGGTATTGAAGATGCTGCCCAAACCTATTTCGGTAAATCTGCCAAAGATTTAGACGAAGCTCAAGCCGCTATGCTCATAGGGTTGCTTCCAGCACCATCTGCTTATTCACCAATATCAGGTAACCCCGAATACGCCAAAGATCGCCAGACTTACGTGCTCGGCCGCATGCAAGAAGATGGCTACATCACCGAAACCGAGGAAGCAAATGCGCTAGCAGAACCGCTTTCGTACAATCCAGACCCTGGGTCTCAGAATTACCTGGCACCACATTTTGCTCTTATGGTAAAAGATGAGCTTGAACAAAAATATGGTGAAGAAGAAATTGCTCGTTCTGGCTACGTAGTACGCACAACGTTAAATCTTGATTGGCAAAAGAAGTCTGAAGAAGCCGTAAAAGCTCAGGTGAGTAAATTAGCTAGCAGTAAAGTAAGTAACGGTAGTGCAGTTATTATGGATCCAAAAAATGGAGAAATTCGAGCTTTAGTAGGCAGCAAAGATTGGAAAGATGAAACATCAGGCAAACTAAATATCGTCACTGCCGAACGCCAGCCTGGATCTTCATTTAAGCCAATCGTTTACGCTACTGGTATTGAAAACCAAACCTTCTCGGCCGCTACACTAATGCACGATAAAGCTACTGACTTTGGTGGTGGATATTCACCCAAGAACTACGATCTACGCTACCGTGGTAATGTAACTGTCCGCAATTCACTAGCTCAATCACTCAACGTTCCAGCCGTAGAAGCCCTGCAAGAAACAGGCATCAATCCGGTTATACAAACCGCTAAAAAACTTGGGCTTACCACGCTGAGTGATACTGAAAACTACGGACTACCCTTAGCACTTGGTACTGCCCAGGCTAAACTAAGTGAGATGACAAACGCCTACGCGACCTTTGCTAATGGCGGAAAAACCAATACTATTACGACTATACAAAGTATCAGGAACAAAGACAACAAAGAACTCTACGCCTATAAGCCCAAGAACGAAAAGGTGCTGAGTGATCAAACCTCATATATTATGTCATCGATACTTTCTGACAACACTGCTCGTGCCGCCACGTTTGGTAGCAGCCTGACACTTAGTGGCGGCCGCCCAGCAGCAGTAAAGACTGGTACCACCGAAAGTTACCGTGATGCCTGGACAATTGGTTACACGCCGAGTGTGGCCGCTGGAGTATGGATTGGCAATAACGACAACTCTCCGATGAATTCCGTAGCAGGCTCAAGTGGAGCGGCTCCAATCTGGAAGAATATTATGCAGCAAATTACGGACGGAACCGCAGTAGAGCAGTTTGCACAGGCTCCAGGCCTGACCATCCGAACAATATGTCGAGGCGATGGAGCACTAGCGAGCGCAGATGGAACTAACACTATGACGGAATATTTCCGACCTGGCACACTACCGACCACTAAGTGTAATGAGGTCAAAAAAGAAGAGCCTAAGCAAGAAACGCCCGTTGTTCCGAGCCCGACGACACCAGAAACAAAGCCAACAGATAATCAAAACTCTGGCGGAGGAGACGATGGTGACGAACCCGAAGAAGAGCCCGACGATACAAGCACTAATCCAGATGAGGGTGGCAACACCGATCCCCAGAATCCATCACTCCCAAATACGCCACGGCCATAGATAATTACATACACCGAGGTATTATTCTTAGCTAGACAATCTCTTCAAATAACTGTAGCTGATTACCCGTATCGGGTGCCTCAGTAATACCCTGAATCCTACGCCACGTGATCCACGCTATAGCCTGAGCTTGGTGAGGTAATACATTTATCTCGTCGGCTACGGTCTCAAAACGTTCTTTCGCCCACCTGTGGTGTTGGCGTGAAATCCATCTTTGGCTATCAAGGATATGTGGATCGTCGGCCAGCAGTCCTATCATGTGACGATCAATTGTCACCGTACCTACCTCATCGGGATTACGAATGTTTTCATAAAAAGACCTCACCTTAGTGTTGTTTCTGCCTCCTTCGTATAGAACCTGATATGGGTGTGCTCCCTCATACATCTGCCTTGCATCCGTTACAGCATAGCCAAGACCCTTACAGTTTCCCGTTGCAAGCAGCGTTTCTGCTGAACGAATATTTCCTTGCCAGGACTGCATGGGTGAAAGTGCTGCTAAAATACCAGCTGCGTGATCAAGTGACAGTAGCACAGAATAATTCCCCAACCACTGCACACAAATGTTGTGAGCATTCTGATACCAGTTAAAGCCTTTTTCGATTTCTATGTCTGTAGCCACATCAAGCACAGCCCTGATCCGATCTTCAGCAATCGAGTCACCAGGAAACACAATTCGTTTTTTCGGTTGTGGTGATAACTCAAAAAGGGGATGTGTCATTCTAATTTAGCTCTCCAAAAAGTGAATCCTGCTGTCGAGAAGTAGTAGTGGCAATCTCCAGAACCTTGCCTGCGGCTCTTGCTCGACTTAGCTGTTGCGACTCACTTGTTGCTTCTTGCTCTACTGTTAAGACATCACGTAAAAGATAAAGTACATCCTTAAGTTCATCATCCACAGAAGGTTGTGTTAAGAATGCCTCAATTTCTACTCTTAACCTTCTCTCTTGACTCAATACATCTACTTCATCTTCAATAATCTTTTCAAGAAAACCGATTAGCGAAACACCAGTGGTAGAAGCCAAGGGATTATAGTCGGCTGCACCAGCTGCTAGGCCGCTATCGTAAAGACTCTTTACATTATGTAGAAGCTTCGTGATATGAGTCATACTTGATGCAATTGATGCCCTTTTCTCATTATCTGATTGTCTTTTTAGAATCGCAGCTCTTGTTTCGGAATCCATCGCATCGTCTTGAGTAAACATAGAGACCTCTCCACTGATCTGCTTGCGGATGACCTCGTTCACCTTGGTACGTAGCTGCTCAGTCGGGGGTATGGATGAGCAAATCCATACAGCCAAATCGTTAATAGCCTGATCAGTACACCCCATCTCTTTCATTCTATTAAGTTCTTGCGCTTGGCTAAGCGTAATATTACCTTCCTCGACTAAATAATATATCTCCGGTGTTAGATTAGAAACCACCAGACGTTTCTGAACTTCTGTAATAATTTGCTTACTTGAGGCAGATTTATGGGCTAGTGAGCGAGCAAGCCTAACTACTTCACTAGGTTCATAATATTTGAACAGTCTGTCTAGTTCAAAAGATCCTGAGTACGGCATCTCTCCGGCTACAACCAAGTCTTTAATCTCTTGGGGCAGGGCCTCGAACCGCTCTGCTTGTCGAATCTGATCCTTATCAACGTTAAATTTCTTAGCGACCTCTTCTTGAGTAGTCAGGATACCATCACGTTGCCGTAACTGCTTATAGTGCACTATCGTTCGTGATCTATCCCAGGGATCAGGAGGCTGTCCAGTATTTTCAGCATACTGCATCTCGAGCACGTGCCAGAAAGTTGGATTCATATACTGTTTTGCAATCAGCTCCATGCCGTGGTCGGGGTGCCCCGTATCCTCTCTATTTACAGCCGCAAGCCCAATCTGCCGATTATGTCCAAATATAGTAATGATGTAATGGTTAAATTCTGGATGCATCTCCAACTGACTTACCGAGATGTCTGTTTGAAAGAATGTATTTAAGTCACGTAAATATCCCTCGATGTGTGCTTCATCCACAAAAGCTACTCCGCAATTTTGCATCTGACCCGTATCGGTGTTTTTTATATGTCTACCTATGCCGAGCAGTCTATTTACATCATAGCTGTCACGAATTTGAGGCATAATAAACGAAGAACAGGGCGCAAGCACAACGCTGGTATGTCTCTCTGTAAGTACCGCTACCTTTTCGGTGACTTTTTTACCTGTATATACTTCCTTAGGTATAAAGAATAGCTCTAAAACTTCAGCCCGAGTGAGTTTTATGTTATCTGCAAAAAGTAATTCTTGGGCTGACTCGGGCTCGTCGGGAAGGTCAGGCAGTAGACGAAGAGATAAATCACCCTCAGTTACCTCATCATTTTCTGACCCATGATTTAACACCTCTCCCAAAGCCACTTCATACCCCGTTTCTAAAAAAATTGTAACTCACTGAGAGACAATATCAAAGCATAAGACTGCGTATTTTTTACAATATATTTGAATTTAACGAATTCCTTTAAGCGCTCACATCAGAGCAACAAGCTGTGTAGATGGTTTAAATTAAGAACAGTTTAAATATGCCTGCATTTCAACTTATGTTAATTGTTACTACGAGTGGTCTTGGCTAAAGCTTTATAGGTGTGTAAAAAATCTCTCTGGTTGGCGTAGATAGTCTGAGCCTGCGTAGCGGAAGCTTCTAAACTATCGAGTAATGTCGTGAAATCGGAATGAATCCAAATAAGACCGCTGGCATCTAAAGCTCGGCGTGCCGATTTGACGTGACGCAGAAGTTGTATGCAAATTTGCCCTAGACCCGTACGCTGAAAGTAGGTTTGCATTCGTGAAGTAAGCTCGGGCAGATTTTGTGGACCAGGCCGAATTTGTAAGCCACGCAGAATTGCAGCTACCACATAACTAATCTGTCCGGCTTGTACATCCTTCAGCCAATCATGCATGTCATCATTTAACTGGCGTGCAATAAGATAGTGGCTCAGGGCAAGCTGTATATGATCTTTCTGCTGCTGAGTGTCTGCTACAAGCTCAGTAATAATGAGTGGCCCAAGAGCATGACCCATTGCCCGATTAGCAAGAACTGTTCGTTGGCCATAACGCGGTAGTGAGCCTATCACAATTATTTGACTAGTCACCTCGAAACGACAATATGTAAGCTCCCAAGAATTGGCCTGATCCATTACATCAAAAATAGTCTGGGCGAAGTTCTCCAAAGCTGGTTTGTCAGTGAGTAAATCCTGATAGATTCTCAGTGAGTGTCGCATCGCAATATTAGCCACGGGTAGTCGAGCGGGCTGACCTTCGTCATCTAGAAAATCATCGTAGATGGTGTACGCCATCCAGCAGTAGAAGTTAGCCGTACCCAGCTGCTCGCACAGTGCCTCGGAAGCAACCTGGGAAGGGGTAATAAGCGACCGAGCAAAAAAGGTAGGTAGGAGTGTAATTTCTTTATTTTTATCAGCGGTACGTACGTGTTCCCAAATCTCTAGAGCCACAGATCGCACAGGCTCCTCAAGTTCAAGTAACGGTATACGCGCGGCTTCGGTAATACCTACGGAAGGTGAAATTTGAGCTATATTTTTTGGCTGCATCACTTGCTCGTAGCTATTGAGCGCCTGCAACACGAGAGCAGTGGTCAATAGAACAGAGGAAGACTCAGTGGAATGATCCCAACTTCCGTCAGTATGCTGAGAAGCCTGTAAAGCAGCGATTTGTTTCTCAAGGGAGTTTGGCTTCTCGCCGATACCCAGTAATATGTTTATTTCTAAAGCAATTTGCTCTGGAGACGACAAATCAACTGGCTGCTGTATATTCCGAAACATCGTTTGTGGTGCTTCGGTAAGTTCGAGCTTGCTTTGACAAAAAAGATAGAAAATAACTCGCTCAGAAAGAGCGTGACTCTCAAACTCTTTATTTTTAATTGACTGCTGCAAAAAATCGACAAGCTTGGGCAGGACTGTATCATTACAGGCCAAAAAGCGTGCTATCAACACATTGGCTGCTATATCTATTTTACCCGTCGTATCTTTATAGGGCCCACCGACCTGGCTCTCGCAGTTCATGAGCCTTTGGGCAACATAAGCCATACAGGCTCCATTAATGATAGTACTGTCATAATCGTACAGGCTATTTAGTACGGTAAATACCTCAAGTAGATTATCTTGTAGAATCCAATCCCATCCGCTGAGGGCTTGCAGCTGCACGGCAAGCGTAGAGCGCAGTGAACTAGCCTGAGGCAAATCGGTAAGCAGTAGAAATAGCTGCGCCCTCTCAAGTCTATTCAGTTCAGGTGTAACCTGCTCTTCTATAAAATGTATGCCTCGGCGCAGGGAACTACTAATTGTCTGCTGCTTCATATGTACTCTTTCGTGGCAATGTTATAACAAATTCTGTGTAAGCCTTGGAAGAACTCAGCTTTAGCGTGCCTCGAAAGTGAGTCTCAATCATCTGCCGCGCAATAAGTAACCCAATACCCATGCCTGACTTTTTAGTACTATGCGGTGACATAAAGAGCTTCTTCCTTCGGGATGCAGGTATACCGCAACCCCAATCCTGTACCTTAATAACAATCTGTTCCGGGCGCAAAAAGGTGCTAACCTCTACTATCCGGTCCTTAGCACTTGTAAACCCTTGATACGCATCAATTGCATTACTAATAAGTATGACGAATACTTGATACAGCCGTAGTGGATCACCCTCGCAAACGAGCGGCTGCTTACTTTTGCTGATTACTAACTCTACTTTCACGTTTTCCTTTTGGGCTTTTTTATGCGTAAACTCAACCACTTCGTCTAGTATTGTACTAACCGAGAAAGCCTGAACCCTATTGTCATCTCTTAGCTGAAGGCGAACTTGGTCTATCATTGCATCAAGAGCAAATATTGTCCGCCGAGCACGTTTAATTGCCTGCGAATGCTGCTGTTGGTCGAGGTCTTCAATATCTAGCGTGAGGGCCGTTAGGTGATTAGCGAGCTCATGCAGTAGCGCAGTACTGACTTGGCCCAATTCAGCAAACCGATAAAGTTGTTGCATCTCTTTGAGCTGCGCAGTTCTCAGTTTAGCAGTACGTTCTTTGAGTCGAACTGCGAGTAGCTCTTTCTCACGTAGCAAGGCCGTCTCTGCTTTATGCGCCTGAAGTAATGAGTGTTCCATCTGACGACCAAAAAGCCACGAGATGAGTGCAAGAATAATAAAGACTACGCAGTAACCCAGGACATCACCAAAGGTTGCTGGTTGAAGTAGCCAAGATTCGTCGGGTATATGGAGTTGCTGCCTGACTAAGACTTGTAGCGTAATTAAAATGCTACTGGCAACAAACGCAGCGTACAGCGCATACTTTGCCTGTAGTAAAATACCCGCTAGCGTGATAGTGAGACTCATGATCAAAATGCTAGATGGTAGGTTTACTCCCCAATACCACATACCAATCACTGCAAAAAAAGCATAGGTGCCTATTAACCCTATTGCAGATATATAATACCTACCTTTACGAGCCAAAATATAGATTATGAGAGTATAAATGAAAGCACCGACACTAAAGCCAATACGTGGTAATACAAAAATATTTCCCAGAGCCAAGTAGCTAATAACGAGTAATAAAAATAGTAAGAGTGTGACACAAAGTGTTCCGAGCAGCAAAATCAGCAAAACAGTCTCTCGACTGCGCAGCTCAGCCTGCTGTTGTCGTGGCTCGAGCAGCCAATAATAGGCCCTCGAGTACCATCTTCGTGTTTTACTAGTCGAAGACCGAAGGATGGTAGAATGTTTCAAAAAAGACCCCCGATCTTCAACTTAGTAATAATTACCTACGCTTCGTCAAACCAAGGTATGCCAGCACTAAGCTCTTGGCTTACATGTGCTTCAACATCAGAAACTTCACGTGCACTTGCATCCGTGAGAATAGTTGAGAGTACAATATTCATTATAACCACCTTTCATTTTTATTTATATCTCGATATCGTCGACCATGTATCCGATACCGTAGGCAGTCTTAATCAAAGGAATAGGGAAAGGTCGGTCAATTTTGTCACGCAGGTGTTTTATATGTACGTCGACAGTATTATGCCAGTTGTCTCTATCTGCCTCCCAGGCATGGCGGAGAATCATTTCTCGAGTCACTGCCCGACCACAGTTACTAACAAGATACTCTAAAATATCAAACTCTTTGCGGCGTAAAATAATCGGTACTCCGGCACGTTGTACTTGCCGACTTGGTAGATCTATTACAAGATCGTGTAAAGTAAGGACATTTTGTGTATAAACGTTCATTGGACGACGAGTGAGTGCCATAATGCGAGCTCGCAACTCCGTTCTGTCAAACGGCTTAATCAAGTAATCATCCGCACCACAGTCCAGAAGGTGTACTCGCGAATCGATCTCACTACTCCCTGTGAGAATAATAATGGGAGTTGCGACCTTAAAATCACGTAAACCTCGACACACCTCTTCGCCGTCTTTGTCAGGTAAACCAAGATCTAGCAGTATTACTGCATACTCGAAAGCCTGGGCTTTTTGTAAGCCTTCTTCGCCTGTGTGTACAACATCAACCACAAACCACCTTTTTAGGTAATTTTTAATGCTGTAGGCAAGAGGTCGATTGTCTTCTATGATAAGTAATTTCATAATTTATATCGCTGGTTACTACCTATGCCTCTAGATCTTACAGCAAAAACATTAAAACATTATGAAATATTGACTAAAATTCAAAGAAAAATGTCTGCAAAAGTGTAGGATATCTTACAGCAAAAATGTAATGCCTGTGCATAAATAGAAATACTATTAATCTTAAGAAGGGGGTAGTACTAAAATATCTTACATATTGTAATTTTAAGTTTATAGAGAAGGAGCGTGTCATGAATCAGAATCCGCCTAAAGCAATCAATCACAAACAAGCTAACCAGACTAAACTTGAAGAATTTGATCTTTATTTTGAGGAGGTTTCCATACCCGTCTCAACCTATACAAAACTTAAACGAATATTTAAACGCCAAACTGGTGAACGTTATCCAAATAAAAGTGCGCAAGGGAGCTAGAGTGTGTCCAGTAGTGCTTTGAGTTTTGCACTATTAATGTAATACCGTTTATTTTTAAAACGTAGTATCTTCTTTCGCTCCAGTTTCTTCAACTCAGAGCTGGTAGTCTCACGGGTCAATCCTATAAAATTAGCGAGCTCTTGTTGGGTGAGGGGAATTAAGAGCGCGGTTGTTCCGTGAGCTATTTTTTTACCAAATTGATCAGCCAAGTAAGCGAGTGTATAGAGAATCTTCGTAGAAGCCTTAGGCTGCTCCAGAGCATAAATACGCATCTGTAAATTAACAAAGCGACTCGCGATACCAGCATAGATTTCATAGGCCATCTTGGGATGATGTTGGCAGTACCTCAAGAAGTCTTCTTTATTAAGCTGATACACCTCACATTCCGTAAATGCTTGATAAAAATACTGGGTTTTCTCGAGGCTATCAAAGATCCAGCCAAGCGGAAAAATATCCAGGGTAGTGTCGAACGATACTGGCCGCTCTTCGCCTTCACGCGTAATATTGTATACCCGTACCAGGCCACTTTTTATGATATAGACGCAGGGTGGCTCCTGGCCCTGCAAGAGTATACTTTCGCCCTTTTTAAAGGTATGTTTCGGTGCTTTGTTTAAAACCCTCTGCCAATGATCACGATGGTAAGTATTCGAAAATAACTTCATCTTAACGACATTTAATACCATTATCACCGTCATTACAAGAAGCACCAGATCAGAAAGCACGCACAAATTCCACAACCAAGCTAAGTTTTGTAGAATCCCTGCCCGAAAACCCTTTTTAGCTCATCAACTCAGCGAGTTTGCGTAGTGTATTGGCATTGCGAACAGTCATTTGTTTATAGAGCGGTGTCCCCACTATTTTTAGTACACCGCTCCTTGTTGCATTTTCATAATCAACTCGCCACAAGATTGCACCTGGCACATACTTAACATCATCTATGCCGGGCTTAATAGTAAGCTGTTCGAGTGTTTCTTTGTTGTCAATGTTGTCCCACAAAAATATTACGTCACATTTCATGGTTTTATCATGCACCCAGTCACTAGGTAGGGCCTGAGTGATTAACTTTATCTGGGGAGAACTACGAACTACCACATATACATGGAAACCAAAGTCTTCTTCGATGACGTTCTCTATGAGTGGTGCGAGTTCTGAAGCGATATGAGTGGTATCAGAAAATATAATATTGCCTGAATTAATATAAGTTTTTACTTGCTCGAAACCCAATCTTTCAAAAGCACTTCTGAGCTTTGCCATCTCCACCTTATTATTGCCACCGACATTAATACCACGCAGTAGTGCTACATATATCATACGCCTAGTGTACCAGCTTGAATATAATTTTTTGAGTCAGGTATAGCCAATCTATCCAATTCAAACAAGCACTAGATAAACAAGGGATCGACTATCAATACATAGAGAATAGTCGATTTGGAAATATCTTAACTGGGTATATCAATTTTCATAAATATAAAATCTGGCTAGATTTTCTCAACCGATAAGATTCAATTAGTAACTACTGGCTATTGTTCGATAATTGAGAGGACGTTGCCGGCAGGATCTTTAAACCAGGCAATATCAGGGCCCATACCAGCTGATTTTCCACGGAGTACACCCTTTTCATCTTGAGATGCGGGTAGATTATCATAAATCTCAAACCCCACACCCCTAGCAGTCAATTCGTCAATAACTCGGTTAATACTATCTACGGAGAAATTAAGGATGGTGAAGGTTGCTGGAGTGTGATCCTCCTTTTCGTATATAAATACTTCTTTCCCGTCCGCCAACTTAAGTGTTAGACCCATTTTATCTTCAATTAATTCTAGCCCTAAGGTATCACCATAGAACTTTTTCGCCGCTGCTAGATCATCCACTGAGAAGCCACTAAACGCCCTGCTATTTTTCAACATATACACCTCCCTTTACATATCTCATTATACTAGGTATGTCGAGTACTGAATTTTTTAAACGCAGCCACAATTGGCAAAACTGCCTGACCTTTTTGCGTTAATTCATAGCTGACAGATTGCTTGTCGCAGGTTTCAGCTTGCCGAGTTATGTAAGCACCTTCTTCGAGCTTCTTAAGCCTATTTGTGAGCGTCACGGGGTTAGAATCCTTCAATGTACGCTCTAACTCTGCAAACCGTAGTGGGGCAGTATCCAGAGCACTTATAATGCGTAGTACCCAAAAATCACCGAGTACCTTAAGTGTCTCATCGAATACCTCTTCGGCATCAGTACCGTCACAGATATCTGCAGGATTTTTGATTGGAGTAGTATTCATACAACTTGCTATATTTTCTATAGTACTATATTATTGTAAGTACTTATTTATATAATACCACAAAACAGAGGAGAGTACCATGGCGAAGAATATAAAACTTATTATTGGCAGCACTAGGCAAAACCGAGTCGCGCCAGCAATTGCCAAGTGGGTAGAAAAACAAGCCACAGAAGCCGGAGTTCATTTTGAAGTGATTGACTTAAAAGAAGTCGATCTTCCAGCATTTGACTCGCCGATTCCACCAGCCTATGCGCCAACTGAGACAGAACATGGCAAAGCCTGGGCGAAACAGATAGCTGAAGCTGATGGGTTTATTTTCTTAACCCCAGAATACAATCGTAGCTTTCCGTCTTCACTAAAAAGCGTAATCGACTATCTTGCCACCGAGTGGAAGGATAAACCTGCAGTTATAGTAAGTTATGGTTACGTAGATGGTGGTGGAAGTGCTACGAATCATCTAAGGGACGTTTTTGATTGGTTAAAAATTAAGACCATTGATCCAACAGTTGCCTTGCAACTCGCTCAAGACCAATTCAACGAAACTGGTGCCTTTAAAGATATCGATAAAGCACTCAAACCAGGCGCACCGACACTCAGCGAAGCTCTTAAGCAGCTCATCTAAGATAGCCCTGTCTTGCTTCATGATCTGAAAGATATTACTTTTTGGTCTTCTCTTTCGCAACCATATCCTCTATTTCAATGAAAAGTGATTTATTAGAAAGTGTCGTTTCATACAGTGAGAGTACTACGCTAACTATCATAGCTACGAGCGATAAGCCAAAAGCTGTTTTTCCGCTCAGCTGAAGATCTAGAAAAATCGTAAACATCGAAAGACAAGCCAGCATAAGTGCAGCTGCACTGACACTGAGCATAAGCCGCGAGAGATCAATTCGTCTCTTAAGTATGTCTAGCTGTTTTATGATATCGGTATGAATATAGTCTGAGTCATAATCTTTCTTAAAATTTCTAATAACTGTTGCTATGCCAAGATATCGGTTCATGTAACCAAGCATGAGTATCGCTATTGCTGGGAATAATAAAGCGGGAGTTGTAAGCGTAATTTCCGTATCAAAATCATACCATAAGTACGAAGCAGCAAAGACTATCTTTTAGGCTACTTCCTCAGTACCCGACCATGCCAATTTAATTCATGGATTAGTAACTTTTGCAATAATATTGAGTAGATTGAAATTAAGTACTTATCCAGTATTGAAATATCTGTTAAAAGTTGAATCTGAGTATTTATAAAATTGAGATCTATTTACTTTATTTATTGTTCAGTAGATAGTATAGACAAATACGTATTGTAAAACTTATTATTTTCTGTTATAATTAAAAGTTGATTTTTGTCTATTAACTGCACAGATTGGTATGCCGTTTATACCGAAAGGAGATTAGTTTAATTATGCGAAGTATAAAATCTGAAAATCAGGCTGCCCGAAAGCGGCAGTGGGGTGCTGAACGTCGCACGATACCACTACCTATTGTTCATGACCAGCCATCAACCCGTAAAATAATCTTGAGTCGCTTAGCGATAATTGTTACTATCGGTTTTTGGGCAACATACGTCGTCTCAACGATCATTCGTCAGTTTTTTGATGGTCCACAAACATTTCAGTTCACACTAGAAGCTGTTGGTTATCTCATTGTGGTAACATTTCTGACATTTTCTGCACTAATGTATTTAGTGGCTCGCCTAGGTGCGCTACAACGCTTTAGTAAACATGTTCGTGTACCACGTGCCGAAATTGACCGCCATTTTTCCGAAAGCCAACCTTCAATTACCGTACTCGTGCCCTCATACGACGAAGAGCCACAAGTTATTCGTAAAACACTCCTTTCTGCAGCACTACAAGAGTACCCGAAACTACGGATAGTACTTCTACTGGACGACAAACCAAATCCATCAAATCTAGAAGCTACTGCGAAACTCAATGCAAGCAGAGCACTCACGGGTGAGATAGCAAAACTTTTCTCCAAACCCAACCTGCGTTTTAGTAAAGCCCTCCTTGATTTTGAACAAAAGCATTCAAGTGCAGTCTTTGCAACACATCAAACAGTGAAAGAACTCGCCGAACACTACGCCTGGGCCGCTACATGGCTAAAAAAGATGGCTGAAGATGAAGAGCGTGAAGATCACGTTGATGAGTTTTTTATCGAGCAGGTACTTGGCGGTCTTGCTAAAGAACTTAGTTTAACAGCAGAAGCCCTATTGGCTTCTCATAATGAGGGTGCGAAGCTGAATAGGAGTCGTGTTCATCAACTCTATCGGCGACTAGTATGGATTTTTAACGCAGAACTTGATGTCTTTGAGCGAAAGCAGTATACCTCACTGTCTCGAGAGGTAAATAAGGCGATGAATCTAAACTCTTATATAGGACTCATGGGCGGCACATATCGCGTACAGCAGACCCCAGACGGCCCTATTCTTGTCTCTATTGCCAAAGCTGGTAAGGGTGATCTAACAATTCCAGACAGTGACTTCCTCTTAACTCTTGATGCTGATTCAATTCTTTTAAGAGATTACTGTCTGCGCTTGACGTACTTCCTAGAGCAGCCTGGCAATTCACGTGTGGCTGTTACGCAGACTCCATATTCGTCTTTCCGTGGTGCAGCGACTCGCATAGAACGGCTTGCTGGTGCAACCACCGACATTCAACACATTCTTCATCAGGGTATGAGCCATTATGGTGCAACATTTTGGGTTGGAGCCAACGCAGTAATTCGTAAGCGTGCACTTGAGGATATCGTTGAAACAGAATGGATTGGTGGGTTTGAAATAAGTACTTTCATCCAAGACCGTACTGTTATTGAAGATACTGAATCGAGTGTCGATCTCGGCATGCATGGCTGGACACTCGTTAACTACCCCGAGCGTCTGAGCTATAGCGCAACTCCTCCAGATTTTGGCTCGCTTATCGTGCAACGCCGGCGCTGGGCTAACGGTGGCCTTTTGATCTTACCGAAATTTTGGAACCAGATCCGCAAACGCAAGACCCAAAATGAGCATATCTCACAAGCAGAGTTATTACTTCGTGTTAATTACATGGCCTCGATTGCTTGGGCTAGCTTTGGCTTGATCTTTTTGCTCGCGTTCCCTTATGATGGACGACTCTTAAGTCCGCTCATAATTTTCGCGGCGCTCCCATACTTTTTTGCAATGGCGAGCGATCTCAAATATTGTGGCTACAAAAGAACCGATGTTCTGAGAATCTATGGCTTTAACCTGATCCTACTTCCAATTAACCTTGCAGGAGTACTAAAGTCGTTCCAGCAAGCCCTGAGTGGTAAGAAGATTCCTTTTGCGCGTACTCCTAAGGTCAAGGATCATACAGTTACACCACTACTCTATACTATTGCACCACTATTCATAGTTGGCTTTTCGGTATTCACAGGATGGCGAGATGTAGTGGCACAGAACTGGGCAAACGCCTTTTTTGCAGGATTCAACGCATTCTTGGCTTCTTGGGCAATTGTTGCTTATATAGGCATTCGCCACACCATTACCGATACCTGGCATGGTTTGACTAACTGGTTATATGTCGAGGTTGGTCCAAGTACTGTCACGACATCAGCGGCTAGTGAATCCACACTAGACTGGAGAGCCGTACTTTATCATGGTGATGCAAAACAAGCAGTACCGCTGAGTGTATCAAGCCAAGACATCGCTAACGAAGAGAGTCAGGCAGTATAATGAGCAAACAAAATTTACCAAACCTCGCGCCGCAACGAAAACTGTCTCCTTGGCGAGTAGCGCTAGCGATCTTTGTTATTGTTGGCGTTATTACTGGTGGCATCTTTGGTACGCAGCGATGGCGAACAGAACAAGCAACAGCTTCTCATGAGCCCTGGTTTGCACCTTACGTAGATGTTACGGCCACGCCATCATTTGCTTTTGAGCAAATGGGCACAGATTCGAACCGTGACGCAGTACTTTCATTTATTGTGTCGTTACCGTCTGATGCCTGTACGCCTTCTTGGGGCGGGGCCTACACAATGGATCAAGCAAGTGCTTCTCTAGATTTAGATCGCCGAGTAGCTCGACTTAAACAACAAAGTGGAAGTGTTGCTGTATCATTTGGTGGTCTAAATAATGACGAGTTAGCCGTAAAGTGTACCGATAGCACCAAACTTTTAGCAGCCTACAGATCAGTTGTCGAACGATACGATATCGACACTATCGACCTTGATCTCGAAAATTCAGGACTAACCGATACCGCTGCCGGATCTCGTCGTGCAACTGCTATCGCAGCCCTACAGTCTGAGCGTCGTGCAACAGGCAAAAGCCTTGCTGTTTGGGTAACACTACCAGTTGCTCCACAAGGGCTTACAGAGGACGGAACGAATGCAGTGACTCAACTACTTAAGAGTGGTGTTGATCTAGCGGGCGTCAATGTTATGACGATGGATTATGGTGCAAGCCTTGAAGCAGGCAAGACCATGCTAGATGGCTCTAAAAGCGCCCTAATTCAGACACATCGTCAACTTGGCGTTCTATATCAGCAGTCTAACGTAAACTTAAGCAGTGCAACCTTATGGTCAAAGCTTGGTGCAACTCCAATGATTGGTCAAAATGACGTTGCTGGCGAAATATTCACACTTGATGATGCAAAGGGTCTTAATCAATTTGCACACTCACAAGGTCTAGGACGTATGTCGATGTGGTCAGCAAATCGTGATATTAGCTGTGGTGGTAATTATGTTGACGTAAAGGTAGTCTCTGATTCATGCAGTGGTATAGCGCAGGACAAACAGAGTTTTGCATCTATACTCGGCATAGGTTTCAATGGAAGTATGTCACTGAGCGCTGGCGTAGTAACAACCGCCGATCCAGCTTCAAAAACCTCTCAAGAACCAGATGATCCCGCTCATAGCCCGTACCAGATCTGGTCGGCCTCAGGTGCATATCTCCAGGGTACGAAAGTTGTATGGCGTCATAATGTCTATGAAGCCAAGTGGTGGACACAAAATGAAGTCCCAGATAATCCCGTACTACAAACATGGGAGACGCCGTGGCAACTAATCGGTCCAGTTTTACCAGGCGAGAAGCCAGTCCCGCAGTCTACAGTACCAGCAGGAACATACAAGGAATGGTCGGGGACAGACACCTATGAAGCCAGCCAGCGTGTACTGTTCAACGGTGTACCTTACCAGGCAAAATGGTGGAACACGGGCAATAGCCCGGCAGCTGCATCATCAAATGCCGATAACTCACCCTGGGCACCTTTAACGCAAGAACAAATCAACGAGATCTAGACCAAAAGAGGTCCTGATAGTCACCAGAAATACTGATAGAAGATATCAGCTTTAGAACGTACTTCAAACGCCCAGCGGCTGCAAAGTAGCAGAGGACTTGGTATGTTTTAATATCCGTGAGTAAAGATATCCGAACAAATTGCTCGAATTATAGTTTGACTTATGTTAAAATGATGCTAGATTATGGCAGAAAAAAAGTATGCAATTCAGGTTAGAGGACTCAAAAAATCTTATGGAACAAATGAGGTCCTTAGAGGTATTAATTTAAACGTAGGAAAAGGCACTATGCTTGCCCTACTTGGCCCTAACGGTGCAGGTAAGACAACTACTGTTCGTATTCTCAGCACTCTACTGAACTATGATGCAGGTAAAGTTAAGGTGGCTGGTTTTGATGTTGCCGAACATGCAGACAAAGTACGTAGCGTTATTGGCTTAACAGGACAGTCTGCAGCCGTAGATGAGCTTCTCACAGGGCGAGAAAATCTTGTGATGATGGGTCGTCTCTATCGACTTACTAAAGCAAGTGCCAAAGCTCGGGCTCTTGAACTCTTAGCTGAGTTCGACCTACTCGATGCAGCCGATCGACCAACCAAAACTTACTCTGGTGGTATGCGTCGTCGCCTAGACCTTGCAGTGAGTTTGATCGCCACTCCACCAATCATCTTCCTTGATGAACCAACAACCGGACTTGATCCACGCTCACGTCTTGCTATGTGGGACATTATCAAAAAACTCATGGCAACAGGTACAACTATTCTACTCACAACGCAGTACCTCGAAGAAGCTGATCAGTTAGCAAATCAGATTGTAGTTATTGATGGTGGTAAAGTTATCGCAGAAGGTACGGCCTCACAACTTAAGCGTAAGGTTGGTAAAGATCGACTTGAACTTACTTTTGCGAACACAGATACACTCGAAAAAGCACAAAAACTTCTCGGCAAAGAGGTCATAGTAAGCGAAGATAAAGAATTTACCGTAAGTCTTACTATTGATGATGTAAACAAGGATGTGAAGAACGTTTTGGACAAACTTGCTAAGGCTAAGATCTCGATTGATCTCCTTGAAGTTCATAAACCGACACTTGATGATGTGTTCCTCTCGCTAACTGGTAAGATTAAGACAAAAACCAAGAAAGAAGGGGAGGAGTAATGGCTACTACACTACAATTTGAGAAGAAGCCAAAAGTAGTGCTTTCATTCATTGACTCTTGGGTGATGGTTAAGCGTAGCAGCACGCATATTATTCGTAATACTGATCAATTGCTTGGAGCCTTCTTCCAACCAATCATGTTCCTAATCCTGTTTGCGGCCGTGTTTGGTGGAGCAATCGATAAGTCACTGCCACCTGGTATCAACTATCTCGACTTCCTTATGGCTGGTATTATCGTTCAGACTGTAGCTTTTGGTTCAACCACCACAGCTGTAGCTATCTGTAGCGACCTTCAAAGAGGGATTATTGATCGATTCCGCTCACTCCCAATGTCTAACCGTGCGGTACTTAACGGTCATATCATTTCTGATCTCCTGCGTAACACCATCTCAACAGCAGTAATGCTATTGACTGGTCTCATAATTGGTTTTCGTAGTAATGGTGACTTTTTTGCTTGGCTACAGATCATAGGTATCCTCGTACTCTTTACCCTGGCGTTCTCATGGCTCATGGCCATTGTTGGCGTATTTGCAAAGAGTGTTGAAGCAGTGCAGTGGCTTACATTTGTTATTATCTTCCCACTTACATTTGCCAGTAGCGCTTTCGTGCCGGCTGAGGGTATGCCTAAATACCTAAAGATGTTTGCAGAGAATCAGCCTATTACACAAGTAGTCAATGCTGTACGCGCTCTTATGCTCGACCTGCCGATCGGAAACTACGGCTGGCTTGCTGTAGCCTGGAGCATAGGACTCTTAGTTGTAAGTATCCCTATCGCATCCTATCTCTTCCGCCGCAAAGCTGCTAACTAGCACTTAGTCAGTATAGTAACCGTCGAAGCGGTCAAGAACAATGCTATCGTCGGCGATACCCTTAGATCTTAAGTATTCAATGGTACCATCCACAAATCGCTCAGAGCCAGATACGAAGAAATATGCCGCTGGCTCTTTCGCTACTAGACCGTCTAGCTCTTGATTAAGATCCTTCGATCTAATTCTTTTTTGAGAAAATGGTAGATCCTCAAGTGTATCTTCAAACAAGAAGTCGCTTCTAGCAACATGAACTAATTCCAGTTTGTGTCCACTATCCTTACCAATAACGTCTAACATCATCGATCGATATGGACTAACTCCTATACCACCAGCAATAAGATAAATAGAGCGATCAGTTCCCTCTGGCAGTATCGACACCCCTTTTGTCTTAAATAGTTGCACGGTGTCACCTGGCTTCAGGAGCAGAAATGCCTTCTTGAAGGTGCTCTGGGATTGCGTGTCCATAGAAAAAAGCAAAAAGTCCTCTGAAGGAGACGAAGCTAGTGACATTTTATGTACATTATCTGGGTGAGGTTCACCAACGAGTAGGTGAGTATAATAGCCTGGAACAAAAGAGATATCTTTATCTTTACTAAACTTAAAGCTATACACCTCGTCATACTCATGGATCTTCTCCAAAAGTGTCGCGTCATACATCTTAATTTCTTTATGTGTGCTCATATAATCTTCCGCTTAATTTGTTCGAGTTCTATTAATTATGCAATCCAGGCGCAGTAAGACCATATAAGCAGTGCAGGAACAACGAAGTCAAGAAACAATATTGCGGTGTTATTAATTGCAAAGTTACGCTCCTGAATAATCTGTTTAACGTGTCCGATACCGCAGCCAAAGCGATAAATTGAACACATGAGTATAACTGCTAGCCAAAAATCTGTTGAGAATGAGGGAGCCATCAATGCGACGATACCGAAACTGAGGTCACAAAAACCTACCTCTAGTTCATACGGAGTTTTTTGAAATCCAATTGACTTAGAGATCTGTTTACCAAAAAATAGATGCGATATACCTGCGCCAAGTCCCGCCCAGCCGATTGTGTAGACCACGGCGTTTTGCACCACTTGGCGCTGCCAATCACCGCTACGGTCACCGAGTATAATCGGCACAACACTAATAATAAATAGTATCACCCCGATAAATGGTAGAATGCCCAGCAATGGGCTCGCGCTCTTTGTAGTGATTTCTTCTTTCTTGCTCATGACAACCCTTCTTTTAAGTCTTCTAAAATTAATTATGCCACACATTGCTCACATCTTTGAATATCTTCTTACCGCGACTAAATCGAATATTGTCGAACTGGCGGCTTTGTAGTGGATGTCACAATAGATTTATACTGGACAATATATGGAAAGAACTTCTCTCAGCAGCTTTCGCCACCACAGTCACCTTAGGTGCTGGAGTTGTCTTAAAATTTGCGAGCCTACAAAGAAGTCGTTAGCCCAGGTGAGTGGCATTATTGCCGAATGTTGTGAGCTGCTTGTGATAGTGGCTCGATAGACAAACCACTCTGGGTAATCATTTGTAGCTGTTTCTCAAGTTGCTGGTGTGTGACATTATATTCACCAGACTCATCAACGCGGTGATATACTAGCACTAGCCAAAGATTATGCTGCTTTGCATGATCAAGCATCTCCTGGAATTGATCATCAGTAACTTTGTCTAAAATGCCCATCGAACGAATGCTAGTTTCGTCAAAATAGCGATCATTATATCCTGCGTCAGATGTGCGAACAAGTGGATATACTTTTGAGTAAATCGACTGGGTCTCCTGATTGTACTGACCGAGTGGGTAAGCAAAACTATCAATTGGACCAAGCTCTTGTTGTTCTAACTGCGACTTACTTCCCCGAGCATCGTTTTCAATATCAGTGTTACTGAGTACCGTTTGATTACAATGAGTTTGGCTATGAGACCCAATCTCATGTCCTTTTTTCTTGAGACCCTTGATAGTTCGTATATCCATGTATTCAGGAGTACTACTGTCAGCAACCTCACTAATGACATACTGCGTTGTACGCACTTTGTATTTGTCTAAAAGCTTCAGCGCCATATCTTTCGTACTCTGCCAGCCGTCGTCGAAGGTCACGCTCACCGTACCACTACGCAGACTTGCATCAGGAATCTGGTGAATATCATAATCACGTGTGTCAACATTTCCTGCATCTGTTCCTGTAAGCAACACTCTAAATGTACTGGCCGACTCGGTATTGTTAAAATGTGCGGTCATTTGGCGCCACTCCGCCGTCCGTTCGAGTGTAATAATATGGGAGTAGTGTGGTCCGTCATCTTTTGTGTATTCTAGTGTTACATCAACAGGACTATCACTACGATACCAAAAATTATAAGCATATGTTTTATATTGGCCAATCCTAACGGGGTCAAACTGCCAGTTTGGCATAACATTTTGCGTCGAAGGTGGTTGCAAACTAGTCGCCCGAAGAAATAGGCGACCATCAGTGTCTGTTGTACGCTGGTAAGTTACTTGAGCATTCTCAACATTATGACTAAACCCAGTTGGTTGATCCGCATCTACTTGCTTAAGATCTGCATTCGTAGCCAAATTAGGGGATAGTGCCTGCTGTTCTCGTACCCGCTTCTGATATGACTCTGATAAAAGTGGGGCTGGATCAGTCAGATTACTATCCTCTTCCTTGCTGCAGACAATCGACGCATTGCTGCGCGGATCTGCAATAGCTTGCTCGATCAGAAGAGTCTGCAGACCAAGTGAAGCTATACGATACGCTAAGTAGGAGAAGGCGACTATACCGCAGGCAATTATGAGAGTTGATGTTTTCTTCTTTGTAGAAAGTACTTTCACTGCAAGCTTTCAATATTGTCTGCTGGAATTTCATATCGACGATCTTCCGTTTCCCAACCCTTCGGAACAGTATGAAATCGCCGAAGTATCATAATCTCAACAAAAGCTTGAACAAAAGCCGCTAGTTCAACGAGCTTCAGAAAGTAAAAGTAGAAGATTGTAACAAGTATAATCGGGCGACGGCTCACGATTGCCGAAAATAGAGCCAGCAAAAAAATAATAACCAAGTCTGCAAGAAGTACCATAGCCGAAAACCTCTCGGCGTGTCCTGTCAAAAGTAAAAGTAGCGGTACGAGTAAGAATAGTTGCACCAGATAATAAACGCTTTCACTAACCTGATACCCAATACTCAAATCGATCATGTGCGGTCGGAGCCCAATGTGATACCTACGGAGTCCTTGAAAGAAGCCTCTTTGCCAACGTAGCGTCTGTTTATAAAAATCCGCCAGTGTTCGCGGATCTTGAGTAAAGTTAACTGCCTCAGGAATGAATTGAATGCGCCCGAGCCGCTTGCGATGTATTTGTAATGTGAGGTCAAAGTCTTCGGTAAAACTCTCAGTAGCAAAATCAAGACTTTTAATAATATCTGTTTTGAAACACGTTACTGGACCTGGCAAAATAGCAATGACACCAAACCAAGACTGTATCCTCCGAAAGATATGCTGACCGTATGTATAACTAAAGCTTCGATAAGTTGCAATCCAGTTACCTCGCATACTTTGAACAAAGCCAACAGCCGCTGAGCACTGTTTTATATTAAGATGCTTGCGATAAGTTCGAAAGTAGTCGGGGCAAAAGATACTATCAGCATCGGCAACATGTACCCATGTGTAGCGCTTAATTATCGAGAAGTGATCGAGTGCCTTTTTAACCGCACGCGCCTTACCGCTACGAACTACGGTTAATACGTTTTGCTTAGGAAGCTCGGAGAGTGCTACGCGCCGTGTCTTGTCGTTTGAATCATCATCAACAACATAGATGTCATCTACCGATAAGCCTGCGGCACGTGCTGAACGGATAGTGGAAGCAATAATAATTTCTTCGTTATGGCCAGGAAGAAGCAGCGCCAATTTTCGGCGTCGTGAGTTTTTGCCGTATGCTGCTTTTGCCGCCATATTGCTCCGCTCGTTTGATTTGCCATCCGTTTTCACTCTACGCTTATAGTAACCCCTTTTCAAGGGACTACAGCTTAGAAGGCTCTGGATATTTTTTACAGACCGAGTATTTGCTTTTTCTTTGCGTCAAATTCTTCTTGCGTAAGAATTCCCTGATCTTTCAACTGTCCCAGTTGCTGTAGTTGAGCCATCTGGTCATTAACACCCGATGTTGGCTCTGGCTGGGCTGGAGCAGCTTGTTGCTCGTCAGCATTCCAGCGTTGCGCCTGTCGACGACTTACATTGTTTGAAACATGTGTCGCAGTTCCTGCAATAACTGCAGTTCGTGCCACTCCGCGTAATAATCCTGGCATCTTAGTTTTCTCCTTCGTTATTAAGTTCTGCTGCTGCTTCTGGGTGAATACGTCCCTCTGCTACTAAGACGCCGTTTGCATCTATAAGAGCTTTCTTAAGTGGCTTTGCCCATAACTGCTCTACGATGAGAAGTCCTGCACTCGTATTAGCCTCGAGTAGCTCAGCTACCTCATCAATATCATCCTGAACAATAAGTTCTTCATCTGTTTTATATTTCTGAATAAACTCTACTGCGTATTCATCACCCAAGTCAGCAACGTCAAGCACTGTGACCGTGTCATCAACATTCTTTTGAATCAGCGAGAGTGCCACTAGACTAATCGCTCCTGAATCAATTGCATCACCGATAGCTTTTAAAATACTACCGTCGAACTTATTACCTTTGAATCCTACAATAATGTAATCTATCGGTCCGCGCATGTATTCTCCTTATTAAGTTATCCTCATTATAGTACTAACGCCGTTCTTTAGTCGAGTTAAATGACAGTACCGTACAGATCATGTTCCCAATACTGTAGAATGCAGTTATAGAGCTTTAATATCATTAAAATCGCTGTGCTATGCATAGTACTCGGCGGTGCTTCAATTCCAATAAGTTTTCAGGTTGATAGTTCACCGATTATTGTATGGCTTGGTAATGCGCTTGGTTCGTTAATATCTGCCTTCGTGGTAATTTACATCGGTAACCGAGTAACCGATGAGCGCTTCAAGGACAAGATAAGTAAAAGAGAAGTTGGAAAGAAAGTCGTTGGAGTATTCGAAGAAGGTGATGATAATAAAAAAGTTGCAAAAGCCCGTATTATTATAGATAGGCACGGTCTACGAATCTTCTCTTTTTTGTGTCCTATATTTCCAGGTGTACTTATTGCTACTGTGGCAGTTTATATACTAGATCTTGATAAAGCTATTTACAAGAAATGGATGTTCACGGGGATATTCTTTGCAAGTGGAATATACGTTTTCGGTTACTGGGCAGCTTTCGTTAGATAGCTTAAAATATCCGTCATATTCCGCATCCCACCAGTAGAACACCTGTCGCTCTACTGTCATATTCGCAATAGCCAGGAATCATCATACTTTACCACTTAGGGAAGCGCTGGGTGACGGGGTCCACGGGGCGCTATACAGAGTAGGTCGAAACATCGAGCGTCTCCATTATAGTATTCAACGTCGAGTATTAACCAGATATAAGCAAGTGGCTCAGCAGGAGGCTTGACTACGTCATTATAAAATGTCTTGACTGATAAATCTTCGTCAAGAATCACGCCCCTAGTACTAGAGGCGCCCTTAGTTCTATTAGCTCGATCACAAAATTCTGGATATACATAATGAGAACTCTCGTAAGAAACACTCACTGTGTTCTCATCGTAGTTTCGATACAGCAAACCACACGAACCAGAGTAAGCTTCCTCATTCTGATTAGGTGATCCCAGGAGTCTTTGTTCTACAGGTGCTGAATGCAACTTTTCAAGTATCTGGCTGTACGTTAGACCAGTAGCATATGCCATTGCGTAACGAAGATAGCAGCTCTCTCTCGGTCCTCCAAAGAGATCCGTCTTAGGACCGACGTAGCACACATCAACTTTTGAGGAGATGTTTGGTTGTTGAGAAATACTAGCTATCTGCAGGTCTATATTTAACTTGGCAAACTTTTCGTCAGCCTCGTGTTCAGCAGTAGCTCGGGCGGAAGCAATGCTACGATTCTCAATATAATTAGTGATTGAAAAAAATGCAAAAAGTATAGCACTTACCAAACCGCCTACAACGACGATACCGACAAATATTCTTCGTGTTTTACTTTTGATAATCACATTGTCACTATAGCAAATTCGAACAAGATAGTTAAGGATCCATATTTTGCTCATGCTTGCTGATTTGTATCTGTAGATTAATAATAGGTAGTTATGAAGAGTCCAAGATATGGCGGATCAGCAGAATACGTCTACGGCACAAGATATTCAGGTGAAGCGCTGGGTCAATTTGTCTTTGCTAATATGCCGCCTGAAGCCAAAGAGGCCATCAACGCTAGAGTTGTCACTCCTACTACAGAGGAGTTCTTGCGACTCGCAGACATAGAACTTGAAGGATTACCACGACTTACCATTAAGGAACTTATCGGCCCAACAACGATAGGTGAGCTTGATTCATCGGCTCAAGCTTTTTACTTTAGCGGCCCACACCACCCTATCTTAGTAAAAGCTCGGTATCTACCTACCTTCGTAACCTACAGTGACATGCTTCGAGTTCACGGAGATCTCGGAATACGTCGAACTGAGGTCGTTAGAAACTTTAAGGGGCTAGTAAAAAACTTGTTCGAAGACGATGAGATTACTACCTTTGGCGATCCGGATATGTATAAGTTTGAAAAGAAGGACTCAGCAGGTGTAGAAATGTTGCACCGATTTGCCGTGCGTCGTAGCGTAGCCCAGCTTGCGATGAAGGGAGACTATCAGGTTAAGATATCTGGAGCACGCGATGCAAATGTATTCAACGGCTACGGACGTACCTTAATGAGGGCAGTATACGGAACTAGTGAGGACATACAACACATGGAGCTAAGCACAGAGCTAGAATCGATACCTGATTTAGTTGTTGATCCTGAAGATCCAAAACGTTTTAGGTGGGGTAAGGTCTATAAAGATAGTACGGGTATTGGTTATGTTATGAACTCACACAGTATTTTTGATACAACCATTATTCCATATATAGAGGATCTTCTGAGAGAGATATATGTCGGTAACGAAGATCTGCGGAAGGCTGCGATGAACATTTCTGAACAAGTTTTTGTTATGACAACTGATGCGTTGTGCCCATTAGATAAATACCATACACAATCTACTAAGAATGGTCATACCTGTGGTCAAGGAATTCACTACCAAGGACTAAGTAAAGAAGTGGTCCAGCGAGCAAAATCCATAGCGATTTGTATAGCTGAATCACGCAGTGTTGCTAAAGAGACTAACCCAGACAAAAATGAAGACGAAATTAATCTACGAGACCCCGATCTTCAAGCAAGCACTCCTAGATCAAGACCAAAAACCGCTACCGCAGACTTTGACTGGTAACATACGTTTAAAAAAATCTTTGCTGAACTTGATCACGTTACATAACTTTGAAGCAAATTTCTGCATGTTAAAATACAATCATGGAAAAACATCGAATTTATACAGTCAGCTTCGCAAGTATTTACCCACATTACATTACAAAGGCTGAAAAGAAAGAACGAACCAAGACAGAGGTTGATGAAATCATTATTTGGCTGACAGGATATAACCAAAGAGAACTAGAGTTAGAGTTGGAACAAGAAACAGACTTTGAAACATTCTTTGCAAGAGCTCCTAAGATGAACCCGTCACGAAAATTAATTACTGGTGTAGTTTGCGGTATTCGTGTAGAAGATATCAAAGAGCCAACTATGCAAGAAATCCGTTACCTTGATAAACTAATCGATGAACTAGCTAAAGGCAAACCCATGGAAAAGATCCTTCGGAGTAAATAAGGGGACTACTGCCTCATCTCACTCCAAATAAAAGCAGGGTGCCGTTTAGTAGCACTCTGCTTTTATTTATTAGTTGCCCTAGATTTGAGCAAGAATCCACACGGTACCTGCAACGGCGAGTAAGAAGATACCCAAGCCCACAGGAGAACCCCAGCTGAACCACGAACCCCAAGAACGCCAATGCTTTCTTGACTGTTCGTACCAGTTCATTTCTTCTTCTTTTGTCATTTTTGACATAGTAAATGTTCCTTTGTTGAGTTGCTTTTACAGTATTCGCTCGACCAACAATATACTGACTCATTCTTATGTGCGTGCCAGTTGCTATGTTACCCAAGAAGAGTAGTACTTGGCATAGTGGAAATATGGACTTAATCGCTCTAACTACCAGTATATCTGAGAGAAGTAAGTCTGGCTAGATCAAGAGCGATGTAGTCGTCGCATACCGAGCAGGATACCTCCACTTAGTATTATTAGTCCAAGTGCCACAAACAGAGTAGCATTTTGACCAGTGTCAGCGAGCGTTTCACCACCTATGGGCTGAGTAGGCTGCACATCAGGGCTAGGAATAGGATCGGGTATCGGTAGCCCAGTCAGCTGCGCGAAGTAAGTACTGTCACTAATTGATGAGTTGACTACTCCACCAATCATGTAGACGAAGCCGTTGTACTCGCTGGAAGCCGCACCGTATGTAGGTGCTGGCAAGCTATTTGGTGAAGTCAACCAGTCACCTATGGAGCCATCAGAATTGAAAGCTGCTGAATATACCTCATCTTGTGCCGAGCCATCAAAGCCACCCAGCACAAATAAGTAACCTCTGTGGGTTACAACCGAGGGCATTACCAGCCCTGCAGGCATATTATTGGCTGCTGTTTGCCAACTACCAACGGAGCCATCGTTATTAAGGGGGGCGTACCGTACGGTATCCAGTGCTGTTCCTAGATTCCATCCACCAATAACGTATAGGTAATTGTTGTCTACTACTGATCGTGCGCCACTCGTCGCTATAGGCATAGGGTCAGAGGCCGTCCAGTTACTAATCGAGCCATTTGAGTTAAACTGCGCGTAATAGACGGTCTCGAATTCTCCTGTTCCATCGTTACCACCCGTAAGGTAGAGGTAGCCGTTGTTGACCGCGGCACTGATATCCACCATAGCAGCCGGTATGTCTGTACCTGCTGTCCAAGTACCAACGGAGCCATCACTATTAAGCGGCGCATAAAAAACATCACTAGAATGTGAGCCACCGTATCCACCTATAACATATACGTAGCCGTTGTTAACTACTGCCACAGTTCCATACAGCCCTGTCGGCAACGCATTACTTGAAGTCACCCAGCTACCAACCGAACCGTCTGGGTTCAGTGGTGCGTAATAGACAGCAGTACTATCTCCATTAAAGCCACCGAGAACATACACGTAGCCGTTGTAGGCCACAGAGCCCGAATAAGCTTTGACTGACGGAAGTGGTGTCCCTGTCGACCAAGTTCCGACATCACCAGGAGTTGCCGCATGAGCATCAACCGTCATAAAGCTACTCATCAATACTGATAAGATTATGAGCCCGAACATAGCTAAGATTGATCGTACCCAGCGCATCTACTTAACTCCTTATTACTTAAGCTTAGTGTAAATGTAAGAGAGTGTATTTGCAAGCAAGCAGCAAGTTTAGGGTTCTCTCCTTAGGATTTTTAAGGCCGATCAATAAAAACAACCTTGTCAAAAGCTACGACAGGACGCTCTGAATACGAAAAACTATTTGAATTACTAGCCCCGTCTAAAGGTCTGTGGGGGATTATCGCGAAGAACGGTGTAATGTCAGATATGTATACGTTAGTACAAAACTCAGGCTAGTCGCGAATAGCAGTGCAACCAAAGTGACATACAAGTCGGTATTTACGCCACTACTAGCAAGCCCGCCCGTAATGCCTGAGCCTTCTGAGGTCGAGTATGCGAGGTATGTCGAAAAGTGAGTAGTCCAAATTACTAAGTCATTGCCGTCCGTGACGTAACATTCATTAATACCGTTTACTAGCACCGTCGCGGGATCATCACCACACTGGGTATTGATAACATGCAGAACCTGATCTTCATCTAAAAACCCTGCGTTTTTACCCGCTTGGCCCGGAAGAACAAGCTTAACGGGGTGAGAAAACTGCAGGGGCGTATCTGATCCAACCTTCACAGCCAAATCTACTACTACTTTTTTGCCCTCAGGAGATATCGACGACTTTACTGGCAACACAATTGGTGCTCGTAGCACACCATCCCAGTTAGGGTCGTCTGCGGTAATATGGGTATCCCTGGGGATAAATATCTGGACGCCGTTCGAGGCCCCGATTACAGTTATATCAACAGGGCTGACTACCGCTCCGTCTATCACATCCAGGAAAGTGATGGTTTGATTTTCTTGCAAAGCTACGCTAACTGGATTCGTGGCACCATCACCTATACTATATTCATTATTGCTCACCGAACGAGTCACGTTGTCGATAGCGACACCACCAGGCACCACAGCATGCGTGAACCAACCATACCTATTACCACCAACATCGTCAGGTATTACGTCATCTACCCAGTCATAGTCAATAACCCAAGACTTAATAGGTGTATCCGATAAATCGGATAATGTAACCGTTACCACCAGCCTGCCGTTGATATTCTGAAAGCTGTGACCGACAGTATACCAACCAGCCTCGGTAATCTCTGCACGTCGGTCTGCAGGCATGGCCTTTATATGGTAAAGCGGATCACTCGTTGGTGAACCAGCAGTGTCGGCCAAGGCAACAAATTTGTTTACATTTCCGGTAGATTCATCATTAAGTACACCAGCTTGCAATATAAAGTCGCGGAGGGGTGTACCATCGGGCTTATTTGACGCAACTGAGTAAATGAATCCTGATCCTTCAGCCCAGGTTGAATCAAAGTATATATCGATGCTTGTTTTCCAGTCTCCTGGCCAGACACTGCTATAGCCACCGAGTTGCGTATTTGGCCCGACATATGAACCGCTCGCCAGAGCAAAATAGTTGCCACCAGCCGATGGAATACCATCAGTTCCACTCGGAACTCGGGTAATAGAGCCGCTTCCTCCCCATCCTGCGGTATCAGTCTCAAAGTCGCTTGAGTAGACTGTTTCGGTTGCTGCCTGCGTTTGTAATGTAAAAATAGAGAATAGCAACGCAAAGGAACTAACAGTAGCAACGAAAGCTCCGATAAACCATAAAGTTTTGGTATTATATATTTTTGATTGATGTATGGTTTTCATATTTAACATAAGTATTTATTAGTATACCAAATCTTGCTCATACGTAAAACTTGCGCAATTCGATCCGCCCAATACCCTAAGTGTTTGACTGGCTCCATGTTTCAATGAAGGACTAGAAGATCCGATCCCTAGCAGACGAGAAAACTACAACTTATGGAATTATAAAAAAATAACCTTCCAATACAGGAGAGTTCTGTGGGAACTAAGGTTTTTATTTAATACCATCATAATTGGGTAGGGGATTCAGCCACATTCTGCGCCCCGAAATTTTCATGCTGGTGGCGCAGCCAATAAAAATCCGCACGAGGTAAGTTTCTTTATTGGCTGAGGTTAATGGATGTGTTTCAGGAAGGGTTGAGTTTCGATCTTTCAGATCTCATCAGCGCAAGTAATACTTACGGACTCTAGCTGTACCGAAGGTATTGTGCGATGGTAACCATCATATACCTTCGGTACAGACCTAAGGATTTCTTAGGATTTTTTAGTGCTAGCTCACCAAGCCGAAGCTCTAGTTGCTACCTTCCTCACCGCCGTCATCGCCAGACGTCTCCGTTCGGATATCAGGAATAATGACTTCAGGCTTGAAAATCACCTGGTAGTGGTAAACGTCGACGTTAGCGGCTTCGATCTGCTCGACAAAGTACGAGACATTGTCAGACAGCCCAAGGAAGTGCTTCTTATAGGCATCCTCGCCCACCTTGCAAGTCACCTCCAGCTGGGTATCGGCGGCATCAGCCTCGATGGAGCAGAAGCCCTCGATGGTCATCATGTAGACGTCGGTGATACCGTTGAAGAACACGATGCGGCGGTTGATCTCGAACTGCTCGGCCTTCTTGGATAGGTTGTCCGATGCCACATCAGCGTCGCTGCTGCAGCTAGCCATCGCCAGGACGGTGATGACTGCCAGTGCAACACTTGCCATTCGCTTACCCATAGTGTCTCCTTGTTAGTTTTGAGGTGGGCCAAACACCATTAATTACTTTAATGACGATTGACCTACCTCAAATAAGGTGACTGAGCTAGCACGTTAAAGAACAGAAGAGAAAAATATTCCCTCTTCACTACCTCATATTTCAGATAGTAGTCAGCAAGAATTAATCTTACCGAATACACATTATACAACAACTAGTGTTAATTGTAAATAGTCACAGAGCATTTTCACACTGAATGCATTGACCAAAACTGTGTGTCTTATCCGCCACAGCGGATAACCCCCTCGTTTGTATAAATACCTTTTGGCTCCATTGCACGCTGAAATTCGAACCTATTTCGAACAGAATGGCTAAGACTCGGTCGTCACACCTTTGCAAACAAAGGAGTACACAGCTTATCGACTCTGCTGTTTTAGTCTCAGTTTCGCAATACTTTGCCTAAACTCTCTTGCCTCTGGCTGCATATGGAACTCTACGGAATTACCATTAAACTCTTGGGTAATGGCCTTGCGCACTTCTTCAAGCGACACTCTAAAGAACTCTTTTCTACTGTTGACTTGGTTCATGCGCTGTTTTGAAAATCTGTCATGGAGTGCTTTTTCAAGCTTAAAAGCATGATCAGAAAAGACAAGTGCATGCACGTCAAATCGGAACGGAACAGACGCATCACCAAGCTCATTAATACGCTCAATAGGCTCAAGACGTCTAGTGACCCCAACCTTAATAACATCTTTACCAAATGCACCGACATTTGATATTACATAGACATATCCAGCTTTTGCATGCGCCTCGCGAAAGTCCACTTCTTCTTTCCGCTTATTAAGTTTCTGGAGTTTTTGTTCAAGCCCATCAACTTCTTTTTGTAGCGTTTGCTTATCGTTTCTTTCTTCAAGTAGCAGTTTTTGTAAACGAGCAAGTTCTGTGTTGATATGTGTCTGATCTTTTTCAATCTTGGCTCGTTCGCGTGCAATTTCTTGCTGAAGGTTGCGTTCTTCACGCTCCTGTTCGCGTTGCTCACGTAACAGTTCTTTTTCATACTTAAGTTGTTCTTTGTAATTAAAGGTGACACCAAGCTCTTCCAGCTTCAGCTGCAAATAATCATAGCTAATCGTAGAAAGATTATCGTTCGCGTTAAGCACATCAAATGCTTTTTGTATCTTTCTTTCAGACAATGCACGGTTGCGATATGTTACTTTCGTAATTACGCTGTCGCAATGAGTGTTGAAAGACCATAGTTTCATTTTGATACTTTGACGAACCATCTTCTTGCCGTCAGTCAGGCTATTATTCCAAGTGACGCTACCAGAGAAATCACACGCAGTCTTACTCTTAACCATGTCTTTTTGCTTGTCTTGCAGCTCAATCATCTTTGTTTTATATTCCGCAGATGTTGAAACATCAAGGTCAAGTCCATAAAAACCTGCTTCTTGTAGATCAACTTCGTTTTCGGCTTCGATAATCTTCCCTGCAAGCTCAGCAAGTTTTTCCTTACTTGTCTTGTATTGCTCTTTAAGTTTAGTCAGTTCCTTTTGGACACCGCTTAGAGTTGTGAGCGACTGATTATGTTCCGTTTTCTTTGCTATCTCAGCCGACAGCTTATCTAATTCATCCTTAGTTGATGTGTAACGACCTTTAATCTCAGTAAGGGCATTGAGAGCTTTATCGTGCTTTATTTTATCAGCGATTTGCTTTTCTAGAACATCGAGCTGAATAACTTTATCAATGCTAAGATCTGCTAGAAGTTGTTTTTTCTTTTTATTGTCTTTGGTGTTCACAATGAGCAGAGCAATTCCGATAATAGGCGGGATAATCAAAATCCACGCCGCGAATAAGATAGACATTGTAAGTTGGTGAAGATACCATGGTTTCTTCAGATATTTATCGTAGACGTCTTTGTCAATTGCTCTGTTCATATCGTTATCCTATAATATTTTAGCCTACTGAAGAGCGTCTTTAATGCTACTAACCAATGCTTCACCAAAAAATTATTGTAATCATACCAGCAGTATATCATCGAAAAATACTCTGGGAAAATCAGAGTATTTAAACATAAATGTTATAGCGGGAGCTAATGGGTATGTTTCAGAAAGAAGATGCCTATGAAATATTAGTGTCAATAAAATCTTTAAGTGCAACGATATCTTCTTTTGTGTGGTCATAGAAGTATGAATTGATCCCTATGGATTCAGCTGATTTCGTTGCATCGATATTATGCTCGAAGTAGATAACGTCTTGCGGTTTTAGATTGAACTTCTCTAAAAGAATTTTGAAATAGCTAGGGTCTGTCTTTTCTGGATTGTGTTTAAGCGTAAAGACTTCGTAAGGCGACTTGCCTAGGTTAAACTTCTCAAACTGTTCATCATTTGCACCCGTGAGGACAATCTTAGAGTTGGGGTAAGTTTCCAGCATTTCGTACATTTTCCGAAAGATAGTTCCGTCTTCAAGAATGAGCCCATTGATTGCATCTACAAGTATTGTTTTCATATCGTCATTATAGCAAATAAAAGAACTCCTCTAGGAAGTTCTAAAGCGTAAGCGTATTGGCTGGGATTAATGAAAGCGTTTCAGGAAGACAGCAATCTCCAAGTTACTTATTTAAGTCAACTTTTCTGTCAGAGTAGCAAACTTAGCGTTTTGTAAGATTATTCGCATTTTAATTTTAAGTTTGGATATATCATCATCACTTAACTTATAAAAATCGTCATAGAAACCAGTATCTCTAAACGGTAATTTAACTGCTTCTCCATATTTTTGAATCTCAGCATTTTTCGCTCTACCAAATATATGCATATGGAGTCTTATTCCTTCCGGCTTAAATACACTCCAGTTTCCCATTTCTTGCCAGTTTATGTTGCCAATATCTATACCTTGATCTGTCATTGTTAGCTCCAGAGCCTTGCCAACAACTTCTGTGAGTAGGGCATATTCAATAGTCTGATCGAGAGTTAACTCAGTACGATCTTTCACATCAAGCTTTGACATGATGCGTAGGTGTCCACCATCTTCACGGCTTACAAAAGGTTGCACCGGTACTTCAACAGCAAAATTCTCAGTTTCTAGGATTATTTCATTCATTACTAAAATTATAACAAACAAAAGAACCTCAAAACAGAGGTTCTAAAACACAAGTGTCTTGGCTGGGATTAATGCACACGTTTCAGAAAGAATTTAGGTCAACGAAACTTGGCATAAGATGTAAATCTGTCATACTACAATGGTATAAATATTAAGGACAAAGGTATGGCAGCACAAGTTACATTCATTATCGGCAATGGGCTGGATCTATCGCTTGAACTGAAGACAAAGTATAGTGATTTTTACGCTTATGTAATAGAAAAAGATCATATTGGAAGCAACCGAATATACAAAGAGATCAGTGGTAATCTTGATACTTGGTCAGATTTTGAGAGAAGTCTTGGCGAACACACTTCCTATATTGGAAAGTTACCCGAAAGCAAGCGCGAAGATGAGTCTATTAAGTTCCACGAAGAGCTGGATAGAGTTCGTGATGACCTGGCAGACTATTTAGATAGTCAAGAAAAGTCTATTGAGAACCTACCAGACAAATTTCAGTTTGCTGCCGACGAAAAAGGATTGTTCGATGGACTTAACGATGGTCAATACAACATTGTTAGAGGCATCCTGCAAAGTTTACCAGTCTACTTAAATTTCGTGTCACTAAACTATACAAAGACGTTAGAAAAAATTCTCGCAGGTGATAAAATCCTAACACCACGCGGCTACAATTTACAATTACCCCAACATCTTCACGGTACAGTCGATCTTTACATGACACTTGGAGTGAGTGATGAGTCTCAACTGTATGATGGGATGTCAACTCGTGAGAAGAATGACCTTATCAAATCAAAGTTAATTGATTCAGCAAATGACGGTCGACTAGAAGCTTTTCGAAAAACTCTTAGATTAAGTAGTGTCGTGGTTCTCTTTGGCGCATCCATGGGAGAGACCGATAGTTACATCTGGAGAGAAATTATCAGTTGGATGAATGTATCTAATAGTAGATATGTCATCATTCATAAGTATGACACCACCTATACCGCTCGGTCACGGAGATCTGTTAGGACCGAGAATTCTTTTAAAGAGGCTGTACAGGAGCGTTTTCTGCAATACGGACGCATTTCAAAAGATATAAAAGAAGACTTAATGCGACGAGTCTTTGTAATTCATAATACCGACAAACTCTTTGTGCCAAGAAAATAACCCCTCAAGATTTACTAGTTAGTACCGTTTCTGAAGTAGAGCAAAAGCGTGAGTTATTCAATTTAGTACTTCAGAACCTTGTGCTAAAAAATGATCAACTGGGGTGGAAATACAAAAAGCCATTCGATTTGATGGCTTCTTATGGTGATCATTCGTCTTGGCTGGGGCGGAGGGATTCGACCTACTTTCAGCAGGCCCGAAACTACAGCTTTCAAAAACTAGTTTTGAAGAGTAGGTTTCCTTGCGAAATGCCACAGGCATTTCTCACCCCGAATGTTCACTCGCGTGTTTAAACCTCACCGACTCAAAGATGCAAAAAGTCGAGTCAGAAGACTCGACACTTTGCATGGCTGGGGCGGAGGGATTCGAACCCCCGAATGTCGGCACCAAAAGCCGATGCCTTACCACTTGGCCACGCCCCACTAAATCTCTGAATATACACTACATATATAACAGAGAAGCAACAATATTGTATCTGTTTTGGCGATCTGAAGCAACCCAAGAGACCAACCTACTGTATACTAGGTGGACATGAAAGAACCAAAATACGAAACTCTCACAATAGATAAGATTGTCTATGGCGGCCAAGCACTCGGTAGCCTCGAAGATGGCAAGAAGGTTTTTGTCTGGGGCGCACTACCTGGCGAGACCGTAAAAGTACGACTAACGAAGAACAAGAAGAGCTGGGCAGAGGGGATAGTAGAGGAAGTTATCACCCCAAGTAAGCAGCGAGTTGCGGCCAAAGAGCAAAGCTATTTGAGCACTAGCCCGTGGCAAATTCTAGATTATACTGACGAGAATGCTCTCAAGCAAGAGCTGATAGTAGACCAGTTTGCACAGCATGACATAAAAGTAACATTGAATGATTTTAGTGCACCAAAAGAGCCCTACGGCTATCGTAATAAAGTAGAGTTCAGCTGGTGGTGGAGCAATGAAGAAGATCAGCTAGATCTAGCTTTCTTCAAACGCGGCTCACATACCAAACAGCCAGTGGAAGGCACCAGCCTTGCTCCCGAAACACTCAACCAAGCAGCGCGCAATATTAGAGATTTTCTACGTGAGAATAAGGTAGAAGCATACCAACTTAAGACTTTAATGATCCGCTGCGACCAATCTGGTAAAGTTATCGCTCAACTCTATGTTAAAGATGAGAAATTTCCCAAACTTAAATGGCAACTTGAAGATTTAGCAGTGGCCGGGCTCAGTATCCACTTCTCAAACCCAAAAAGTCCAGCATCCGTAAGTACAAAAGTTCTAAAAGAACTAGGCGAACAGCAATTGACCGACACAGTTTTGGGCAAAAGCTACACATACGCAGTTGATGGCTTCTTTCAGGTTAATATCCCTCAGTACGAAGCAGCACTCACCGCTATAAGTAAGTTTATTGACGAGAAAAAACCACTTCTAGACATGTATAGCGGAACAGGTAGCATCGGCCTCAGCCTTGCAGCTGAAACACAGGCATTGAAGATGGTAGAGATAGACGAGCGCTGCGTTAAAGAAGCCAAAGCGAATGCCAAGCGTATAAAACCGAATGCAAAAGTAATCTTTGCCAGTTCTGAGCACGCCACTGAAAACATTACGAGCGACAAAACAATTATATTAGATCCACCACGAGCAGGATTACACCAAAATGTTACTGACAGGCTGCTTGAAGTAACACCTGAGACAATTATCTATTTGAGCTGTAATCCAGCTACCCAAGCTCGAGACATTTCATACTTGCACGATGTCTATGAAATTAGTTACATCCACGGCTACAACTTCTTTCCACGGACCCCACACATCGAAAATCTGGTTATATTAAAAAAGAAGGTGTGATACCACTCGCTTTATTTTATGACAAGTATGTTGTATAATGTATACATTATGTCTAACCCTAACGCTATACCAAATGAAAGAGAAGATGGCGACGACTGGCAAGTCTATGCAAAATGTCGAGGAACAGATCCAGATATCTTCTTTCCGAAAAGTAACACTGGCCCAGCTCTTGCACAGATAGCAGCCGCCAAAACAATATGCGACGCATGTGTTGTCAAGGCCGACTGCTTAGACTACGCCCTAACTACTAATCAAGATAGTGGTATCTGGGGTGGTATAACTGAAACAGAGCGCCGTCAAATCCGCAGACAATGGCTTGCAGCTAAAAGACGAGCATAGCGTCACCAAAGGAGTAAAAACGATATTTTTGCTCGATTGCATGACTATATATTGTCATAAGTTCACTTTTTGACCCCACAAATGCCTCAATCATAAGTAGTAGACTGGTACCAGGTAGGTGAAAATTAGTAATCAGTGCATTAGCCCGTTTAAATTCATATCCTGGTTGGATGAAAATGTCTGTCGAGCCACTTCCAGCCTGCAGGCTACCATCCATCCAGCTACTCTCGAGGGTGCGAACACTCGTGGTACCGACTGCCGTAATGTGTGGCGCTCTCGTAATAGCCTCCGCGGCAAGCTCAGTAATCTCATAGGTCTCTTTATGCAACCTGCCTGCTGCTCGCTGCTCATCGGTTAGCGGTGCAAAGGTACCAAGACTAACATGCAACGTAACCTCTTGCCAATCTCGAGTATCTTTTATCTTCCTGATAAGTTCTGGTGTGAAGTGAAGCCCTGCCGTCGGTGCCGCCTTAGAGCCAATATCTTTGGCATAAATCGTTTGGTACTCTTCAGCTAAAGTATCATTCTGAGCAATATATGGAGGGAGGGGAACATGCTGAGCCGCCACCAACTCTGGATGATCGACAGTAGTCGAGAACTCCAGAGTACGAATACCGTCATCATCTATAGCGGTTGTCGTAACCGATACGTTCTCAGTCAGCTGCAGGCTCTTTCCAAGACGAAATAACTTACCCGGACGCACCAAAGCTCGTACTGTTTTATCGTTAACCGTCTCTAAGATAAAGATCTCTTGTTTGCCATCTTTAAAGAGCATTCGGCAATGCTCAACCTTAGAATTATTAACCACCACGCAGGTGGGATCAGGCAAATACTCTAGCAGATTATAGAAGTAATCGTCAGTAATCTGCTTAGTTGCGCGGTTATACACCAAAAGGCGAGCATGATCTCGCGGTTGCGCTGGCTCCTGAGCAATAAGCTCCTTGGGTAAATCAAAGTCTATCACCAAGCTAGTATAACAAACGGTCGCTATCTTATACCGACTCATTGCCCAGATATGATTCCTCTTATATCATAGGAGTATGTTAAAAGAATCTGCACCTGAACTGAGACCTATTATTGTAAACCGCTCTCGATACGAGAATGTACCGGAAGACCTAAGAGAACTTGGAGATGACATCTCTCGTATTGCCGAAGAGGTGTACCCGGATGTTCTTAGCATTAACTGGCACGGCAGTATCCCGCGAGGTGATTTTGTGCCGAATGAAAGCGACGCCGATATCACCATTTTCATAAAGAACGACTTCGAAGATGGTCATTTTGAAAAACGAGAAAAACTGCTCGATGAAATTCTTCCTAAATGGAAGGAGCGTGGCGTAGCCAAGCTTGATGTTATGGCAGTGCCACAAAGTGAGTTTCATGATAAATTTCGCAGAAGTACCTTATTTGCGTGCGAAAGTGACGGTATTTACTTACCTAGATACCGTGAGCTTGACTTTGCCTATATCTTACCAAAAACAAACCTAGAATTAGTTACATTACTAAATCGACCACTAGAACTATGGGCACGAGATGCTCAAGATGAAATCAAAGATCTTACTGAAGAACAAATATATAAACAGGTATGGAAACGAACTTACCGCGGCGTGTACGGACTGGCGATTCTTAGCGGTGCACCATATGAGCAAAATTGGCATATATACCCGAGATTGATAGAAAAATATACCCCAGAATACGCTCGACTGATGGCAAACTTGCTGCAACCAAACCTTACACTTGAGCAAATTCTTGAAACCACGAACACAGTCGTCGCACAACTAAAATCCCAGGGCATCGCATTTAAGAATAAGTGGTGAGTTGTATTCTGCGCTAATACATGTTTAGAATAGTGTATGAGCGAAATCCCATCAAAAAGTAGTGATAGAGAACCGCAAAGCCTTGCGGAACTGAAAGCCCGTGTGAATGCCCTTCATGATAAGCTAACCTCAGCCTTCGGGCGACTAGGCATAGATGACTGGTTTGACGGTAGCTTTAGTATAGCAAGACACAATCCAGCCTATACACTACTTACTACATATGAACTTTCAAAAGCACACGAAGTTGGTGGTTTCTACGTAGAAACCGCACCGACAGTAATCGGACAGCCTCCGATAGGTGCCGGTGAATATCTATTCTATCAAACATATGGGATGTCCAGACATGAAGATGACTCCATATTCGTAAGTGAGTACGTAAAGTCGAGTGTCAGGGGCGAAGTGACAATTGATATTGTTGGGATACCTTATGGGCGCGTTGCGGAAAGTCGGCTAGACTTTGATAAGATAATCACCAATATTGAAGAAATTGTAGATCTACTTACTCCTGAAGATATCATCGAAGGCTAGTTGTTTTTAGTACTAACTACTTTCGCCAAACACCGCGGTTGCACGTTCACGAATCAACATCTCATGCAGATCAGTAATTTTTGGAAACTCAGGGTAGGCTGCACGTAGTCGTTCACTTGCAGCAAGTTCTGCGTCTACTAAGTCAGCAGCTGTATGAATACCATACCCTTCAAGAGAGCTCATGCCGTCACCCTCAATATTCACCACAAGTGGCATTAGCTTATCTACTAATCGTACGAACCTCGCTTCAGACTCCTCCTGTTGTTCATATCTAACAAGTAACTGACCTAGACTTGCAGGTAACTCCGTGATGAGTAGGTAGCCACCGCCTCTTGGCGCTCCTTCTCGGCTCGGGCCTCAGCCGATATACCAAGCGTTGGCACATCGCCAGTTATGACTTCTGGCAAATCATGTAACCAACTAAACTGTGTAATCAGTCCTTGATCAAGTTCCGGATAATCTTCATTTGCCAGGTATTGTGCAGTAAGGGCCAGCATGTAACTGTGTTCAACGTCTGATTCTCTGCGACCATCACCATACATCGGCACTCTCTCAACTCACGCAAATGCCATGTTCATTCTGCCAATAAATAAAACATGCTGACTAGTATCTCTTGCCTGAGCGCTTAATTCATGATTTGTCATAAGTTATCCTCTTCATAAAGTGTAGTGTGTCCTGAGAAGTTAACCAAAAGCAATTTAATATTCTTCGGTATTATAATAATAGTTTTTCTCAACAAAGTCGTAGCCTTCACTCCGAGCAATTTCGATTGTCTCAATAATTGATTCGAACACTTTTTCTTTATTATGCACCTCGTCGTTACTAAGCCATTCATTGTGGTGACCTTCCATATCGGCTATCAATTCACCAGTTGGATTTACGCCGTAAATGATTGCAAAATACTTATCTTCCAGTAGTTTCTTGGTAACCTTGTGATAGTCTAGCTTATGAAAGAGACCCGAGACTCGCAGATCAGCGGTCAGGCCAGTTTCTTCTTTCAACTCCCGTGCTGCGGCATCCAAAAGTTTTTCGCCCCAGCCAACCTTTCCAGTAGCAGAACCCCAGAAGCCATAAAAGGGCTGCTTCAAGCGCTCTTGTTGGAGGAATTTACCCTCATTATTCTCAATAACCAGCACCACTGAAAGCTTGGGTTGTTTTTCGATAGTGTTTCTGTCTGTATCCAACCTATTGGCATACTCTTTGCCACGAGTCGTTAGGGTATATTTGCCCTCACCAGTCTTAGCTACATACTCAAGCTGCACCAGCCGCGCGATATGAAACTTGAAATGATCACTATCGAGCCCTGTTGGTTTTTGTAGTTGTGCAAATCCCGCAGATGGGTGAAATAACAGTTCTCTCAGTATTGCTGTTTGCGCTTCGTGAATTTTTGCCTCGTGACTCATACTGTTCTCCTTGTTTATAACTGTATCCTAGCAAGTCAAAAATACAAAAACTAGGGAACTCCACTTCCGTCATTATGAGGTCAGCTCGGCCAATTCTGAATCACTCAGAGTGCGGTAATGCTCCGGACTCCAAATTTGTTTGGCTACAGCTCGACTAGCGCTGAGATTATGATAGTCGACAGAATCTACTTGCGGTGCTCCAGACATCATAGCGGCCAAAGACAGTTCTCTAGTAAAGCTTGCTACGCGTCCCCTCAAAACACCTCTTCTTACTTTCTCTTGCAAAGTACGAACAACTAGCGCGTAGTAGTCAGCGACGTCATCTATATGTTGAGACTCATAACAAAATACTCTTTCGCTAGGCATAATAATACAACCTGGATTATCTTCTACGTCTTCGATTGTAACACCGCTGTATGCCAAGAATTGTTGCCAATACGGATCAATAAATACTTCTCTGTCGTCAATTTCAACTTTTGTGATCAGGTGTGTCACACGAGTGTCAATAGTCACTATGCCACCCGCCAAATTACTTGAATATTCGAATGCATTTTCATTAAAGATATTTGTGGCAGACAAGCCTGCACTACGTAAATCATTACACAATAGAACACTTTCTGGGCAATGGGAGGACATGGACCATATTCCACGCAGTCGCGCTGCCTCAAGGGGTGACATATCGTAACCTTGCAGAGCCGTCTCTGTATATATATCGTTTGTGCTGACAAAGTTATCAACAACACTTTCAATCTCAACTGGTAAGCAGGCGGGGTTATATGCCATAGATCAACCATATCATCGGGATAATTTTTAAACAAAATCACTTTATTTAAATATATGTTTGACTTTTCTTTATTATTGTTCTATAGTCAAGCATTATGGAAAATCATAATACATCAGTTTTGATTGAGCGAACCCAAGTAAATTCTATGGGCTACCTGTTTGCTGGCAAGAGTCCAGCCGCAGTAGGCATGGATTTTGGCTCGTTCTTTGATGTTTTGTGATAGCAATACTCGAATCATAGGATGAGCCTCCCGATGGAGGCTTTTTTGATACAAAAAACTACAGTCAGGAGGTTTATCCGGTCATTCGACCGTGAGATCAAGGTGAGAATCTTGGTCAATAGCAGATGTCCGAGTAAAAAGGAGCAATCATGTTCGGACCAGTTATGCGTTTTAAGGTGGAGGAGCTCCAGATCGAGCTCGCCCCGCTGGCGCGAGAAGATATGTCGGTGTTCGTTGAGAACGGTGGCATGCAAAACCATGGGGTGACCAGACTTCTTGGTCACACCGGGGGAGCGCCCGTACTCGAAGATGAGTACGAGTGGTTCGACAAGACACGGGGCGACAAGACCTCGGTCTGCTGGGGGATCTACGTGCTAGAGGGCGATCGGCGCACGCTGATCGGCAACACCAGCCTGAACGGTATCAATCGCGAAATGATGCCCTACGCTGTCAGTGGTTGCTTGATCTTCCGTCCCGAATACTGGGGCAAGGGAATTGCCAAGCACTGCCACAGGGCGCGCACTTGGTACGGGTTCACCCAGTTGAACCTGGCTCAGATCAGGTCAGCTGCGTACGATTCCAACGCGGGCAGCCGCAAAGCGCTTGAGTCAGTCGGCTACGTGCCAGTCTTCCAGGAGCGGAACACTGGCTTCGTTGATGGCCAGTACATAGGTATGACCAGCTACAGTCTGATCAACCCGCTGAAGTGCCACTGGAACTTCTGGTGGCACGGTGATCCGATCCCAGTCGAGTACCGGACCGCGCGGAAGCGGGCAAAAACGGCAATCAGGTGGGCCGAGGACCACGTCAGCTTCAGCTGATTACCTCATGAACGGCAAGCGGCGGAGTGGAGTAGCAAGCACAATCTTGCACCCACCCGCCGCGAGCCGTTTTTATTTTCAAGAAATCTCAAGATATACTGCTCGTGTATATACGAGAAATGAAGCGTATACTCGTAGCAATATGTCCGGTACGCACGAGAATATTAGATCAGACGAAAGCGAATATATCGATTATCTGCTTGATGAGTTCAGAATCCTGCAAGGACAACTCGAACTTGGTATACCTTGCGAAGAATTAAGAGAGGAGCTAGAGGCTTACACACTAGAACTTGCGCCAATTATCGAAAATAGACCACTCATTTTGCATGGAAAATGCATCGTTGTCCCTCACTTAGATGAATACGGTCACGTTATGGGATCAATCTTCACAGATGGAAATGTCGAAGGTACATTTAATCGAGTTGTCTGCTCTACAGTACACGAAACACCGCAGTTAGGGATGATCGTCCATACAGGAAAACCTATTGTGTACCAAACGCTTGTTGAAGATACCTTTGTGCAACATAAAACATTTGTACCTTTTGCAGATATGAATCTTTCTTTCGGCTTGGAAGATGATACTCCGTTTATACCTGATGATTCGGATGAGATGGCGCAAGATATCGATGAGATTATATTTGGAGACAAGTTCAACCTTGGAGGACTCAATGAATACATCATGCTTCGTTTTGGTGAAATCAGTGATCTGCAGATTGAGTGTTATCAAAACTATTTAAACCAACTCTTTGACTTTGAGACGATAACACTCCAAGCGGAACGTGTGCTTGTAATAAACGGAGATAGTCTCGAGGTCATAACCGATGCGGACACTGGTACTGAAATATACTCTGGTAATTTCTTGGGGATTGTAATACTAAATACCCCTGCAGGCGAAGACGACAACTCTTCCGTACCGGTATTAGCAATCAATATGCACGACGAGGACCTCGACCTGAAAATGGCTGTACTTGTACAAGATATTGAGGATATTGAATTCAATACCTAAAATTGCTTAATTTGGTACCTTATTGTATAATCAAACACTAGTCAGAGGCGGGTTTGTTTCTGATGTTTTTTTATTTTTTGGACCTAGTTTTACTCACAACCAAGGAGAAATTCCGTGAACTTCTTTCGGGCAAACAACATCAAGACTGTCAACGATTTCCTGAGGGTTGCCAACGAAGTCGCAGCACAGGAGGAATACGCGGAGCCGGCGGCATTCGCCATGGGAATCGGTTTCAAGATCGGTGACGACATTGTCGCCGCGCAGTACCCGCTGGTCAACATTCGCGAGAACCACGGCACTGCCGCTCTACTGAGCGATGCGGTCGGACGCGTGAAGGATATCGGTACTTGGGAGTTGTCTTCAATTTCAACACGAGAGGCCATCAAGGTGGCATTCTCCGTGTTCGACGGTGACGGCAACAAGCACTCCAACATCGACGTTTTCACAGCACTGAATAACACCTGTAAAGAACTGTCAGTCGACGTCGAGCCACTGCCCTTATCGGCTGCTGAAGCGGTTCCAATCGTAACCTTCATCGGAGATCTCGAGTCCGAAGCAGTCGATGCCGCTGATGTCTATCTCAGGTTGCACTTGTTGAGTCACCGCAAGGTAACACCCAATAGCATTAACCTGGGGGGCATCTTCGGCAAGCTGGAGACGCTGGCCTGGACAAACTTCGGTGTATTCAGGCCTGGTGACATCGCCACGGCTCAGATCGAGTGCAGCCTCTACTTGGGGGCACCCATGATGGTGTACTGTCTGGACAAGTTCCCTCCCATGCTGAGCATGGTAGTACCCGAAGGTGTCCGGATTGCCGATGGTAATCGGGTACGCCTTGGGGCGTATCTGGCCGAAGGAACTACCGTGATGCACGAGGGTGCCTGCAATTTCAACGCCGGCACCCTCGGTGCGGGTATGGTGGAAGGGCGTATCAGCGCCGGTGTGGTCTCCGGTAGGGGAAGTGCCATAGGTGGAGGTGCCTCAACGATGGGTACTCTCTCCGGTGGCAACGACGTCAAGATCAGCATCGGCGAAGACTGCCTCCTTGAGGCCGAAAGCGGACTTGGTATCCCCATTGGAAACCGAGTCCGAGTCGAAGTTGGTGCCTACATCAAGAGCACTACTCCAGTGCGCATCAACCGTTTCGACTGGGATAACAACCCCATAGCCAAGGATGCCGTTCGCGGCAAGAGCGGCAAGGGCATACCTGAGACCATCTTCGTCAAAGCAGTGCAACTCAGTGGGATCAGCGACGCCATTTTCCGCCGCAACGCGAAAGATGGTGCCATTGAGGTAATTCCTCGAGGCAACTCCATCTGGGGTGAACTCAACGCCGATCTGCACAAGAACTAGGTCCATAAAGATCACTCGGTGTGCGCCCAAAAAGCGCACCCGAGTGGTCGGATCTATTAATACCTGCCTCCTACAGCTTCACGGCTTGAGAAGATAGAGATTAATTAGTGCATAGCTTGCTACAATAGAAGGATGAACTTTCAGGAAGAATATAATCGGCTGAATCCAGCACAGCGTGAAGCGGTAGATACTATAGAGGGGCCTGTACTGGTTATTGCGGGGCCAGGAACTGGCAAGACCCAGCTTTTGAGTGCTCGAGTGGCTCATATTTTACAAAAAACCGATAGCCTACCGAGTAATATTCTGTGTATTACTTTTACCGAGAGTGGCGCAGCTGCCATGCGTGAACGCCTAGTGAGTATGATAGGTGAGGACGCTTACCGAGTTGGCGTATATACATTTCATGGTTTCTGCCTGGAGATTATTAACCGTTACAACGAGCACTTTTTCAGTGGAGCTCCGTTTAGCGCCATAGATGAACTCACTAGCTTTCAGATGCTTGAGGAGCTCTTTTTACAGCTTCCACATAGTAATAAGCTCAGCACTCACTTTAATGAAGATTTTGTCTACCTGCCTGACACCCGCTCGGCCATTGCCGAACTTAAACAGGCTGGTCTGACACCTAATGAAGTACGAGCAATTATTGCTACAAACCAGCAATTTATTAAAACTATTGAGCCAAAATTCAGCAAACTCTTTGATACACCGCGACTTTCTAAGGCAGTCATTCCAGCTTTTGTTGAACTCATCGAAACTATCCAGGTACAAGATGTTAAAGGCGTAGCTTTGTGGCCACCGCTTGCCACACTCTGCCGAGAATCAGCCAGCCGAGCAATCGCCCAATCGGAAGAAACCAACTCTACTAAACCTATCACCGCCTGGCGCAACGAATGGCTTGAGAAGAACCATCAAGGTACCTGGAGTATGAAGGATGACCGCCGAGGTCAACTACTGAGCGAAGTTGCAGATATTTATGAACAGTATCTTAAGAAACTGCAAGAAAAGCAGCTGCTTGATTTTGATGACATGATTCTGCAAGTAGTACTAGCGCTTGAGCAAGACGAAGAGCTACGATTTAAGGTGCAGGAGCAATTTCAGTACATTCTCATAGATGAGTTTCAAGATACTAATGGTGCACAGCTACGTATTATGCAAAGTCTGGGTAGTAACCCGGTTAACGAGGGTCGGCCCAACATTTTGGCGGTAGGAGATGATGACCAAGCAATTTACGCCTTCCAGGGCGCACAGGTCAGTAATATGCGTACTTTTGCCGAGCTCTGGCAAGATACCAAAATTGTAGATCTGAATGAAAACTACCGCTCAACTCAGGCGATACTCAACGGTGCCCACGAAGTTGGCGAAAAAATAGAAGAGCGTATCTCACGAAGCTTTGGTGTCAGTAAGCAGTTACAAGCCAAACAGCCCACCAGCAAGGTGGCAATTGCCCTACAAATTTCATTTCTGAGTCCTCAATCTCAGCAGCAGTGGGTTACACAGCGTGTTCAGGAATTAATCGCCTCCGGTATTAAGTCGGCCGATATTGCAATTTTGGCACCGCGACATAAATACTTGCAGATCATTGCTCGTTCGCTCATGCAAGCCAACATACCCCTGGCCTACGAACGACGTGACAATGTACTGCAGCAGCCCCACATTGCACAACTGGTTCAACTCGCACAGATAGTGCAGTACTTGGTTGATGAAGATTATACCGAAGCCAACGCACTACTGCCCGAGATACTTAGCTATCCTTTCTGGAATTTAAAGCCACAGCAAATTTGGCGCATATCTCTTGAAGCCTACCGACAAAGCACCTACGAGGAACCGAAGTATTGGCTCGAAATCATGTTAGAAAGTGAAGATACTAAGGTGATACAAGTTGCTAATTGGTTGCTTGAGACCGCCCAACTCGCACGATTTGAAAGCCTAGAGCACATTGTAGATGAGCTCATTGGGCCTGGTATACACGAGACGGGTGAATCATTTAACTCACCATTTCGGAGCTTCTACTTTAGCAATTCCAAACTCCATAGCCAGCCCACAATTTACCTCGAACTCTTAAGCAACCTGCGCGTACTCCGCCAAAAACTACGAGAATTCCGACCCGACCAACCCCTAAAACTGCGTGATTTAGTAGAATTCGTTCGGCTGCACAAGAAAACTGGTATCAATATTATCGATACCAATCCACATTTGGCGCACCAAGATGCCGTAGAACTTATGACAGCCTACAAATCTAAGGGCCTGGAGTTTCATACCGTCTTCATTATTGAAGCTCAAGATACAATTTGGGGAGAAAAAAGCCGCACACGCCCACGCACCATTAAGCCACCACATAACTTGCCGATTGAACGGGCGGGTGAGAGTAGTGATGACAAAAAGCGCCTCCTCTACGTGGCCATGACCCGTGCCAAACAACAGCTATATATTTCTAGCTACCAATATGATGACAAAGACAAGCTCTCGCTACCCGTGAGCTACCTCAATAGTAGTCCGCTCGACCAAGAGGTTATGGAATCTACTCCAACTCAGGCGAAGCTCATACAAACTCTAGAATTTGACTGGCGAGCACCACATTTGGAAAGTGTACAAACAAGTCTCAAACAGTCACTCCACGGTACACTCGAAGACTACCAACTTTCTAGCACCCACCTAAATAACTTTATTGATATCGCCCAAGCCGGACCGCAGACTTTTCTGCTGCACAACTTATTGCAATTCCCAACCGCAATGGGGCCAAGCGCAGGCTATGGTAGTGCCATACATGCTGCGATCCACAAAGCTCATGTAGAATTTACCCAGCGGCGGAAAATTGATATCAGCGCAGTCACAAGACAATTCATGCGCTCACTCAAGCAGTATCACCTGAACGAAGTAGAAGAGAAGCTCTACACCGAACGAGGAATTGCAGCTCTTTCTTCCTTCTTTGAGCAATGTGGTCAAACCTTCGGCGAACAAGACAAAAGTGAACTAAGCTTTAGAAACCAAGGAGTACTACTTGGCAAAGCCCATCTCAGTGGTGCTATTGATAAACTTGTGCTAAATGAGACTAATAAAACAGCATTAGTAGTAGATTACAAAACTGGTAAAGCACCGCTTGATTGGGTAGGAAAGGATGATTTTGAACGTATTAAACTACATAAATATAAGCAGCAGCTGATCTTCTATAAGTTACTGGTAGAAAATTCCCGTGATTTCAGCCAGTATACAGTGACCAAGGGTCAGCTAGTGTTTGTAGAACCAAGCGTTCAAAGTAGTGAGTGCGTGACGCTCGAATACGAGTTTACATCGGAAGATGTTGCATACACCACACAGCTGATTTCTGCTGTCTGGCAGAAAATTCTAGCACTAGACTTACCAGATACTAGCGGCTTTGAACCAAACCTTAAAGGCATTCAAGCTTTTGAACGAACACTCATTGACAATTACACCTCATAATTATATAATGCTTTAGCATGATGCGCCCAACAAGAGCTGCTCATGCAGTACTTTGACAGGTGTGAAATCTCTAAATTCGACCAAGATGATCCTGATGGATACCAGGCAAGTTGCCGACCCAGCTTGTCCCATCAGCCGAGCCTAAGTGTATCAACCCTTCGTGCACTTAGTAGTCTAAAAGCCACTTTAGGCTATCTTGGTTATCGGTGGAGTGTCCGGCTGTATCCTTGCTGGTGTCACTCGGACACTCCACCCCTTTCTGCCTGAGACAGCGAGATACGGTTGTACTATCAACCAACCGTATCAACAGCGCTCAGGCACACTGGGGCCAATTCCTTCCTCGCCAGGAAAGGAATTGTGGTGAAACCTCTGCGTACGCGCAGGAGGAACCACATATAGGTCTAACGAGCCCGTAGGGTCCCAGTACTTCGTTCTATCCATCTCCTACGTAAGCAGGACCGAGCCTCCGAAGGAGGTGAAGTAATTGAGTAATCAAGCAGATGCACGGCGTCGAGCCGAACGTGAAGCCAAAGCGGCTGAGCAGAAACTCAAAGACGCTAGACAAGCAGAGCAAGATGCCAAGAAGAACTCAGGCGGAGCAATCAGCCGAGCAATTTTTGGCTGATGCGCTCTTCCTGTATAGATGGATGCGTCTCAAAGGCGCCGAGATAAAGAGCGCTACCCAGCGCCCTCTCGTCAGGATTCACACCTGTCCATCTTTCCAAGTTGATAAATCTTTATCAGTTTAGAAAGATGTAACTACACCACACATAGCGTACCTACACTACCTCTAGCGTAGTTTTAAACTAACGCTATGCATAATCACCTTGTCGATAGGCAAGCCAACCCTTGAAGGACTCTTGGTCTCGAGTCAGCCACGATATCTCAACTTCCCGTCGATAACACGCATCAAAGTGTGTCGTAAGTATATAGGCATAACGTGCACCAACCAACATAGCTCCAAGCTCAAGTGCAGGTACATCCATACCCTCGGTGTAGTCATTAAGAATAAAGAGCCTCAAAGCCTCGGTATGTTTCTTATTATAATCAAAATTTTCGATCAGCCATCTCTCTTGATCAATCCCGTCTAGCTGAGAAAACCGCCTCAGATATTGCTTTGAAAGATCATGGTGTTCATAGGTGGGCGACTGCGAAGCGTGCAATGCAAGTAGGGCGATAGTCGCGCCACGATAGTAGTGGTCTGCTATTTCTGGATGCTCCAACATATGGAATATGTTGCCAGCCTGTGTGTGCTCAAGAAGTTCTAATTGGCCAAAGAGGTGAGGGTACTGACTCCTGAGAAGATTCTCGGCTACCGTAAGTGAAGCCTCATTCTCGTAAGTTCGCTCGGCCATCCATTCACACATGCCATCTTCTTCAAACAATGCGCTCAGTATCACCGATAAAGCAATCTCTTCTGACGGATTACTGTCTCGCCATTCGTAGCCCAAATCTTGTTCGATGCTCATATGTATTACTGTACATAAGTTTACCAAAAAATGCTATAATATCTTTATGATAAGACGTCAACTTAGGCCCTTTATTTCTCCATATGAGCAAGTTCTGGCAAGAAAGAGTGTTCAGAAATGACCTCATTTTGGCAAGAATTAGCAAAACCTTTTTTTGTTTTGGCCCCCATGGAGGCGGTGACAGATAACGTTTTTCGACGTGTCGTACACGAAGCGGCACCTGCAGATTTATATTTTAGCGAGTTCACTAACGCTACAGGCTGGGTACATGCCGGCGAGAAGGCCGTAGCAGGTCGACTCACGATCCACCCAGATGAAACCTATTCGCTGATTGCTCAAATTTGGTGCTCAGAACCAAAAGATATTGCCGAACTTGCGCTGTATTGCAAGCAGCTGGGCTATAAAGGTATAGACCTAAACATGGGTTGTCCCGCTAAAACTGCTGTGAAGAATAGCGGAGGATCTGCCATGATCCTTCAACCCGAACTAGCAACTGAAATCATTGCCGCCGCTAAAACCGCAGGCTTGCCCGTCAGTGTTAAAACCCGTCTTGGCTATAGTAAAGTGGAGGAATGGAACGCATGGTTAACGCATCTCCTAAAACAAGATATTGCGGCGCTCACTATACATCTGCGAACCAAAAAAGAGATGAGCAAAGTTGACGCCCACTGGGAACTGATGGCTGATATTAGAAAGCTTCGGGATGAGGTTGCCCCGCAAACAATACTAATAGGCAATGGTGATGTAAGAGATCGTCAACACGGCGAACAACTCATACAAGAATCTGGTATTGACGGTATTATGATTGGCCGCGGAGTTTTTAGTAACATTTTTGCCTTTGAGGTAGAGCCTCACATGGCAAGTCAAAAAGAGCTCTTGGGAATTTTGAGTCATCATCTTACTCTTTTTGATGCCAACGAACACACTAAGCCCTACGAAACGCTTAAGCGCTTCTTCAAAATCTATGTCCGAGATTTCCCGGGTTCTCACGAGCTCCGAGTGCAACTAATGGAAACTAGAACAACAGATGAGGCCCGAGCATTAATTGCCCCGTTGCTCGTTTAGTGAGTATACTGAGTAGTAACAAAACTAATCAGGAGGCGAAGATGGCACATACTAAGACTGCACATACACCGGATACCACAAATACTCATCACTATGAAACCAACCCGTTTTTAATCACGTTTCGTTCATTAGGATTACTCTTTACACACAACGCAATCTGGGCAATCGTCTTACTCGCGCTAGCGGTTCTTGGAATACTAGCTCAGATGTTCCAAGTTTTTATACAAGCTTTGAGTGAACAATCTGCTCACGCCAGTAGCCTAGGTGCTAGCTCGGAAACATTTGCCAGTGCGGCAATGGGCGTAACAGCTATCGTTGCACTGATTATCGTTATTTTTACGATTGTACTAGTGTCCGTGGTTATCAGCATCGGGGTCGGTGTCTTTATACAAGGTCTCTTCAGCTATGTAGCTCTTAAGTCACTCGAAGGCAAGTCAGTCTCAGCCGACGAAGCATTCAAGGCCGTGCTACGACGTTACTGGCGATTACTTGGAGCCCAACTTCTTGCTATGGTTAAGATCTTTGGCTGGAGCCTGCTACTGATAGTACCCGGAATTGTGGCAAGCTTCCGCTATGCACTGCTTACCTATGTCATTATGGACGAACCAGAGGACCAAAAGGGCGTTAGTGCATCTCACAACCGCGTTAAAACTCTAGTGAAGGGGCGCCTGCTAGAAATATTTGGTATTTCGTTTGTGGCTGCACTCATCCCACTCGTTGGTGAGCTACTGAGATACACAGGTGGTGGCGCGCAGTACCGTCAATTACAGGTCTATCATGACCAAAGTATAGAAAAGCCAAAAATTCACTGGCTTAACTATCTTGCGCTTACATTCACTATTATACTTGTGGTCGGCATCTTCATAGGATTAATTCTCATTGGCATACTTGCCAGTGTAAATAATTAAGCTAAGACTAATGCTTCTTACGGCGTCGTAGCTGTGCAACTTGCAGGCGGACTGTTTGTCGGTCAACCAGAGTCTGGGCTCTATCTAGACTAACCTGATCTTTGGCGTTCTGACGAGCAGCCTGGGCGGCTAACAATGCTTTTTGAGTTATATCTTCCTGAATTTCCTCAGCATGAAGTACCTCATCTGCCAGTATCCGTACAGTATTATCTAAGATTTCTATAACACCACCGTCTGTCGCAAAATATTCTAACTTATCATCTGTATCCCGCTGTTGCCTCCGAACAGTAATAACGCCAGGATCCGCCAGTGAAACAAGCGGCATATGATGTTCAAAGATACCAATCGTGCCATCTGGCGTTGGAAGCTGTAATTCGTACACTTCTTCGTCAAACTTCACACCTGAGAGCGTAACGATTTGAAAATGAATCATACAAGAGCCCTAAGGTTACTATTTTCAGTTTTCTGTTCACCACACATTTTCAGTTTTCCGTTCACCATGGAAAACAGTGAGTAGTGACCAGTAAGTAGTGTGTGCATTCTACTTAACGTCCTTGATTCCGCCCTTCATATAGAAGGCATTCTCGGATTTATCGTCATGCTTGCCGTCGAGTATCTCACGGAAGCCTTTGATAGTATCTTCGAGCTTCACGTAAACACCTGGGATACCCGAGAAAACTTCAGCCACATGGAAAGGCTGAGTGAGGAATCGTTGGATACGACGAGCACGAGCAACCGTTCGTTTGTCGGCATCAGAAAGTTCTTCCATACCCAAGATTGCAATAATATCCTGTAGGTCTTTGTAACGCTGCAAAATTTGTTGAACCTCACGTGCCACGTTGTAGTGCTCTTCGCCGACTACTTCAGGGTCCAAGATTGTTGAATTTGAATCGAGTGGATCAACAGCAGGGTAGAGACCAAGTTCGGTTAAGGCACGGTTAAGAGCGATGGTTGAATCGAGGTGCGCAAAGGTTGTAGCTGGAGCTGGATCGGTGAAATCATCTGCTGGTACATACACTGCCTGAACAGACGTAATAGAGCCTTTGTTAGTACTGGTGATACGCTCCTGCATTTCACCCATTTCCTGTGCCAAGTTTGGCTGATAACCAGCTGCTGAGGGTAGGCGACCAAGCAGAGCGGAAACCTCAGCACCAGCTTGCGTAAAGCGGAAGATGTTATCAACAAAGAAGAGTACGTCCTTACCCTGGTCACGAAAACCTTCCGCCATAGCAAGACCTGAGAGTGCGACACGAAGACGTGCACCTGGTGGCTCATTCATCTGACCGAAAACAAGACTCGTTTTGTCGAGTACACCAGATTCTTCCATCTCGTAGTAAAGATCGTTACCTTCACGAGTTCGTTCACCAACACCAGCAAAAACTGAGTTACCACTGTGGAATTTAGCAATATTAGCGATAAGTTCTTGAATCAAGACCGTCTTACCAACACCAGCGCCACCGAACAAACCAACCTTTCCACCTTTTGTCATCGGTGCGATAAGGTCAATAACTTTAATGCCAGTTTCAAGAATCTCAATCTTTCCAGACTGTTCTTCTAGGGTTGGGGGACGACGGTGAATAGGTGCCCGCTGCGTAAACTTATCTTCCTTACCATCGATAGGCTCGCCAATAACGTTAAACATGCGACCCTGAGTAGCGTCACCAACTGGCACCGAAATTGGTGCGCCAGTATCTTTAACTACGTCGCCGCGCTTCAGTCCGTCAGTAGAAGCGAGTGAAATTGCTCGAATACTTGATTCGTCTAGATGCTGAGCTACTTCGAAAAGTATCTTCTTACCATTAAGCTGCACCTCAAGCGCATTATAAATTGCTGGCAAGAAATCTTTGCTGAATTCTACATCAACCACCACACCAACTACTCGGGTGATTTTACCTACTGCTTGTTTTGTCTTTTCTGTTGTTGCCATTATTGTTCTCCTTTGCTTGCTTTGAAATATGATGAAAGGTATGTCTGGATTCCCGCCTGCACGGGAATGACGGCGGATGAAGGTATCTCCGGATTCGTCATTCCTGCGAAAGCAGTGACCCAGTTTGGATTATTAAAACTGCTCATAAAATGGCCTCCGCGTGAAGTCTCGCTAGACTTACAGTATCTACAGTTTCTCTGGCAATCTCTGCAGCTTGTGTTAGCAGCGCTTCAACAACCTCTTCGTCTACACGATTCTTATCAGGAAACTTTTCATTAACACTAAAGACAAGCGGACCAGTTGCGACTGTATTAAGTTTTCCTACAATTACTTCAGAACAAAAATCTTCAGATTCCAATTCACCCCGTGCATGAGCCAATGCGCATGACAAATCCTCCGCAGCTATTGCCATAACAATCACCATGCACTCAACATCTTCGTCGTCTACAAAAGGCTTACCCAGAAGCTCACTTTCTATGAATGTTCTCATGAGTTCACGTCTCTCTTTGGGGATGTCCTGCAAACCTTCAATAGGGAAGAGTTCCTCCTGGTGATTTACACTCATGATATTGCCTCTGCACCGCTAGTGATTTCAGCGAGCTCTTGGGTGATAGCCGCTTGTCGGGCACTATTAAGTGCGAGTGTAAGATCATCTACAATATCGTTGGCGTTATCGGTTGCGTTCTTCATGGCGATCATACGAGAAGATTGCTCAGAAGCAGAAGATTCAAAGAGGTACTGCATCATTTCTACCTCTACAAAGCGTTCGGTTATTCCCTCGAGCACCCTCTTGGGTGATGGTTCAAAAGTTGCCTCTTCCAGGTGAATCGGAATTTTTATTTCTTCAAACGCTGCCGGCAACACTCGAGCAATGGCTGGCTTCTGGTTTATGCTTGAAATAAAATCTGTGTAGACGATATCAACCGCATCAAATGTACTGGACTGAAAACCAACTAATGCGTCATTTAGAATTGGTCGCAGGTTTTCTGCCGTAGGTTGGTCTATTAAATCGTGATACGCTGCTCTAATTTCTAGTCCGGAGATTTTAGCGCAGAAGGTAGTAGCTTGTTTGCCAACAGTAATAACATGGCTTATGATGCCTGTTTTCATGTCTTTTTGTAGCTCTTGAGCGAAAAACTTTAGAACGCTAGCATTGTAAGCGCCAGCTAAGCCTCTGTCTGATGCAACTACAATAATGAGTCGATTCTTAACTGCCCGTTTTGCAAAAAGAGGATGTTTGTCTACGTTCGTTAGTTGGCGAATACGACTCAAAATCTGCCTGGCAATCTTCGCAAATTCCCGACTTTTTTGAGCAGCTTCTTGCGCCCGACGCAGCTTAGAAGCCGAAACCATCTCCATAGCTTTGGTAATCTGCTTTGTATTCTTTACGCTAGTGATTCGCTGGCGCAGCTGTTGAGTACTAGCCATTTTGCTCGCTCTCCTGACTCAAACTTAGACAAATCTCTTCAGCAACTTGCCCACAAAAGTCCATACTCCTCTCAATACCAAGAGACTGCATATGTTCGGATACCCAGTCTGGACTCAAAAGACATAAAGATTCAAAATGCCACGAACCATACATACCACCACCCGTAGCACCCGACGCAACTGTTGCTACACCCTCATTAAGTTCTAATCTATAGCCAGGGTGGTTAATATAGCAACTGTCATCAGGTGCCTCAACTGGAAGTTGGTAGGCGACCAGATCAAGGGCCACTTGCGCAGCAGTACCACGGCGCAAAATATTGGATCGGTCTTCGGCCTCAAGTAGTAGTGCACCAACCGCATCGGCAACCTCTTGTAGTCGGGCGGTTCGTATTAGAAGATCTCTAGTAGCAAGATCTTCTACGAGTTCTGGGGTAATACCGAGTCTCATTGCTGCAGTAGCAATGCCCTGATGGTACCCATCATCGTGGCCAGCTGCCCGAGCATCCATTTGTCTAAAAAGTTGTTCGTCTCGATATGCGCCCATAACGGAGTCCTACCTTGCGTCCTTAGCGTCTGCTTCTTTGTCTGAAACTGCAAAATCAGAGGCGACATCTTTGGCAATTTTCAGAATTAGCTCACGGATAGGGCCTTCAACTTTTTTATCACCCTTATCAAGTTCGGTCATCTCTTTTTTGTATACAGAATGTAGTTGATTGAGTAGTTCTTTCTGGGCAACTTTAATCTTCTCAACCGGCACAATGTCAAGAGCACCTTCATTAGCAGCCAATAGAGTTGCTGCTTGCTCCCATATCGCAAGAGGTGAGTACTGAGGCTGCTTAAGAATCTCCGTCAAACGCTGACCACGCTCAATGCGCTGCTTGGTGTCAGCATCAAGGTCAGTACTAAACTGCGCAAAAGCTGCCAGCTCACGGAACTGGGCAAGTGAGAGCTTAATACCGCCAGAAACAGACTTAATGGTCTTGGTCTGGGCCGCACCACCTACACGAGAGACCGAGATACCCACTGAAATAGCTGGACGAATACCCTGGTAAAACAAGTTAGTCTCTAGGAAGATCTGACCATCAGTAATAGAAATTACGTTGGTTGGGATGTAGGCTGAAACGTCACCAGCCTGGGTTTCAATAATAGGTAGGGCGGTCAGTGAGCCGCCACCTTTTGCATCTGACATTTTTGCGGCTCGTTCTAATAGGCGAGAATGAAGATAGAAGACGTCCCCTGGGTAAGCCTCTCGTCCTGGTGGACGACGGAGTAAGAGTGACATTTGGCGGTAAGCAGCGGCGTGCTTAGTTAAATCATCATAAATAATGAGTGCATGCTCGCCTTTGTCTCGGAAATATTCACCCATAGCTGCACCGGCGTATGGTGCAAGATATTGTAGTGATGCAGGGTCAGATGGAGAGGTGGCAACAATAATCGTCTGATCCATCACGCCCTCACGCTTAAGACGCTCTACAAGTCGAGCAATTTTGGCATTCTTTTGGCCAATTGCTACGTAGACGTTTATCACACCAGTTTTCTGCTTCGCCTGGTTAATCATCGTATCGACAGCAATAGCAGTTTTACCAGTTTGACGGTCACCGATAATCAACTCTCGTTGGCCGCGGCCAATCGGAACCAAAGCATCAACCGCAACCACACCAGTCATGAGTGGCTCATGCACGCTTTTTCGATCTAACACACCTGGGGCAGTTTGCTCAACCAAGCCCATTTGTTTGGTTTTAATGCTACCACCACCGTCAATTGGCTGACCCAAAGGGTTCACTACTCGGCCAATCAACTCTGGACCCACAGGTACTTCTAGTACCTTGCCAGTTAGGTGCACACGTGCACCAGCCTTTACCTTAATATCTTCACCGAGTAGTACAGCACCAATCTCGTCTTCCATAAGGTTTAGGGCAAACGCTCTAATTTGAGTACCGTCAGTGGCCTCGATATCAAGCATTTCGTTGTATCCTGCACTCTTCAGGCCATAGATCCACGCAATACCATCACCAATACGAATCACGATACCAGTATCCTTGGTTGTACCAGCTTGTTTGAGCTCTTCAATTGCTGCTCGTAGTTCGCTCGATAAGTTCTTCATTGAAATTTCTGCCACGCTGTTTCTCCTTATACCTTCAGTTTACTCAGTTTTGTTCTAAGACTTAAATCAAGCTCCATATCAGGTGCAGTGACTGTCACTCCGCCCAATAAGGAACGATCTACCTCTTCTATGATATTTACCTGCTTAGCGTCAATGGTTCGCTTTACCAAATCACCCAGCTCCGTTTTAAGCTTGTCGCTCAGCTTAAAAGCAGTCTTCACATGCGCCTCAGCCACACCATGTACCCGAAGGTACTCTTGCTCAATATCAGCCAAAATCTCTTCTACCTGACCGTGTAAATGTTGTTCAAGCACCAGAGCAGCTAATTGCTCTATGGCCTTCTTAGTGCCGTGCTGATCTGCAAAAGTCACAAACCCATGAGCGATGTGCGTCCGAGAGAAACTCATGATTTACTGGCCTTTAAAGCTTTTTCAATCAGCTGCTCATTCTTACCAGCATCAAGCGTTTCTTCGAGCAAAATACTCGTAGCCTGGGCTACTAGTTCTAGTGTCTCCTTCTTGAGCGAAGTTCGAGCCTTTTCTACCTCTGCCTGAATCCGCAGCTCGCCATCAGCAATAATCTTGGTAGCTTTGTCTTGAGCCGAAGTTTCTGCCGCTTGCACAATAGAACCTGCCTCTACATGACTCTTTTGAATAATCTCGTCGGCTTCTTTACGAGCACCTTTAAGTAGTGTCGTTAATTTAGCCTGGGCTTCATCATTTTGTTTGTGCAAATCTTCTGCTTTGTCGAGACTGGTATCAATTGCTGTTCGACGATCTTCCAGAACTTTTACCACCTTGTCGAGTGCGAACTTTTTTAGCAAATACAGAAGTATCAGAAACGTGACAGCCTGAGCTACTATAGCCCATGGGTCAATTCCGAGTGCAGCAATACCGGCAGACTCTTCTGAGCCGCCAGTTGATGCGAAAGTTGTGAGTAAGTTTACAAGTGCCACGTTTCTTTATCTCCTTATATATCTAATTAGCCGAGTAGGAAGGCACCGAGTAGGAAGGCAAGTAATGCCGTTACTTCAATCATAGCAGCAATAATCACTACTTGTCCGGCAGCCTTACCAGCTTCTGGGTTACGTCCCAAAGCCTTCATATAACCTGAACCAACCCATCCAAGACCAATAGCCGCTGCACTAAACGCACACGCGAGCATTATGCTCTTCCATACAATTGGATCTGTTTCTGCAAAAATTTGAATCATACGCTTTTCTCCTTAGTTTTTCCCTTAGTTTTGACGATTCGTATCATACACGCGCCGCACTCTCGACCTTTTTTACGGTAACGGCTTCGTGATGATCATCTTGTGAGTGGGCAGTGGCAAGGCCCAGGTATGTAGCGCTCAGTATAGTAAAGACGTAGGCTTGGATACCGGCTACAAGTATCTCAAACAGGAAGATTGGCAAAACGGCAAATGGCGTACGTCCGCCACTGAGTATCATAGAGGTAAAAACAGCAATTAGGATCTCTCCCACGGCAGTGTTAAGGAAAAGTCGCAAACAGAGTGAAATAATACGTGTTAACTCACCGAACACTTCAAGTATACCAATAAAGAAGTTTATCGGGTTCCACGGTTTGTTCGTAAAGTAGTGCTTAAAGTGTCCACCAAAGCCTTGTTCGCGAACCGACATAACTTGCACACCCAAAATGGCCACCACGGCTAGCGCGATAGTACCATTAAGATCCGCCGTAAAAGGACGTAGCAGTGGTACGACACCCTCGGCTGTATGAGCTGTGAGACCTGGGCCAACTACTGGTAAGAGCCCCATCAAGTTGTTGAAGATGATGAACAAAAAGAAGGCACCGAAGATAGGTGCATACCGAGCAGCTAGTTTACGACCGCCGAGTGGACCTTGTAGTAAATTAATAATAAATTCCATAACCCATTCGAGGCCCTGACCAAGCTTGCTCTTGGTTGGGCGAAATGCAACCCGTGAGGCTGCAAAGATTATTAAGACTGTAAGCAATACCGCACAGATAAAACCATAAATAATAGAGTTTGTAACGTGTAGCGGACCAACTGTAAAGATAGTCTCAGCCTTGAGGCTGATATGGAGATCAGCGGCGAAAAAGTTAAGAGAATTATACATACGAGGCGACCTTTAAAAAGCCACAAATAAAAGTATGTGGCGCACCATAACAGCGTCGAGCGTTTGTTGTAGCAACTCTCATCTGTTGTATAGTGTAGCAACTCAGAGGTCACCGCGCAACATTGACTATCTAATAGATATAGTATCAAAACATTAAATCTATTGTGTTATGCGCAATTTTATTTTATTATACAACTATCGATACCTGTACTAAGTAGGTTAGATAAAATGAGGTCTGCAATGACCTCGATCGATATCCGCCAATCTAGCAAGGTTCAAACCGATCAAGGGGGCAAAGTGATCAGTAAGAGCAATGTTAAGCAAGCTTTGAGTACCTTGGCATATGCAGTGGTAGTCGGAGTAGTTGGCTTCGCGGCGCTGAGCGGAGGATTTGCCTGGGGTGAGAGCCACGCAAATGACCACTGGAAGCCTAAATACGAGGAGTTCGAGCGGCGTACCGCCGAACGTGAACTCCAAGAGTACGCAAAGCTCCAGGGCCTTGGTATCACAGAGATCCGAGTCAATCGCAACCAGCAAGGAGTCTTGGAGGCAACCTGGGTACAGGGTAATCAAGCCTGTACCTCTCGGGTTTTCAACCCGACGGATGAATATGGTCTCTGGACCGCAGCATCTGTAGAAGAGGGAACTGGTGCCTGCCTAACGGCCTCTGGGTCAGCAGGTATTGGTGCCAGCAACAACCAAGGTGACGAATAGAGGTCACCAGGCGAACAGGGTGGTATGAATTCAATCGGAATTCTGAGCGCATGAATGCGCCCCCACCCTCGCCACATTTCGTCAACAGAGTGATCTAAAGATCAAAAGCTGTTCTGATGAGCTGTACCAGCAGCGAAACGAAATTCATCAATTTACAGATATAAATATTGACTAAGTATACTATTTGTGCTATAATTAGAAGATAGGATCGCAACACTGCGACCTACGTACCCCACAATCTGGGAGAATACTCTTCTAAGGAGAGTTTGATCATGGCAACTGAAACCATTCCTGCAATCGCAGGAGACATCGCAGAACGTGCCGTCGAGACAGCACTGAGCGTCGGCCGAGAGGTTGGCGGTGTAATCGACGAGATCCTCAGGGATCTCGAGTCGGGCCACAAGGAGCTTCTGATGAACGCCCTTGACATCGCCGAAGCACGCGTACCTGAAGGATGGTCACTGACTATCCCCGAAGGAACAACGCTCAGAGGTCTGCAGGTGATCTTCGCTCGTGAGTACATCCTTTCGCTGGCCTACGGTCGCCTCAAGCTCGGCGTCAACCCAGCAGGCATCACCATGGGCGCCGACTCACCGATTCGGTGATTTGGCAGCGCGAAATTCCTCCCTGACTAGATCGGCTAGAGAGCTCGACCATCTCGAAACCACCCTCTTAAAAGGAAGTGAACGATGAGAGAACGCACAGTATACAAAGGTTTTGCCAATCCTCTTTCCGAGAGGGCAAGAGAAGAAGCACTCAAACGTGCAGAGAATCGTGCTGCGCATCTCGGATACTCAGTTGCAGCTGTAACGTTCGTAGGATGCATTATTGCAGGGATCGTACTGAGCCTCATGGGAAGCTCTTACGGTAACGTAGGATGGTTCTACGGCGGGGCTATCGGAGGCATGATGACGGGTATAACCAGTGGGCTGGTGTATTACACCATCACTGCTTGGCGAAACCTGTAGTCGATACTCCCAGGTAACCATTTGATCGGAAGGTCTGATCGAATGGTGGGGTGCCCCAAGAGGTGCTGGTTTGCAGAAGTCCGGAAGGTCCGGATCAACTTCGCAGCCAGCAGCCTCTTTATACGTCAGCATATTGATTGCTCTGACGAGTCTACCAAAAGTAAGGTAGCCGAAACGTATAGCCAGCCCGCCACTGCGTACTTGATGCGGCAATAGGGTGACTTGCAAGTATAAGCTTGATATACTTCTCATTATGAATATTTTTACATATCTTGCACACGCGGGACACGACCACGCCGAAGAGGCTGTAAAGGCCTCTCGTTTTAGTGATCTACTAGCCCAACCTCTCTTTTTATGGAGCGCCCTAGTGGTTGGCGTGCTACTCATAGCCCTGTTTGCACAGTATGTTTTTAAACTGCAACTTACAACAACATTACTTGTCATAAGTGTATTTCTGATTATCTTCAGTGTTTTTACCTATCAAAGCCCTGGTATATATACTGCCGTAGCACTCTCGGTCGGCTTTGGGTTGGTACTCGTAACCACACTTCTAGGTCTCAGTAGCAAAAGCTAGCCCTCTTCACATCCTATAGCTTGCATAATATTAAGTATTCACTTAAACTTATAGTATGACCAGCACAACATTACCCCAGACATTTAATGCCCTTGGTGACAAAACACGTTTTCGCCTTTTCCAGCTACTTGGTGAGCGTAAAGAGATATGCGTGAGCCAGCTCGCGAGCGAACTGAATATCACACCCGCCTGTGCTTCACAACATATGAAGATTCTTGCTGAAGCCGGTCTAGTTGATCGGGTAAGAGAGGGTCAGCGTGTATGTTATAAAATCAGTACTGATTCCCCGGAAAAACTTATGCTCCAAAAACTTATTTTTACGAAAGGATAGAAAACTACATGGCAGACACAAAAGATACAGCAATAAAGATTTATTCAACCGTATGGTGTGGCTACTGCCACCAGGCAAAAGCCTACTTCGATAGCATCAACCTAAAATATACAGAGGTAGATGTTGAGACGGACCCTAAAGAAGCCGAAGCTATGGTTAAAAAGACCAACCAAATGGGTGTACCAGTTATAGAAATTGGTGATGAAGCAATTATTGGCTATAACCGACCAAAAATTGACGAACTCCTACGCAAGCACAAGCTTATATAGTGTGATATATATCATAGCTACGCTACCAGTAGTGTGCTAGTCTGTCATCATAAGGAGATAACATCATGGCACTAGGTGGACAAGCTCGCGTCGCAGATGAAACGAAACAACAGGCTTATAAGGAGCATGTCGCAGCCCTGAGAGATGTTGATGTCTCCATCTATGCGGCCCTGGGTATGGAAGCCATCGGCTTAATCGATACTTATCAGCAAACCTCCGGTATTAGTGACCTCATTACGCGCCCGTTACCACCCACCACAGATGAAAGCATCGCATTCGCATTGACTCATAACACGAGTGCATACGAAGATATAGATGAGGGTGTAGATGTAATATTTCTGTCAGACCCCATCCTCCAAGCACTGTCCAATCTACAAAATCCTGATAAGGGCAACGCTATACGAGCAAGACGCAGTGTAGTTGTTCTAGCCCTACTTGCCATTGAAGCTAGTCAGGCCAACTCAGCAGTATAGTGTTAAAATAGCTTATATGGCCTTTGAAGATTTCTCACAAAAAAAATCGGTTGTTGTGGTTTATACCGGTGAAGGTAAGGGTAAAACAAGCGCCAGCATCGGCCTTATGTGCCGAGCTTTGGGTCGTGGCTGGAAGGTCGCCTACATTCAGTTCATTAAGCACTGGGAGGTAGGCGAGCACACTTTCATTCATAAAATTGAACCGCTTTTTGGTGATTCACTCCATTTTTACAAAGGTGGCAAAGGCTTCTATAATGCAGGCAAGCTCAGTAGTGCGACAATTTCAGACGCATCTCATAAACAAGCAGCTCGAGAGACTTTTCAAGCAGCATACGAAGCAGCTACTAGCGGTGAATACAACGTTGTGATCTGCGATGAAATCAACAATGCCGTCCATGACGGACTACTGGACAAAAAAGATCTTGAAGATCTGCTCACTAAACGACACGAGAAGACGAGTGTCTGCGTAACTGGTCGTGATTTCCCGAGAGATCTTGTGCCACTCACTGATATTGCAACAAATATGACCAAGGTTAAGCATCACTTTGACGATAAATTTCTTGCTAACAAAGGTATAGACTACTAATTACCCGAAATTTTGCAAGCCTATGCTTAACAGCTATACTAAGTAGCTCATGGCAAACAATATTATTCCATTTCCTACACCTGAAGAGCCTAATAAAGATATTAAGCGTGTGACTCACACTCAGCCGTATCATCTTGCGGATCTTTTAGACCAGGAGAGCGAGGCTGCTAAGAGTCATGACACATCACAGTTACCAACCTCTCCCGTATTGCAAGAATTACTGCGCCAGCTAAATCAGAAACTACAGGACGAAGTCGAGCCACCCACGAACTAAGAGATACTCACCGCAAACTACAAATTACACTGAGCAAGCATAAGTTATACTAATTGCATGTCTGCTCGCACTCGAAAAAAGCTTATCAAACTTGTATCAGCACTACTGACTGTACTTATTTTGACATTACTCGCCAGTGTAGTGGGGCCTCCAGATACGAAGCTGCATCAAGTAGCTCAGCAGGCTACTCCAGGACTGTACGAAGTTATAAAATTTGACGATGGTGATACGATTCAGGTAGATATGCAAGGCAAGCACGAAACAATTCGTTTTATTGGTGTTGATACACCCGAAAAGAACGATCCGCGCAAGCCCGTTCAATGCTTTGCTAAAGATGCCAGTGAATTTACCAAACAAACAATTGGCATGCAACGTGTTCGGCTAGAGGCTGATCCGACCAATAGTAACCGTGATCGCTACCAACGACTACTGCGGTACATTTATCTACCAGATGGAACTCTGCTAAACAAAAAATTAGTAGAAGATGGTTACGGTTTTGTCACAACTGGATTTCCCTTCACAAAGATGGAAGAATTCCAGACTGTGCAGCAGGCAGCACGCGCACAAAACCGCGGTTTATGGGGTGTCTGTACAATTACCGACAAGCCAGGCTACTTTCAAACGAATGCGCTCTAGGCCTAGGCTCTACCAGTCTCCACCAGCAAAAGAGACTTTTTTATGGTTCTCAACGCAGCGTTGATAGAGTTTTTCTAACTTTTCCATTTGAGTTAATTCACTGTAATCTGCTGCTTTTTCTTGAGCATTATGTCCCAAGTAAGTGCGTAATTTGTTGTCTTGGAGAACTCGTATAAGAGCCTCTGCGTAATCTGCTGGGTTGTTTGGAGCTAAGACGCCAGTTTCATCGTGAATGAATAACTCCGATACATCAGGATCACACATAACAAGCGGGAGGCCAGCACCAGCCGCTTCATTCACTACTAAGCCCTGTGTATCAGTTAGAGAAGGAAAGGCAAAAAGATCAGCTGCTCCATAAATGATGCCGGCCTTCTCACGGATATAAGAGCCTGTAAATATAATTCTCTCACCGTAGCCAGTATCATTAGCTTTACGCTCCAATTCTTTGCGGTAATCAAAGTCTCCCGCAAACAAGAGCTTTACATCGGAATAATTCGGAGCAATGTGCTTAGTGAACGCCTCAAGTAATAAGTCGAGATTTTTCTCTCTGCTAATTCTACCCGCATACAAAATAACTCTGTCGTTCTTCGCTATACCGTACTTTTTCTTAAAGTCTTTAATTGCAGTTGGCGTGGCCTCGGGAAGCGGATCAACACCAGTAGGCAAAAGTGTCGTAGGAGCCGTACTACCCCAACCATTAAGTTGCAGTTGCATCTTTCTAGAAAGGGCGATAACCGCATCGCAGTGGTCATGAAGTACTACGTGCAAGTGCACCACGGCCTCACGCTGCCACTTGGTTGTGCCGTATTTTGGACGAAAGGCGTTGAGTAACTTCACAGTCTCACGTGGTGTCAGTTTAAAAATAAACGGCAAAGCTATACCGAGCGCAATACCAACAGGCACGGCAATATTTGGATATTGATCTATATAGCGGTAGAGATCAGTTGAATACTGGCTAATAAGTGGTATATTCTCGCGCATTGCCACGTAAGCACCAGTGAGTCCGATCTGTCCAGGTGTGAAGAAGTGAATAACCTCTAGGTTAAGTTTTTTAATTTTACGAAGTGCAGCAGGCGGGAAAAAGACGCTGGTTAGTTGTTCGTCAAAAAATACACCCTCCAATGCTGGAAAGCGGTAAACCCGCGGGCCATCACCTGGTTCTTTCCCGCGCAGATTAGTAGCGGGCGCAAAAATATACACTTCGTGCCCGAGTTCTTCAAGTTGACGCTGCATAATTTGCAATACGTAACTAATGCCATTGAGAGTCGGCAAATAAGTATCAGAAAATAGACCAATACGCATAATTGTTCTTAGTGTACCACGAGTGGACGCCAACGGGGGCATCTGGTACAATAGTGCTAACGTTTTAAAACTGAAATTATGAAGAAATCAGCCAAATCACACAAAAAAACAACAAATGGTTTTCGGCCTTGGAATTCTATTAGATCTCAAGCCAGTCGAGCCAAGCTGTGGTTAGCAAGACGCAAACGATGGCAACGATGGCTGATCTACATATTTGTCATACTTGTAGCGCTCTTTAGCGTCCATAAAGTTATCGAGGCCTCATTCCCAGAGGTCAAGAACCCTCGTTTTGGCGTAAGTTTCTCTAAAAAGTATGCCGAGGAGCTCGGAGTGGACTGGCGAGCAAACTTCATCGCGCTTTTAGATGATCTTCAGATACGTAGTTTTCGACTCATGAGCTACTGGGATGAGCACGAACCAGAACGCGGAGTCTATAATTTTGATGATCTCGACTGGCAACTTAATGAGGCCGTCAAACGTGGTGCTCGAGTGAGTCTTTCTATTGGTATGCGCCAACCACGCTGGCCTGAATGTCACAAACCCTCTTGGTATGCCACACTTACCCGAGAAGAACAAGACCAAGCGCTCATGGAATACCTCAAAGCAACAGTAGACCACGTAAAAGATCACCCCGCACTTGAAAGCTATCAGTTAGAAAACGAGGCTGTTAATACTTGGTTTGGTGAATGTACCGACAAAGATATTAACAAAGAGCGGCTTGACCGAGAATTTAACTATGTAAAACAACTCGACCCCAACCATCCCGTATGGATGAGCCTGAGCGACCAGCATGGTCTGCCAGTCAATAACCCAGTGCCAGACAAATATGGTTACTCCGTTTACCGCACAGTCTACAACAACAAAACCGGTCCTTTTGAGTTCTACATAACCTACCCGACCCCTGTTTGGTATCATAAAATACGAGCCTGGTGGATCAGAACCTTCCAACACCGAGATATCTTCATACACGAGCTACAGCTTGAGCCGTGGGGTCCAGCCGCTACAAAAGATCTAGACATTGAAGAGCAAAATGATTCTATGGACGCAGATCAACTACATAGAAACGTTGTCTTTGCTCGCAAAATCGGCGTACAAGATATTTACACTTGGGGAGGTGAGTGGTGGTACTGGCGAAAAGTGAAATTTAACGATTCAAGCATTTGGGAACGAGTTCGATCAGAACTAAACCGAGAATAGGCTAACCTAACACTTGCTGGTAGTAGTCGGCCAACTGACGAGCACCCTCTTTACTATCGAAGCGCTTCGCTATAGCCTGAGCCCCTTTGACCGCATGTGCATAAAAAGTCTTATCGGTTTGTAGACTCTCCAATACTTTCTGAAAAGCCTCGTCCTTAACTCGAACGATATCTTGGCCAAAGGTATCGTTGTACTCAGGGATATCACGCACTACAAGCGGTAAGCCTACGCCAGCCGCTTCGAGCACAGCCATTGGATGATTCTCCTGCTCAGCAGGCAATAGGAACACATCTGCTACTTGAAAGTACTGCTTGACATCTCTCAAAGGGATCACGCCCGTAACTTGTAGATTTGCAGGTGCCTGCATAACTAGTTCTTGCATTTGGGTATGTGCTGCCCCGAGGTGCTTAAAGGGAATGCCTCCGATCCAGATAAAATCAACATCTGGCATATTTTTGGCAAGTTGCACGAAAATATCAAAACGCTTGCGGGGCTGAATCTGACCATTTCCCACTACGACAAATTTACTTGGTGATATCTTCAACTGCTTACGCATCTTTGCTTTTTGAGCAGGCGTAGTATGGTACTGCTTCATATCAATAGTGTTATAAAGTACATGAACCTTACGAGGATCCACCCCAAGCTCGTCAACTAGTACCTCTTTTACCGTGGAGGAAACCGCCAAGACTATATCAGCCTGACGGTAAAAGTAGCTGAGGTACTTCGTAGAGGCTTTGTGAAGCCGGTTAGCACCCTTGAATGAACCCAGCAGGGAATCGGGCACGATATGAGCTGATACAACTTTTTTACCACTACCAAACATTAGTGAAGAGAAAGCATAGGGCCACATAGTTTGAATGTGCGTTACATCAACTTTTTTGAAGAAATGATTAACTCCGACGTTGATTTCTTGACGACCTTGCAGCGCTCGATGCATCTCAACGTAGGCAGTGTGGACACCGTGTCCTTTCACCCCAAATTCGCTTTCTGAAACCATATTAACGTTAATTTTTTGCATATTATCTTTTAGTATAGCAAAACCGCCCATTCCCACATCCGATTTCTCGGCTGGTACTAGGGCGGCTAATGCTACCTTTCTTAAAAGTCTACTACTGATACCAGATTGGTATCGGGGTGGAGGTGTGGGCGTGTTTGGCTTTCTCTTTTGGAGGAATAGCGCAAAAGACATTGTCATAGATCAGCGTACTGATCCACGACAAGAAGGCTCCGAGTGCAATGATCTTGAGAAACATTGTCTCACTAGACCACTCACTGAGGAATACCGAAGGCACAGCCACCGTAAACATCAGATAACCGTAGATCCAGTACAGGCAGAAGTCGTGATATACCTTAGTAGGCGACCACAAAGCCCTGTTTGTATAGTTCGGTTTATCTCCAAACTGCCTCATAAGTAGGCACGCTACAAAAGCGCCAACAAAGACAGTCCACTGCCACGCAGTGGACTGGTACCAGCCCGATAAGGGTAGGTACTGACTCAGCGCAACAGAGGAAGCAAACACAATACCCAAGAAAAAATCTCCTGGAACAAAAGAGAGGAACGTATACCGATTGAACATCGGCACACGACTCTCCAAAACATACCCGATGAACCACACCATTCCTGGTGTGATCAGCCAGGCAGCCAGCAGGGCTAGCCAAGGATTGAGGTCAACTATCCACCCGAAACCGGGCAGAATGCCAACTTTATCCGCTTTTGACACACGAATCACCTCTTTCGATAGTAGATAAGATGGGAAGGTAGCAAACTACACCTTAAGTTGCTAAGATGAGTCTATCTCTCATTGTAGCATAAATTTGTTAATTTGTCAATTACCGTACCTCTGAAAATAGCGTATAATGGGAGTATGAAGAAAAAGCCAGCCACTACTGGAGTCATCATCAATCGACGTGCTCGGTTCGATTATGAATTGGGAGAAACCGTATCTGCTGGCATAATCTTAACTGGCCCAGAGGTCAAAGGAGCTCGCCTCGGGCATGTACGCCTTACTGGTGCTTACGCGACCATAAAAGAAGATGAACTTTGGATCACTAATATGAGTATCTCTATTCCACATACTGCACAGATTATTACGGGAGAAAAAGAGCTCAGTACACCCCGTAAACTACTGGTTACCAAAAAACAGCTGCTAGAAATTGAAGAGGCCAAAAACCGCGGACTCACCATCGTCCCCACGAGACTTTTTACACATGGTAAATTCATTAAAATTGAGCTCAGCATGGCTCGTGGTAAAAAACTCTATGATAAACGAGAGACCATCAAACGGCGCCAGCAGGACCGCGACACCAACCGTGAACTTAAGCGATGAGCCAACAGACAATACAATTTGACATTCCAGATAGTACTACAGATATTGTTGTCTTTGTGCACGGCTTTGGTGTGCGCTGGGATTCGCGTGGCATGTTTACAGACATCCAAGCATCACTGCCAAAAAGATGGGGGAGCGTATTGTTCGACTTCTACAAAATTGAAGGCCATGATGCCTACATTACGCCCATTCAGGAACAGATTGAACACCTCCAGGCAGTTCTCTATGAAGCTAGCCAAAGGTGTCCTGATGCAAAAATACATGTTATTGCTCATTCTATGGGTTGCATTATTGCTGCGCTTACCGAGCCCGAAATATCTGGCAAGGTAATCTTCTTGGCACCACCCGAGAGCTTTGGCACAAGAATGGAGAAATACTTCAAAAAATATCCTGGAGCAATGCTAGCCAAAGACGAACTTAGTATTCCACGAAAAGACGGCACCACAACCCATGTTCCACTAAACTTCTTCGAACAAACGGCAGCAATAGATGCCGAAGGTGCAATGTACGCATATGGCAAGCAACGTTCAATTTATCTCGTACAAACTACTGAAGATGAAGTTATAAGTGAAACGCAGTACGAAAAACTACAGACCTGTGAAAATATCCACATCCAAAAGATAGCCGCCGACCACAATTTCACTAAAAATCATCGTCGGGAGATCATCGCATTGCTTCACAACATCCTTATGGTTTGAGCCACAGACAATAAATGATATAGTTTGCAAAAAGGAGTTTTCATGTCAAATGCATTGTCAAGCGAACAGCGACTATGGGTCGTAGAGAGCAATGGCACGCCGCGCAGCGGCAAGGGAACCATCACAGCAGGCTTAACTGAACTCTTCTCTGGTGCCGCCCAAGACGAAACCGGTGCTGACTATCGAGCGGTGACACTTGGCTTAATACTTGATGGACATCTCGATCCCGAAATGGACATATCCTCTATTGAAAAGGTAGTTCACAGTCTTGGTAAGGAATCAATCGCCGATTACGCAGCACAGCGCCACGAAATTGTAGCAGAGCAGGGAAACGACGCGCTCTACACACTAGAAATTAGCGAAACCGTTGGTAACGTGGCACCTTTTGATATCGTGCGATCAGCAGTTAAGGAGGGTTTCACGCGGCGAGTTCAGCGACAAGTAGATAACCCCGACACTCGCTTACTGTTCGTAGATGGACGAAACCTGCAGCCAGTTATCCAAAAAGTAGTTGGGGCTGATATTCTTCTAAGGCTTTTCGTAGACTGCCAACCATTTATTGCAGCAAAAAGAGAAGCCCTGCGACAAGGCGTAGATATTGCTGCGCCCGACAACGATAACTGGTACAGAGCCACACTCAAGAGTATCCGCGATCGACAACTAAGTGATGAGCGGCGTGTAATTGACCCGGTAGCACCAGATTTGGATAGTATAAATTATTGGTTTAATATGGAGATCACTCAAGAAACTGCTGAGCACCTAGCACGCAGTCTTGATATATCACTTGGAGCGGCAGCCAATATGCTTGCTGGTGAAGAGATTAATAAATATAGACAAGGTGGCCGCCACGGCGCTGGTGCTAAGGCGCTTGCAGAGGATAGACAAGTTTACTTTGACACCACCGAGATCGGTAAAAATGCCATGATTCAACACGCCCAGCGAATGGTGGAAGAGGCACTTGATCAAAACGTAGGCAGATACAATCCATTCAACTCAGGGCTCGTAGCGTAATAAGCTATTAACGGTTCACAAGTTGTAGACAAACACGCTATACTTTTAGTATGAAGTTATATTCTTGGAACATAAATGGAATTCGCGCTGTTGTTAATAAAGGATTATTTACACCGTTTATTGAGGAGTATCAGCCAGATATTCTTTGTTTACAAGAAACCAAAGCTATGCAAGGCCAGGCTGAAATTGACCTAACTGGCTACGAAGAGTATTGGAATTCTGCTCAGAAAAAAGGCTATTCTGGTACAGCAATATTTAGCAAAACAAAACCACTGACTATTATGAATGGCTTTCCGGAAGATATCTTAAAAAAGTTTCAGTTAGCCGATGATTCATATGGTAATCCAAATGACGAAGGGCGAGTGATAGCCGCTGAATTTGAGAAATTCTACGTCGTGACAGTCTATACGCCAAATTCTAAGGGAGATCTTTCGCGACTCGATCTTCGCTATACGCACTGGGATCCAGCCTTCTTGGCATACCTCAAACAATTAGAGGCCAAAAAGCCCGTGGTATTTTCAGGTGACCTAAACGTAGCGCACCAAGAGATTGATCTAGCCAACCCGAAACCGAACGTCGGTAAACACGGTTTTACTCATGAAGAACGCGAGCGATTCCAGGATTTTCTTGATGCCGGATTCTTCGACACATTTCGCACGCTGCACCCAGATGAAGCCACGGCCTATACCTGGTGGACTCACTGGGCCAATGCCAGGGCTCGAAACGTCGGTTGGCGCATAGATTACTGGCTCGCATCTGAAAGCCTGAAAGATAACATTAAAAATGCTGCAATTCACCCTATGATTATGGGCTCCGACCACTGCCCCGTCAGCATAGAACTCGAGATATAAATGAGTGACAGTCTCTCGAAACTGCAGAAGCGAGTTGTACAGTTTATCGAAGAGCGCGATTGGTCACAATTTCATGATGATCCAAAAGGTACACTACTTGCACTTGGTTCAGAAGTAGGCGAACTAATGGATTTGTATCGTTTCACTACTGTCGAACAAGCACAAATTACTTCAAAAAAGCGAAAACAAGAGGTTGAAGATGAGCTTGCCGATATTCTCTATATTCTTTTAATGTTTGCCCATCAGAATGATATTGATCTGCTAAAAGCTTTTTCTAACAAAGAAGCAAAACGACACAAGAAGTACCCAGTGAAAAAATTTAAAGGTGTGAACAAGAAATATGACCAACTCTGAACCTCAGACAAAACAACTCACTCTTCTGTTCTTAATGAAAGATGATCAGATATTACTAGCTCTTAAAAAGCGTGGCTTCGGAGCTGGTAATTGGAACGGCGTAGGTGGAAAAATCGAACTGACAGAAACACTAGAACACGCTTTAATTCGAGAATGTCAGGAAGAGATCAGCGTTACACCGCTCAAATACGAAAAAGTAGCCGAGCTTACCTTTAACGAAATCCACGAAGGTGAAAGAAAACTCATGCAAGTACACGCATTTATTTGTCATGAATGGGAAGGCGAGCCCACTGAATCTGAAGAAATGAAACCAAGCTGGTTTGCAACTGCAGATATTCCTTATACACAAATGTGGGACGACGATACTTACTGGCTACCCTCGGTACTTAAGGGCAAGAAAATCCGCGGGGAATTTATGCACGACGATAACAACAAAGTAGTAGACCACAAAATAAACGAGGTACTCTCTTTTAGGTAGACTCGCTCATTGACTGACAAAATTGATCTTCAAAAACATAAAGAATTATTTGATTTATTCATAGTAGTAATGTATAGTATTTTTTGTTATGAATTTACGTATAAACAGCCAAACTTGGTTTAAGAAGCATTACCGCAAGCACACGGCGGCTTCTTGGCGTTCAACGTATTATTCACATTCTAAGTAAATAAACCAGCAAACCCAAAGATAACCGCCCATACACAGGCGGTCTTTTTAATTTTAAACAACACGAAGGAAAATTAGTATGAGTATGAACATAGAGATAGAACCAAATATAAGCCTGCAAGATGCACAGGACGCTATGAATAGCGGTACGAGTGTCATGAGATCTGCCCACGTTGGCAATTTACGTGGCTACAATCTAACCATAGCTAATATGGGAATACCGCTGCTACTCGTAGATCACAACATTGTCATACAAAAACCTGAAGATAGAGAAGGGCAATACAAGCAGGGAGATGCTAACTATCTTCCGGGCTCAATTGTGACAAGAGAGAAGATTACACCACTCAAAGTGAGCCACCTAGGAGATCTATCACTACGCACGGAAGTAATTGCGCCAACTTCAGGTGATATGTGTTTTCTTGATACCCTCCACGCTCAGTCTGTACGGGACGCATTTCCGGCAACTTCAGTCGTTACGAATACCGAATACTTACGGAGCCAAGAGTCTCTGGCTGGAGAAGCGATAACTATCGCACTTTCGAGCAACCCTGAGTTATTCAAAAGAGTCATAGAGGCCGATGGTACAATCCGAAAAACCGAAGGCTCGTACGCCCAACTTTTTGACCAATACGGAATACTGCAACTCAATGACGACCCTCGAACAGAGAGAGGTCTGCTCATTCCAAATGACGTGGATATAGTTGTTAACTTTATCATTGAATCTCTGAGGAGTGAGAAAGACACCCAGATACACCTTTCTGGTCCCGATATGGTTCAGTACTTAAAATCTGAGACAAGGAGGAGTTCGCTCGCCGAACTCTATGAAACTATCAGAAATCAAGCAAGTTTTGGTGGCCAACTTCCAGCTAGCCTGAGGGTAAAACTTGTTCCTTCCGCAGAAGCTCGATTCGTCACAACCAGCAGACAGGTGAGGGTTGCTCAGCAGATATTTAATATCTTAAACAAGAAAGAGCTACTTGTTGCAGCGGAGAAAAAAGCCTTTTTCAAAAGCCCTGAGTCTAGAGATGCCCGAAAGAAGGCCTGCTTCTTGGAAGCCAAAAAAGTTCAGGAACGTGGAATAGATGTAGAGCTTACGAGCTTAGTTCAGGAGATACCAGAAATCTTTGCGGAAGCCCCAAGTGCACCCTACGTGAGCCAATACGACCTATTGGACGGTGAGGAGATTGGAATGCCCGCTGAGAATACTTCGCTCACCATGCACGAGCTCAAACAAATTACCAAAAGACTCCAAAGACTTCAAAAAGGTGCACCATGAGTGATTTCACCATTGGCATACTCGGTGGCATGGGACCTCGCGCAACCATAGAGTTTCAAGGTAAGTTGTTGAATCAATTTTCAGGGTCAGATCAATCGATACCACGTATTGTATGTAGCAATAACGGCCTCATACCAGATCGTTCAAGCTTTCTACTGAATGATGGCGCTGATCCTTTAGACATCTTGGTAACAGAGGCAAGGATGCTTTCAAGATCTGGAGCTAATATAGTCTGCATGCCATGCAATACTGCGCACAGCCCAAAAATACTGGCTCGCCTTATGGCCCGAGTACCGCTACCCGTGCTGGACATGCCCGCCGCGTGCATGTTACAAGCCGAGAAAATGAAGGTAAAAACATTACTTATACTTGGTACTGAAGGTACTAACGTAGGTAAAATTTTTGATAGCCGTGCAGTAAACACAACCTGCGCATATCCTAATCAGGTCGGTCAGGTACTTATTGATGAGCTCATAAAAGATATCAAAAAAGGGCTAGTACCAAATCAAGTACAATTGAATCAACTTTCGACTATTATTTCAGATGCGCGAGCTGATGCTGTCGTACTTGGCTGCACAGAGCTCAGCATCTTAGCAAAAAATATAACTGAAGTACCTGTGATTGACTCTATGGACATACTAGCTAAAACCTGCGCAGATTTGTGTATAGAGTATACTAATGAGAAGGAGAATATATGACACCAGACATATACACAATTTCTGAGACGATGCTGGGTGTAGGGGATGAACACCAACTCTACGTTCAGGACTGGGGAAATAAAGCCGCAGAGACTACGTTTATCTTTTTGCATGGTGGACCCGGAAGTGGCTGCAACGACGGCCATAAACTTCACTTTAATCCACTAAAAAACCGTGTTGTCTTCTTTGACCAGCGCGGGTCTGGTAAGAGCATCCCTGCAGGTGAACTAGAGGCCAACACGACCGCACATTTAGTGCAAGATATTGAAACCATTACAAAAAAACTCAAGCTTAAAAACTTTATTTTAGTCGGTGGCTCGTGGGGCTCAACCCTCGCTCTAGCCTATGGCCTAGAACATCCCAACAAAGTTCAGGCAATGATACTGCGTGGCATATTCACTGGATCTCAGTCAGAGATTGATTTTATGGATAAAGGTGAGTTTCGTTCTTTCTACCCTGATGTATGGGACACATTTGCACAGAGTGTGCCTGAAGAGTATAGAGATAATCCTGCAGAGTATCACAGACCGCGAGCTCTTGGGAAAAATAAGAAAGCGGCCAAAAAATCTGCCTACGCTTACGAGCAGCTCGAGAGTGGCATCATGAGACTTGACGATCGTTTTAAGGCTAGTGATTTTGAAGAATTTGATCCGAACGGCACTCTGATTGAGATACTTTACCTGCAGAATAGATGCTTCTTACCTGACAATTACATCTTGCAGAATGCTCACAAACTCGCTATGCCAATCTGGCTTGTCCAAGGAAGGTACGATGTTGTTTGCCCACCAATTACTGCCTACAATCTTAATAAAGCACTGCCTGACAGCCAACTAATATGGACACTAGCTGGCCATGGCGGTGGCGAAAGAGAAAACTTTGATGTTACAAAAACAATTATTGGAACCTTCGCATGAGTAAGAAGTTTGCAGTTTTTGATATTGATGGCACGTTAATTCGCTGGCAGTTATATCATACAATTGTCGACAAACTGGCTAAGGAAGAATCGTTAGGCACCGATGCGCATCAGAAGCTTCGCGAAGCTCGAATGGTCTGGAAGCGACGTGAACACCCCGAAGCCTTCAAAGACTACGAAAATATACTCATAGAAGTTTATGAATCAGCTCTGGAAATACTGCCGCCTCAATCTTTTGATGCCATGGTGCAACGTGTTATAGAAGAATACAAAGACCAAGTCTATACCTATACTCGTGATCTGATAAAAAAGCTTCACGGAGACGGTTATTTTCTGCTAGCTATCTCTGGCTCACACCACGAGCTAGTACGTGAGATTGCCCACCATTATGACTTTGACGATTTCGTGGGCACGACCTATGAACGCACAGACCAAAAGTTCAGTGGCAAAAAATTTGTGGCCAGTCATGACAAAAAACAAGTACTAGAACAGCTGGTGCAAAAACATCAGCTTACATTCAAAGATAGTTACGCAGTAGGTGATAGTCTGAGCGATGCCGTAATGCTTGAAATGGTAGAGAATCCGTTAGCCTTTAATCCTGACGAACGGCTTTTTACAGTTGCCCGTGAGCACCAATGGAAAATTGTAGTTGAGCGTAAAAATGTAATTTATGAACTGGAGGCTAAAAATGGACACTATATACTGGCAGAAACAAACTAACACATCGCTCTTTCCAGATTTAGAGTGGAACAAACCCGAACGCAAAGCACAGGCTGGGCACGTGCTCGTTATAGGCGGGCACGAACACGCCCTGAATGCCCCAGCTCAAGCTTATGAACTCCTGAAGAGCCAGGGCGTGGGTGAAGTTCGAGTTGTTCTTCCTAATAAAACAAAGCGACTGGTGCAGGCATTCTTGCCACAAGCACTTTACCTGCCGAGCACGCCAAGTGGTGAGCTTGCCCAAGACGGTTTTAACGAATTAATGGAATACTCACAGTGGGCAGATACTATTTTGCTCACTGGTGATAGCGGCCGTAACTCTCAAACAGCGATAGTATTTGAGCAACTCGTAAAAGCCTACACTGGTAACATTGTTGTCACGCGAGATAGTATGGAGCTACTACACACCGCCTCTCAAGCTCTATTACAGCGACCTGCCACAACCCTAGTTTTAGCCTTTGGGCAACTACAAAAGCTCGTGAAACAAATTGGTCATCCGATGCCACTGGTTTCTTCAATTGATCTACCACGACTTGTCTCATTTATGCATAATTTAAGTACTGAGTATCCAACCGCTTTTGTCACCTTACACCAAAATCAACTTATCTGTGCCGCAAATGGTAGCGTCAGTACTACAAAACTTAATCAAGATGCCGAACCAAAACATTGGCGACTTCCGCTAAGTACTTTTGTTGCAGGCTATCAAACCTGGAATCCCACCAAGCCGTTCGAAGCATTAACCCATAGCGCATATACCTACGCTGAGTACCTCAAAGCCCAGAACTAGCAAGGTTGGCTCACAGCTTTCTCAGCAAAACCCAGAAACCTCTCGAGTCATTATATCTATATTATAGCATATTTTGTCAATACTTGCCATAAGGTCTATGCTAGTAGTATGGAGAAACTCGATTCAATAGTACTCGGTGGTGGATGCTTCTGGTGTTTAGAGGCTCTTTACCAACAAGTTAAAGGAGTTGACTCGATTACAAGTGGCTACGCGGGTGGTACATTAGAACATCCAACCTACGAGGCAGTACTGGGCGGTCGAACTGGCCACGCCGAGGTAGTAAAGCTTGAATTTAACCCCAAAGAGGTCAGTTTACGAGTTTTGCTTGATATCTTCTGGGCACTCCATAACCCGACAACGCCCAACCAACAGGGAGCTGATATCGGCACTCAATATCGCTCAGTCATTTTTTATACTAGTCCAAAGCAACAGGCAATTATTGAAGAATCCCTGAAAGAAACAGCCCAGAAATTATGGCAAGATGAGATCGTGACTGAGATAAAACCGTTCGAAGTTTTTTGGCCAGCTGAGCAATATCATCAAGATTATTTTAATAATTATCCTGAGCAAGCCTACTGTCAAATAGTTATTAATCCAAAAGTTATAAAACTTAAACAGAAGTTCGCAAAATACCTTATATAAGCACTCTGATCCTCTCTGTTTGCCTTGGCGGTCCTCAAATCATGGGCTGCCTGTGCGGAAAGTTAACGTTAGGGTTTGGTGTCGACGTGATGCCAAGGGGATTGGTTCAACTGGCCGACCCAAACCAGGCTGATAGGTATCAAGTCGCTCAAGAGTGTAAGCTTTTCTTAAAAATGTACGTAATTTATCATAAAAATATGTTATTTTTAAGAAAAACTTACATACAGAATAGCTTAAGTTGCTGTTGATACTTTGTCTTAGTCGATGGATCCTGCGACTCATCTTGTTCATCTATGGCAAACCCGATCGACGCGGCCACCAAATTCCGCACATGCCAAGTGCCGTTGAAGTCGCTGAGTAGTGCTGGCGGCAAGCTCAGTCTATCTATTGCTTTGACCATCACTTGCACCCGACCAATCTTTGCACACTGCGATTCGTGATCCCACTATTGAGTTCCTTTCAACCGTAGTGTAGAGTCTATGATTAATGTGACTAGAAATGAAAGACTCCCACTAACGCCATCCCTGCTGAGTAACCTTGTCATGACTTCTCCAGACGAGGCGCTTATCTTTCATGCTGAATATCCTTGCGACGGCAGGTCTTACCTCGCTCGCAGTTTGGTCGAACTGGTAGATTCGAAGGATCCTGCTGACATCGATGGCGTGACCATGTTCGAGCCACTACTTCGCGAGAAATGCTTGCGTTGCTCCAAGTTTGTTGTAGACGCACTTAGCAGATCCGAGACAAAGAATCTCATGGATCACGGTCTTCTTTAGTTTAAGCATGAAATTGCTACGACAAAGCTGACCGAGTACGAAGTGATGGTTCGGTAATTAGCTACAAACTCATGAAGTCGTCACCCCTACGCGACTCGGTCTCGGGAAGTTCAAGTGATGTAGCGCAGTATCAACCGAGCATTGTGGCGAAGGGCGAGGAGGTGACAGTTGTATAAATCGAGAGGAATCTTACCTTGACTCGAACAGATGGTCGGTCTATTCTGGAAGGAGATGAATAAGGAACCACGAAACCATGAAGAAGCTAATCGGCCAAGCGAGGTCTACTCGGCTGTTAACGACCCAGTTATCCGTGCCATCGTTATGCTGAGTACTGCACTCGAGGTATTTCCGGATGATGTTTATGCTCCAGACTGGAAAGAGCAGCTTGATCACCTCAGGGAGGTATCATCTTTGGATGCCGTTAGTCCCGCGGTCGAGGTCGCCGTGTCGGGTCATGAGGCTTCCCCGTAATCGATTGATCCTCTTGCATGTAAGTTTTTCTTAAAATAACATATTTTTAAGAAAAACTTACACACCCGAAGGCCATTAGTGCAGTACTTGACGGACTAGGTTGAAATCTTTATACTGGCGACCAGTAGCAAAAGTATGGAAAATTTAGATACAAAGAACTTTAGTCTCAGTGCGCTCTTGAAAAACCAGCTTGCTGGACTGTCGCCTGGTCGTCTGGAGATCGACCGCCAACGTCATCTGGAGTCGGCAATTACTGAACTTCTTGCGCAGTGGCCAGATATACCTAGTTTATCCTCGCTTAGTGAGTTCTACGGTGAGTTTCCTAGTACGGTTCGGAGGATTTTATCAGATCCTGATGAATTCGGCATACATCTTGAAGATGTAGATCGGTGGGTCTCTCGTACCGATCTGGTGCAGAGTGGGTTTTCACTGCTCGTTTCCGAAGAGGACTCGGTTGAGCGCGAGAGTCTCGATCGTCTCTTCTTCGCTCCCGATGAGTAGCCCTTATTGTCTGTAGTCAAGGACGAACCCCGCTCGGTCGATTAGTTCACTAATGTGTAAGTTTTTCTTAAAAGTGAGCACCTTTTTTACACATATAAAGCCTCGCCCTAACACCTAGTAGGTGCTATATAAAAAATAAAAGACACTCCAGAGAGTATCTTTTATTTACAAAAACAGTACCATAAAACAGAGGTAGTGACTACTATTTTCTACAATAATTTACGTACATTCTTAAGAAAAACTTACATGGTGGGCGAGGAGGGAATTGAACCCTCACTCTATTGCTAGAACGGGATTTTGAATCCCGCGCGTCTACCAATTCCGCCACTCGCCCGTATATTTTAAGTTTTGTGTGCAGTTTAGTGTCATGCTTGGACTAAAAGCTTTTAACGCATACGCCTACAATCTATCAATTGTTACTCTTCGAGCAAACCGCACTCGTTAGATCATAAAAGGTTAGATTTGTACAAAAGCTTCCTCTTGTAGCGTAATAATTGTACACTATACCAAGTAGATTAGCACGAGCATTACCTATGAACGACCGCAAAAAACTACAGTCCGATCGTGGCACTCCCGCCAGACAACAAACGCACAGACCACCCATCCAGTGGCCAGTTAAAGCTACCCATACGCCAGACAATCAACAAGCCGCTCAACTTGCGCGCCATCAACTTGAACGAACTTATTTGATAGAAGGTGAGCCCAACCAGAAATCATCTACAGAGCATCCAGTGGTGAATCATGCAGAACTCAAAGGAGGACACCATAATAACGCAGTGGCCCAGCCCAACCAGCAGCCGCCCGCTACGAATGGAGAACCCGTTGACTGGCAGCAATACCACACGGCTTGGCAGCAGTACTACCACCAATACTTTTATCGTTATTATGCAGGTTGGTGGCAACAGCAGAAGCGTCATCCATCTGAACCAATCGCCCCCGCCAACCCCGTACCAGATTCTCCAGCATCTGTGGCTTATTCTGCGCCTGAGCAGCCGAGTGAACAACAAGAAACTACAAGAGAGCTGCGGCAGAAAGTGCGTAACCGAGTTCAGGAGCAAGCCAAGCGCGTGAAGAGTAGTAGCCATTTTAAGCCGCTCATGGCAGCACTGACAATCGGTTGTACGCTCCTATTACTAAACTACAACCAGATAATCGTAGGGTTTGTAAAACAGTACATCTCTCCCGGTGGTGTTGCTACCACGCCGGTTATTGTAGAGCCGAGCACTCAGGCCAAGGTAGGGCCTGAGCCAAAAATTATCATCCCAAGAATCGGTGTTGAAGCTCCGGTTGTATACGACGAGCCAGATGTAAGCGAAGCTAGTTATCAAAAAGCTTTAGAACGCGGGGTTGTACGGCTTGGCAACACTGCTAACCCTGGTACAAACGGCAATGTAGTAATTGGCGGACACTCGAGTAATAACATCTTCAATTCTGGTAAATATAAGTACGTTTTTGTAAATCTTAAAAAACTTGAGCCAGGAGACATATTTTACCTTAACTATAATAGTCAGCGCTTCACTTACAAAGTCACGAGCAAGAGCATTGTTTCACCCCAGGATACCTCTGTCTTAACACAAACCGCCACTCCAACAGTGACACTCTTTACCTGTGATCCACCGGGTACTGATATTAACAGGCTTATCATACGAGCAGACCAAATCGATCCCAACCCCAACACTGCAACAACGAACACTAACCAACAGACTGAGGTGAACCAGGAGAACCCACTACCGAGTGTTTCCCAAAGCCTCTGGGACCGACTCTTCTAGCGTTACTCTTTACCAACAACCATACTGGCAGTCTCGAGATTAACCTGGCCACTGTCATCAAAGACACGATAGATATGTTGATAGTTATCTGCGAAGAGCAAAGGTGTCTCTGGACGCACAGCCAGAAGCGCTTGGCGATTAGCTCCATCATAATCATACATAACTACCATTCCCGCGGGATTCGTACTCACGAGATGATGGCTGTCCATCCAACGAGTGCTCTCAGGTTGTGGAACAAAATCGAGAGTAAATTGCAGTGGTCGCATATTCTCAAAATCATAACCGCCAAAAGCTGCGCCATTTTGAGCAACAATAAACTGTGATCCTTGACTAAAAGTTAACAACTGCGGCTGACCCACGGGTATTTTGACATATGGTAATTGGTTGGCAAGAATTGGCTTCTTAAGTGGGTCGCGGTATACAACCACACCGTTTGCCGTTGTTTGACCGACGCCAAAGTAATGATGTCCGTCATACTCTTCGTAAGCTAATAAATCTATACCTCCGTGCATAGGAGCACGTGAGATAATTGTCGTCTTTTGATCTTGCCACAAGCCACTTTCAACCTCTGATTGGTCAGCACTTGTCCGAGCAAATAATAAATCGCTACCGTATGGTCGGTATGTGCGAACTGAGCTCAAGAGCGGCTCCTGCTTAACCGACCGTAGATCATATCTACTAACGACACCATCCTTTAAGCCATAGATTTGATCTGTCTTATCACCGACATAATGGATATCACTAGGGGTCTCGGTGCCGTACAAAGTACTAATATTAAGTGCTTCCTCGGGTTTTGTAACATCTAAGCTTACTAGTTGGTGAACACCGCTTGGCAAGGTCTGTTCGAGCAAAACCTGCTTATTATTTAGAGCCCATTCGATGACTCGCAGCGTACCAAGCTGCCCATTTTCCCGCTTAATAGTAGGTGGTAGTGTTAGCGGAGTACTCGTAAAACTCTTTGGGTTCAACTCAGTTAATTGTAATTGTGAGGTACTAGGAATATAAAAAAGTACGAGCTTACGATTAGGAGATTGACTGACGAGCTGCGGTGGTGCTAAAACACCAAGCGAACGCGGAGTTATGTCGGTCGGTACTAAAAGGGGGTAGTAAACCTCTTCAACCGTAGAAGCCTTTAGGGTCACATTCTTCTTCCAGCCCCGATAACCTGTCTGCTCTAGGCTTAATTCGTACGCATTAGCCTCTAGCACGAAGCGGCTTGGCGTACTACTATCTTTGAGCTCACCATTTATGTAAGCCTGGGCAGAAACAGGCTTACTATCCACCAACAACAAACCACTCCTGACCAGTTGCCCGCTTGAACGATCAAGGCTATATCCCTGAGCGATATACAGAAGTATGGTGGTAGTGATAATAGTCAGAAATAGAGTCAACCCATACGTAAGTGTTCTTAATATAACTGTTCTTCGGTTTTTCATATTGACTCGATGCATATACACCTATGATACCACTTGCACAACGAGTTGCGAGAGCGTACTATTATGGTAACAAACAAAAGCAGTAAGCCTGATCTTGGGGAAGAGGGAATGAAAACACACCGCAACACAATAGAACTAAACGGTCGCCTCTACGATGCACATACTGGTGTAGCCGTGCACGAAGCATCAAACACCCCAAAAGCAAAAGCTAAAGCCCCACCAGCGTCAGCATCACACGTGGCTCCAGCTAAAAAAACTGTCTCCAAGCCCACTTCTATGCGATATGTAGACGGTATACGCAAGAACCCTGCTGCGCCTGCAAAACACCGTGAAAAACCGATACCAGCACAGAAAGTTGATCCTACACATATTAATGTTGTACGTAGCTCGCCCACCTCTGTCTCAACCAGACCACAACGTTCGGTTACGTTGCATCGTAGTGGAGTGAAAGTACCCTCACTCACCGCTGCCTCAGGCACCAAGCCAGCAACAAAGACTCAGACATCTACTACAACTATAGTGAGTAAAATTGATCAAAATCGGCTCGAAAGAGCACAGAATGTTAACAAAAGTACGCTGATAAAGAAGTTTAATACCCCTGACGCTGCACCAAAGGCTCATAAAAGTCACGAGCCCAAACAGAGCACTATATTGCCAGCCACACCAGAAAAGGCTCAGGCTGAGTCAACTATGCAAGATACTAAGCACCAACTCATTGCTCATGCCCAGCAGCAAATGGAGCATGCCCAAAGGAAGCCAGCTACCAAAGCTATAAAAAGCCGCAGAATATCTCCTTTTGCCAAATATGGTGCACCAGCGCTTGTCGTTCTCTTACTCGCTGGTTACGTAGCATACTTAAACGTGCCCTCACTTTCGCTCAAAGTTGCCTCAAGTAAGGCGGGATTTACGGCTACACTACCTGGAAATGGTCCTGCTGGCTATAGCCTGAGAAGCCCCGTCTCTTATAGCCCAGGGCAAGTCACTATCGACTTTGCTTCAAATACTGATAGCCGCAGCTTTTCACTCACCCAGCAGCCAACGACCTGGGACTCCCAAGCCCTGCTTGAAAACTACGTTACCAAAGAAAATAAAGATTACCTTACTTATCAAGACAGAGGTCTTACCATCTATATTTTCAATGGCAGTGATGCTGCTTGGGTTAGTGGAGGTAAATTCTACAGCGTAAAGGGTGCTGACTCACAGCTCAACACTGAACAACTTCGCAAACTTGCTACGAGCATGTAGGCTTTCTACCCCTGTTCTGATACACTATACTCATGCCTAAAACAATTCGCACAAGATTCGCACCAAGCCCAACCGGTTTCATGCATGTGGGCAATTTACGTACCGGGCTATTTGCCTGGCTAACCGCCCGCCACGCTGGTGGGGAGTTTATACTCCGGCTTGAAGATACCGACAAGAAACGGGAAGTTGAAGGATCTGCTCAGCACATACTAGATTGTCTCAAGGCTTTAAGCATCGACTGGGATGAAGGTATCGAAGTAGGCGGCAAGCACGAACCATATCGTCAAAGTGATCGCCTAGAAATCTATGCTAAGTGGGCTCAGAAGTTAATTGATTCTGGACGAGCCTACGCAGATCCCTACACGCCAGAAGAAGTACAGGCCTTTCGTGAGCAAGCTCAAAAAACCAAACAACCCTTTTTATACCGCAATCATCGACCAGAAGAAACACCCACATGGGATGGCTCTCAGCCGCTACGTTTTAAATCTGACCCTAAAGCTTATAAATGGCACGACGCCGTTATGGGTGACCTTTCTACCGGACCTGAAGTAATTGACGATTTTGTGCTCGTCAAATCTGACGGTTATCCGACCTATAACTTTGCCCATATTGTCGATGATGCTCAAATGGAGATTACGCACGTCATCCGCGGGCAAGAGTTTCTGGCAAGCACTCCTAATTACCTCAACCTATATGAAGCCCTCGGAGTTGAAAGGCCAATACTCGCTACGATGCCACCAATTATGAACGAGCAAGGCAATAAGAAGCTCGGTAAGCGCGATGGAGCAAAAGACGTACTCGAGTATCTTAAAGAAGGGTACTTACCAGAAGCGCTGACAAGCTTCATTGCAACACTTGGCTGGAACGATGGCACAACTCAAGAGGTCTTTACAAGAGACGAACTCATAGAAAAGTTTAGTCTCGAGAGAGTTGGTAAAAGTGGCGCGCGTTTTGATGAACAGCGTCTGAACTGGGTCAATGGCCACTTTATCCGCCAGACACCACTCAAAACACTATCTGAACTTGTTATTGACTACTGGCCTGAGGAAGCAGCTACGTATGACGCAAGCTATAAAGAACAGGTACTTGCTCTAGTTCAAGAACGGCTCAAGTTTTTGAGTGAACTACCTGAATTAACACAATTCTTTTTTGTTGACCTACCGGTAGACATGAGCCTTATCACCTCAAATAAAAAACTGAAGAAACTCGACACCCCACAGCTACGAGTTTTACTAGAGTCCGCCAAAACAAGCCTTGAGCAAGCTATATTTAACTCAGAAGACTTGCAAGCAAGTCTAAATACACTGCTCGAACAAACAGGCGAGAAACCTGCCGTACTCTTTAGCCTTATTCGCATAGCCACCACCCAATCACCAGCCTCCCCTGGACTTGCCGACACGCTAGCGGTCCTAGGCAAAGAGACCTCACTTCGTCGTATTGATCAGCTCCTCGCAACACTATGAAACCAACAGTTCTTATAGATCTCTTTCAGCGTTCACGAAAAGATAGCACGATTGCCGTAATTGAAGGTGCGCAAGCACTTAAGCACGCTATCCGTTTTGGTGCTGAAATAGAATGTATTATCACATATGATATAAGCTACCTGAGTAATCTGCTCGACAAAATAGCTGAAGATGTTGCAGTAGACATTCTTAAAAAAACCGAAGAGGTTGATCGAGAAGCATTCATGAAGCTCAGCCCGCAACCACCACGCACCAGAGTAATTGCCCTAGCCAAGCGCCGAATATATACCTCTGATGATTTCTCAACTTCAAAGCCAATTATATTGCTCGAAGACCCTCGAGATCTAGAGAATATTGGTGCAGTTATTCGTGTTGCCGCCGCAGCTGATGCCGGTGGAGTGCTACTAACTGGACCTGCCGACCCTTGGAGTCCTGCCGTAATTCGTGGAGCCGCCGGTCTGCAATACGCGCTACCCGTACTGTCAACATCACTAACAAAAGTAAAACAAATATTACCAAAACATGTCTCTGTTGCACTCGAGCCTACTGGAAAACTGTTTAATGCCCACTCTGTGCCCAAAAATGCAGTACTGATATTTGGGACAGAGCGTCACGGTGTGAGCCCAGAAGTACTAGATAAAGCAGATCAGGTAGTTAGACTACCCATGAAGGCTGGAGTAAGCAGCCTTAATCTTGCAACATCTGTTGCAGCAACCTTATATCAGTTAAACTGCTGAAACTAGGTTGACCCCTAGTATTCAGATAGGGTCTTTGATACCATAAACATTATGGAAGAAAAAAATAAACATAATACGCACACGTATGAAAGTTATCAGCCCAACTTAAATCAAACTCCGATATCAGGGGAAAAACCAGGCAAAAAGAAACGTTTTACAAAGATCAATGCTTGGCTCAAAAGCCACCAGAAACTATCACTTGCAGCACTCGTTGTATTCCTGATCCTGGTAGGTGGAGGTTTACTCTGGATGCTCAGTAGTAACGCTTTCTCGACAAATACCGAACCCCTAAAGGCCAAGCAGCCACCGCAAAAATTCTATTCTCCACTTACAGGGATAGAGGTGAGCGAAGAAGACAGTAAACGTCCCGTGACAGGAGTTATGATAGAGAATAGCCCGGAAGCTCGACCACAATCTGGCTTACAAGAGGCTGGAGTAGTCTTCGAAAGTGTAGCTGAGGGCGGCATCACTCGCTTCTTGGCAATTTTTCAAGAGAGCAGGCCTGCAATGATCGGACCAGTCCGCAGTGTTCGACCCCAGTTTGCCAGCTGGATAGCCGGGTTTGATGCCGGTTTGGCCCACGTTGGTGGTAGCGATATACCACTGCAAAAACTCCGCTCCGGTGCTATACGTGACTTAGATCAGTTCTTCAACCCAGACACTTATTGGAGAAGTAATGACCGCTATGCACCGCATAATGTCTATACAAGCGACGAGCGGTTGCAGGCACTCAACAAAGCAAAGGGTTACACAGGCAGTACCTTCACTAGCTGGGAGCGAACCAAAAAGGAGGTTCCAAGCGCAACACCAAACGCATCAAGTATCGATGTACCTATCTCGACTGGTATGTTCGCCGTAAGTTACACTTGGGATCCAACAACTAACAGCTATCGACGAAGTGTTGGCGGTGCGGCCCATATAGACCGTGAAAAAGGCCAGATTACACCAAAGGTTGTGATAGTTCTGCAAGTACCCCATGATGTTATACGAGATTCCAATGGTTATGGCTACCCAGATGTAAATGGGTCTGGTAAGGCCTGGCTCTTCCAAGATGGTACGGTCCAAGAGATTACCTGGAGCAAGGCTAGCGACAAGGATCAGATCGCCTTCAAGGATGCCGAGGGTAAAACCGTCAAACTAAATGCGGGACAAACCTGGATCACCGCTATCCCGTCAGATAGAACGCCAACCTGGCAGTAATCGCTTATGAAACACACGAATCACTCCCAAGAATCCTTTAGCCGTTATATCTTTGGAGGCTATGTAGTGAGTGTTCTTATTACAGTTGTAGTCGTCGGTGGCACTCATCTTTTACTGCAACTCAACTGGGTACAGATGACCCTACTCGCTCTTACAAGTTTGCTGTTGGCTGGTGGAATCGTCACACGAGTGCTCAGCAAAAGTCTACGTGAGCCAATTGAGCACATCACGAAAGAGCTCAACGAGCTTAACGAGAAAGTAAATGCCTCAAACAGCGCCCTTTCTGCCGTCAGTGAAAATACCAAGACACTGCTTGAAGATCTTCCGGTCGGCTTTCTAATATTCGATAATAACGACGAGCTTACAAAAGTTAACCAACTTGCTGCTAAGATGCTCGGCTTCAATGAAGAAGACCAAATTAATACCCAGACCACTCTGCAACGCTTAAGTCAGCTGCGCAGTAATGGTGGTGGAGTGGTGAATTTTCTCGATTGGCTTCATCAGGCAAAAAGTCAGAAGATTCAAGATCTCAAGCGGTGGCCGATGGTCATCTTTCAGCATGGTGAAGAAACTATGGCTTACGACATACTGGTACACTACAACAAAAATGACACCTACAATTATGAAGTTGTTGCACTACTTATTGACCGCAGCGAAGAATACAATCGCCAGGAAAAACAAATGGAATTTATCTCGCTTGCAGCTCATGAACTACGCGGGCCAATTACCGTCATGCGTGGCATTATAGACATATTTCAAGACGAAGTTGGTGCCACGCTTGACGCTGAACACAAAGAGCTCTTAACTCGTATGGCTATCTCTGCCCGACAGCTCGCTGGCTATGTTGACAACATTCTAAACGTCTCGCGAGTTGATAAAGATACCTTCGAAATTCATCAAAAAGAGGCCAACTGGGGCAGTATACTCACACAATCAGCCAACGACCTTTCGATTCGTGCCAAAGCACACCACAGGGTGATTGAGCTACATATTGCTAAGAACTTACCGACCATAGCCGTTGACCCAATCGCGATCCAACACGTTATTCAAAACCTGATCGATAACGCTATTAAATACAGTAAAGATGGTGGGAAGATCGTTGTAAGTGCGAAGCTCAAAGAAGACACTATAGAAACCACTATTCAAGATTTTGGCATTGGTATTCCTGGCAACGTCGTTTCAAATCTTTTTACAAAATTCTACCGCTCACACCGTAGTAAGCAAATTGTGAGTGGGACAGGACTCGGCCTCTACCTCTGTAAAGTTATTGTTGACACTCACGGTGGCAGCATCTGGGTTCGTTCTACCGAGGGCGTCGGCACAACCTTCGGATTTGCGATTCCAACCTATGCATCTGTGGCGGATCAACTAAAGAACGGTGTAAACAGTGAAGATAATGGTATCATACGGGGGAGCCATGGCTGGATTAAGAACCATGCACTCTACCGTCGCTAAGGAGCAACTATGACAAAAATCTTATGTATTGAAGACGATCATTTTATAGCCGATATGTATGTTCACTCACTGAAAAAAGCGGGTTACGACATAGATGTAATCTCCAACGGAGAAGAGGGCCTTAAGCAAGCTCGTGAGCACGTATACGATGTGATTTTACTCGACATCATGCTACCAGATAAAACTGGTGTGGAAATATTAGAAGAATTACGCGGTGAAAAGGCCGACGGCCTGCCACTCACCAAAATTATTGTTACCACCAACTTTGACGAACCAGCCGATGACCGTGAACGACTTGAGCGCATGGCCGATGGTTATATTATTAAAGCCGACGTAACACCGAGCATGCTCGTAGAATTAATTGGCCAAGTTCTTTCCGAACCAGCCAAATAAATTTACCTCTTCTAGGCTAATTTAATTAATTTTATTTAGGCAGATAGGCTAAAAAGGCTTGATTTCGATCAGTTCGATATCAAAAACAAGATCTGAATTGGCTGGGATATTAGCAGCAGGGGAGCGTTCACCATAGGCTTGAGCTGCTGGAATAATTAAACGGCGTGTACCGCCAACCTTCATACCAGGAACGCCGTCTGTCCAGCCCGCTATAACTTGGTCTAAGCCAAATGTTGCAGGTTGAGAGATATCGTGCGAACTCTGGAAGATGGTACCATCAGCCGCCAATGCACCGGTGTAGTGGGCAGTTATTCGAGCCAGAGGCTTTACCTCATCGCCCGTACCTTCAACAACGTCAATAACCTGCAGCTCATCGACCGAATCAATGGGATCAAAACCAGCTAATTTTGTACCTTCAAGTGGTGGACCTAAACTCATATCACCCATCCTACCATAATAGGATTATTAAATCATTACTTATCAGGGGATTTTTGCGACCATTCGTTGCGGATTATTAAACCGAAGCAGGGGACAAGTAAGACTCCTAATGCAATCCACCACAACTGAAACCAACCACTCTGCAGGTTTTGGCCGAGTCGCAGAGCATGTATAAAGATCAAAATCATAGCAATCATCTGACTTAGACTAATCCATTTCCAATTACGCTTCACCAGTGGATGTTTACGCAATAGTTCAAACACTTCGAAGCTTAAGAATATAACGAGACTTACGCTACCTAAGATAACCACCCCTCTAAGCGAAGGACCGACATAGTTATAGTAACTTTCTGCCGGAAGTATGCCAGTAGTATCCCACTGACTCCAGGCCAGGAGCCCAGGATGAAGCAGTAGACATACCAAAACGATGATTGACGTAATTTTGGAGTACAACTTATTCTCTGGAGCAGGCGAGAACAAGCGCACTCCACCAACTGCATAGTGTGTCCACATAATACTCCAGGCTAGTAGACCAAGGAGCGGAAAGAGAGCAAGAGCAGTAAGCGAGTCAAATTGCCAATCACGTAGATCCGCCCATCCTAAGAATGAGACAACAACGACTAAGGCGAACAACCCCCAGGGCAGCCACTTCATAAGATGCTTCATAAGATGCTTCATACACCCATTCTACCCCTAAATTACTTATGCTACAATCGTATACATGAGTAACAAAAAACTCGCAATTATTTTACTGACCATCGCAATCATTCTTGCAGGCGGATTTGCTGTTTGGAAACTCGTAATCGATAAACCCGCTGAGCAAAACACACAGCCAACCACAGTTACTCAACCTGAGGCAGCACCCGAAGTTGAAGACACGAGTACTAGTGGAGAAGTAAGCTATGCTCGTGCTGAAGTTGCAACTCACAGCACCAAAGATAGCTGCTGGACAATCATCAACGGCACCGTGTATGACATCACTTCCTACATCAGGAGTCACCCAGGAGGTGATCGAATACTGCAGGCCTGTGGAGTTGATGGCACGACATTATTTACCGAGCGCACAACCAATGATGGGCAAGCGGTAGGCTCCGGAACACCACACAGCAGCAGCGCCACCCAACAACTAGCCCAATATAAAATCGGCACCCTTACCAATTAAACAGATGTCGATCTACAGGAGTCGTTAACATTAATGACCTGAATTTACCTCTTAGCCTTCACTTTCATCCTTTTGGACTCGTTTGTACAAGTATGCGCTCGCTTTGGACTCGTTAATTGCAATTAGAAGACGTATTTGCGCAAAGTAAGGAATATAGCTCCGATAGCAACACTAGCTACACTTATTGAGAGTAGTGTAGCTTTGTTTACTCCGGTGTTTGCCAATCCATTTATATTTGCTGAGTTTTCATTTGCTGCTGGAGGATTAGGTACCGGAAATGCCGCGAACTGTATGTTCGAGTTGTCACCAAGATCTTGACTGTCATAAGCCAACAAGACATTTGCGCCCACATTATTACCGTCTTGGAAGGAAAGATAGCGTAAACTTTGTTGCCCCTGGACATCAATATTCCACTGCGTACCAGGAACGCTCGAGACTAAAGCTAGTAAATTATCTTGATTAACTCCTCGCAAGGTTAAGCTACCCGAAATAGTCTGTGTTGAGTTGGCGGCAAACGTGAGGGTACTTGGCTCAGTGGCAACCTTAGTAAGGTTATAGAAGGTGTTATTACCATTAACAGCGTTGGCTATGCCTGTAAATGCAACTGTGCCGTTATTATGTGTGAAAGTACTGGTTGCATCAGTTGTGAGGAAGCCATTGATTGTCAAAGATTCGGGTGCTGTAAGATTGGAGTTATTTTGTATCAATAGTGGCCCGAGCACAGTAACAGTTGGCGTACTGCTGAGGTCAAATACAGCATTACTATACCTTAGCGTGCCAGTCTCAATACTCGAAAAACCCTCTACCTTGCCGCCATCGAGCACTTGATAGCCTCGATTTAGACTTGATTCTCCCATCCCTACGCTAAGCTTACCAGTACCGTTGATCTCTCCGTAAATACGGTGATAGTTCCAGCCATTACCAACGCCCACTATAGGATCGTGCCCGAGTGGTAAAATACAGGTCTCGCGGACATTTCTTGCCCAGCTGAGTATCACATGGTTGAACTCTGCTCCATTACAGGTTACGGTGAATCGTGAACTATCTGTACCACCAAAAAATAACTGTGCCGTTATTATGAATAAATTGGTTCGCTGCTCCAATTGTAAACTGACCCCAAAGATCAAGAGTCTCGCTAGGCGCGGTAAAAGTACCCCCGGAAGTCAAGAATCCGGCTCGAATGGTAAGGTTATGATTTCCAGCGTTGTATGCTCCAGCTGCTTGGGCAAAACTGTTAGCGATGAGATCTCGCTCCTGCATTATAGAACCTGTATAGCCACTAGCAATTGTTAAACCAAGGATAGTACCTGTAAAACCTGTATTAATTGAAGCATCTTTTACGCTCGTTGCATTGAAGATAACATTGTCCGCAGCAGTTGGACAGATATTTGCACTCCAGTTATCACAGTCGCTCCAGTTACTTGTAGCCCCGCCACCGTCCCAGATGTAGCTTGCAGCGTAAGCTGGTTTTGACGAATTGAATACTACAAACGTGAATAACGCCACTGCGAATATCATTATTTTTTTGGCTAACTGTTTTAGCTTCATTTCGTATTTTTTGCTCCGTAGTTTATATTAATTTTATATTTTTCTACTAGAGCTATTGTGGTGTGTATACTGTTTATGTTACCCGCCCTGACCGAATCTTGTCAAATATAATATGCCCTAGTAGCTATGTAGGTGTAAAAAATGAAGTAAGGCAACCTCACATATCGCACATCGAATGCCACCACGAGACAGGAGTGGTAAACTACTACCAATGACTGTCACAAACCACATTCTTGTTGGAGCAATAATTGGGTTAACTGTTAAGAATCCCGTAGCCGCAACGACGCTCGCTTTTGCATCTCACTTTGTCCTGGATGCATTACCGCACTTTGGATATAAAGGAAACAGGGGGTACGGAAAGGCACTTGAGTACAAACTTACCTATTGGGTTGCAACCTTATCTGTAATATCCTCAATTATAGTTGTGTCACTCTTAGCTATGCAAGCGCAGTGGTTTGCGCTTTTCACTGGCCTCGTTGCAGCATCACCTGATGTAGCTGGAATATATTATTATGTCGCTTACGAGAGGTGGCACCGTAAGCCCACACGTCTTCTGGAGCTTGCACACACAAAATTTCACCGATACATCCAGTGGTGCGAACGACCATGGGGAGCAATCATAGAAGGAGCTGCTACTATATTCCTTTTCTGGATCTTATATACCATTCAATTTGCGTAAATTTAGTGACTCCGACGGGATAGTCACTTCTTATGGCGTGCTTGGTACGAACACTCTTCTCTCTGATATACTCAATCGTATGAAAACAGTACAAAAACTAAAACTCATTGAGTTTATTGATGGTATGTTTTTCGCCACTATAGTGACGAATCTCTTTGCGATCTCGCAAGGAGTGTCGCTTTCAAATGCTGTAATTGCACAGAGCATCTTCGCGGGCACAGTCTTTCTTTCAGAGATTCCGACTGGCTTTATTGCTGATAAGTTTGGGCGAAAAACCTCCATGGCACTCGGTTACTTCTTAAACGTCCTTGGTCTTTTGGTTATCGTATTCTCACCAACCACTTTTGGACTCTACGCCATGAATATCATCCGAGCCATTGGCACGGCCATGGTCAGTGGTGCAAACGAAGCACTCCTATTTGAGGCCTCGCAAGAAGAAGGACTTAACTATAAAAAGCAAAGTAGTATTGTCACCTCAAACGGCATAGCTGGCTTATTTGCAGCAGGCCTTATAACTGCTGTTATATACGGGGAGTTTAACTCTGCAAGCTATGTACCACTCATACTGGCCACCGCAGCGCTTCAGCTATTTATTACGGTCTTTGCGCTTACGTTGAAAGATAGCTCCAAAGAATCTAAGCACGAGTCAGTGGTTCAGGAAGAAGTAAAGATGTTCACCTCACTTACAAAAACTTTTCATCTCATGAAGAACAACAAGACAATCTTTGCGCTCACCATGATTGGGCTGCTAACGATTTGTAATGAATACTTCCTGTATGGAACCTACGGGCCACACTTTGAAGCAAGTAGCGTTAATAACTTCTGGGTTGGAGCGGCGTTTAGTGCCGGGTTGTTTATAAACTTCGTCTTGCAGAGATATGTCTATCTTATTGAAAACTACCTGACGTTCGAGAAGGCCTTTGCGCTAATTAAAAGTCTCTCGATTATTGGATATTTTGGCCTAGCACTCGCCACACAAAGCCCGCTGATTGTCATCCTGGTGATTAGCACTATTGGCGTATTCAACCTGGAGCGGCCAATTGTGTCTGACTATGCTAACCAAGAAATGCAGAGCAATATCCGTGCCACCGTGCTTTCAGGAATGTCGCTGGCGAGCAGGTTTGCCAAGATGATTCTCACGTTCTTGCTCGGCCTTATTATTGCCGGTGGTTCGCTCAAGCTCGGATACTTCGTGCAGGCTGCGTTTATGATAGTAGGGCTAGCAATAAGTTACTGGTTACTCGTTCGTTGTGGTTGTGTGCGAAAGTTCAAACATCCACACGATACTCCAGTCACCGTAAACTCCGAAGGATAACTACTAATCTTGAAGGGGCTCACGAGTATTAGTCTAGAACACCTCTCGCGCCGTCACATTAGTTGCGAACAAATGCTGAAAATGGTATATTAAGCCAAATTATGAGCAAAGAAGCAATAACTAACGAAGACCACTTTATAGGGGGTGAGGTCATCTGTGACGATATTGCGCAGATACTAGCCCAAGAGCTCGATTCTTCACATCAAGTTATCGCACCAACACTTGCCGAACAACTGGTTGAAGCCACACCACGGTGGAGTAGTAAAGAAATACCGAAAGAACTCGAGTCTATCCTTGAACAGGTAGATTTTCACCCGCGAGGCACGCATCTCATACCGCAGTTTGATACCATTCCATTCTTTAAGCGTATTGGCGAAAAGATTGAAGTCTACAAAGACAAGCACTCAAGGAACCGAGAAGAAAAAGGCAAGCCCGAAGCCGCAGAGTTTGGTGTTGGCAAAATAGACGATCACGATGTCGTAATCTATGCTATGCATTATGACTTCATGGGTGGTTCACTCTCGTCTGTTGCTGGCGAGAAACTCCTTCAGGCCATTGAGCTGGCCGAAGCCACCAAGCGTCCACTCATAACTATCTATTCATCGGGAGGAGCCCGTCAAGACGAAAATGGTCGAGCACTATACCAGATGGAGCGCGGCGTAGTAGCTCTCGAAGCCTTAAAAGAAAAAGCCCCTCATGTGCCCAATGTTGCCGTGCTCCTTGGCGAAGTCTGGGGTGGGGTGACTGCTAGTTCAATGCCCCGAGCAGACCTGCGCATTGCGTACACTGGCACTCAAATGGGGTTTGCAGGTGGCCGTGTTATCGCAGCTCAAGAAAATCGCGAAGTAGCCGAGGGCGCACAGCGGGTAGAGGTACATGCTTTACAGCGCAACATCGACGTATTGGTACATAATACCAGTGAATTAACCCAGTACCTTGGTAGCTTTTTGAGTGTTGATAGTGCACAAACCCCAAAATTTGATGGCAGCATTATTCCTCCTACACAACTTGTGGGGCCCGATGGTGAGCAGCGATTCTTCCGCTTCTCGCAAAACATAATCGCACCACCGCTATATGAAGATAATCAGAGAGACGCTCACATTACTATTTCTGCGGAACCACGCCATGAGCGTAATATAGCGGATCTGTACGCCACCGAACTCGCAGCGGGCAAAACTGAAGCCGACGCTCAGCAAACCGCCATAGGTCAAATGCTCACCGATCGCTACCGAAATCTTTTATTCGACGTAGCTCGCCCTGATACCGAAATGGTCCTACAGCAAGCGTTCCAAGACGTAGTGCCACTTTATAATCACTTTTACGACAAAGATCGAGGTGAGTATATATATCCATCAATTATTGCAGGTATTGGCCGTATAGGCATGCGGTCTTTTATGGTAGCAGGCGATCAGCCGTCATACAGGATTGTCGACGGAGAGGTTTCAAAAATTCTTTCGACACCAAAACCCTCTGATCTTAAGTATCTACTACGCATGGTAAACCTGGGGGATAGACTGCAACTGCCGCTTATACTGTTAACTGACACCCCTGGTGCCGAACCGTCCCTACAATCAGAACTTCAAGGCCAGTTCGAAGACATCGCGAACATCTTGGCGCGCTACCGCACCTATGGCCAGCCAATCATGAGTATCATTACAGGTCTACAGGGTAGCGGTGGAGGTTTAGTGACATCCCCTCGCGGTGACTCGCTGGCAGTGTTAAGCAAAGGGCTGATGACTGTTGCCGAACCTGGTGCAGCATCAGTTATCGTATACGGTGCCAACGCAACGCCGCAAAATCGTACTGATACTATTTTAGCGCTCAGCCCTAGCAGTGAAGCGCAGCATGAAATCGGCCTCGTGGACACAGTCGTTAGTGAAGCAGATAGTCCTTACGAGACAGTAGCAGCAATCCGCCAGCACATTATTGATACATATAGCCACCTTGCGCCAATAAAGCCCAGTAAACTAATTGAAGATCGTTGGAATGTTCGGCTGCGTCATGCTCAGGCTTTCAGGGTATCCGAATCAAATCGCTAGTACACTTTACCCGACATTATTACTTCTGTGAGCTTTCTCGGAGCGAGCTCCTGCGAGAGCTGCTTATGAACGTACCCGCTGCGCGGCTTCGCTTCTCTGCGAGAATAACCAACAAAAAAGCCCACCGGTGGTGAGCTGTTTTGTTGGTGAACTACCTGCGTTCGAATTGGAACGATATCTTGTCAGAGATACAATCATGGTATGACCTACTCCGTAGTACAACAGTAGCTAGAAGCATTCCAGCAGTTATAGGAACGGGTGTATGAGTATAGAAGTATTTCACGAAGGACGGGGGGTGGAGCCCAAAGGAACCCTCTCGACCCTAGACCCGCGACAAGACAAGTTCATTGAGCTCTACTTTAGCGTAACAAGCCCGTCATTCGGCAATTGCTATAGGTCAGCCTTAAGCGCGGGTTATACATCTGAAACAGCACGAAACCTAACACATAATCGGCCCAAGTGGTTATCGGAAAAACTCGGTCAGATGCAGACAATGGAGCCCGACCTTTTGCTACTTAAATTAACGAGCATAATTAATGGTGGCACAGAAACGACACAAAATAAACTGCGTGCCATCGATATGATGATGAAGCATTACCAGATGTTTGGATCGAGTCGCCTTGCGGCCATCCAGTTTAATATACAGAGTGTATTGGACTAATCCTCGGGAACTATAAGTTTGTCAGAGAATACTATAAGTTCAGAGCCTTCTTTGCTCGAGTGGGCTTGATAGTGCAGAGAAAATTCGTACTGCTTTTTGCGTGTTTTGTAGAGTTCCTTAATTTGAGGAACATTATCGTAGCTCAATATCCACTTTGCTGTTGATTGCTTATTCAGTAACTTAGCGAGTCTCTCGTGGTCTTCGTGCTTGTAGGAGTTGAGGTAGAGACATTGGCCTTTATCGTAATACGGGGGGTCTATGTAGAAAAAGGAGGTGGGATTTTTTGAGTATTTGCGTATTACTTCAAGTCCATCAGTGTTCGATACTGTGATTCGGTCACGATATAGCGATATGAGCTTAATTCTCTCGATAAGTTTTGGTTTATTAAAGCGTGCATCAAGTAACCATTTGCCCTGTTGTGCCATTCCGCCGATCGGTCCGCCAGTCAGGATTCCAGATCTGTTAGTTCGATTTAGATAAAAAGTCGCAAAACCTAACTCTAGTAAGTCATCAGAGCCGTTGGCATATATGGCTTTCTGTTTCTTCCACTCCTCTATAGTGAGAGGCGTGCTTTGCACTAACCCGACAAACTCATCCGTTTGATCCAGGATACTCTTCCAGAAAGCGTATATGGCCTTATCGTAGTCGTTAATAACAAGTCGGTCCACCTTCTCTAACAACAAGAGGGATAAAGCAGCCCCCGCTCCACCTGCGTAGGGTTCGATGTAGCATACATCCTTGAGGTTATTCTCTTTGATGACCTTGTCAAAGTACTCGAAAAGAGATGTTTTGCCACCTGGATAGCGCAACGGTGTGAATAGAAGCTTTCTTTGTATTTTTGCTGTTATCATTTTTTGGTTTTTGTATTATTTAGGATCTAATACATATTGTACCAAAGCGCTTATGGTATCCCAAGCTTCTTTTACTTCATCACCCGTAGAGAAGATGTTGTGATTGTGATTTATGGCGTCGAGGTTGTCTTTTACTGAGAATTTCTCGGCTTTGCTAACAGTCTTGTCTATCACCTGCAAAAGATCTTTGCGGATGTTGTTTGATTGCAGATGATTTCTCGTCTCCGTTAGTGCGTCGTGTAGGAATACATATCCACCTTGGCGTCGTGCCTGCAGTGTAATACCTTCTTTTTGACAGTAAGCCTTTAATCCGCACTCGAGAAGACTGCGTAATAGGTCGTGGGCGGCGTTAGGATAGTTTCTATATGGGAGTTTCTGTAGCTCTTTGAGCCGACGCTCAACTCCTGCGCTTCCCAGCGTCGTCTGAACACTTTTTGGTATTAACGCCTTCGGGGTAGAGGCTTTCTTTGGTACCTCCACGGGTTCAAAGTCGTCACTTGTTTTCGGCGCCCCCTCACCTTTTTTATCAGGTGAACTCCACTTCTCTAAATAGCCATCAAGCTGTGACTCCTTGTTGATCTTACGAGAATCAATCTCCCCAGTGACAATATCGGTTACAACCTGTTTCAGGGAGTCCTTGAAATCACTCATTTTGGCGCTAACCTTCACCCTGCCGTATTTGTCGAAAGATAGTCCAAATTTTTCACGAAACTTATCATTTTGATATAGACGTTCGAAGGTACTGATTTTGAAGCCACGAGAACTGACATCGGTCTGCGTGTCGGCATCGTCATACTTTATTGACTGAGCAATTTTATGCATTTCCCACATCTTTACGAATCTAGGGATATCTATATTTGGGTATTCAAGAATTAAGTCTTCAATCTTGCGCTTACCTTTCTCTAGCTGAGCATAGTAGAAGTACGCTTGTCTTAAAGGTCGCCAAGGCTTGCGTGATTGAATTGTGTGAATTGAGGAAATGAGGCGAGAGGCATCGTCGCGAGAAGGAGCAACTTTTAGCTCTACCTCTCTTAGCGGACTAATATCTTGTCCGTTAATAAGTGCGTTGATCTTGGCTTCAAAAGTCGGCACGAGTCGTGGGTTAATAATAGCCTTAAGTGCAGCAACGCGCCTGTTGCCTTCCAGCACTACATACTTGGAGCTATTTTTTAATACGACGGGGAGCTCGTTGTTAAAAAACCCATTTCTCAGAACACTCTCGACGATTTGCATCGCCCCTTCGTTGGCAAATAAATCCTGGATTATCGCGTCCTGAGATGGGTTTTGTATATCTATGCGTATGTTTGACTCATCGAGCTGCAAGTTAACAACCTTTTCGGTCACAGTTGGCCAATTCGACATATTCAGCATCATTTCTCCAATCTCTCACTGGTTATCTTCGATAATTATAACATCAATCATATAAAATCATCGGATGTCAATGATAGCTTGAGGAGCTAGCAAGTTGGCTTAAAGCCACAGTCTTTATATTGCTCCTCGTCCTGACCTTGAATACGTTGATGATATTCGTAGTCACTTTCACCTGGATCCTGCTTTGTATCGTTGCCAGACGAACGAGGTAGAAAAAACGCACCAAATAGAAAAACTCCAAGCGCTACGAGAATAACGATAACCCAGATTACCGATCGTAAGCGTTCTCCGTTTGTCATACCCTCGTAAAATAGTGGTTTCTTTGCCATGTACCCTCCTCTTTTTAGTTTGTGGCCGTGACAAACTAAAAAGCCCGCCACGAGCGAGGCTTGCGCCCCTACTACCGTTTCCAGTAGTAACCACGAAAAGAGGTACTCATGACGAGCTGTTTCTTTTCGTGGATTTATAACCATACCTTCGTTATATACGTGGCTCTAGGCTACCGCCGCACTAGCGACTTGTTGCTTATTATAGCGTAGCAACACCGAAAAAGTGATATAATAGAAACATATAAGCGTAGTTTAGCCAATATCACAAAGCTTGTCTGAATAACAGATAATAACCCCGCGACGAAGGTGTCTGGACGGGAGCAAGCAGGAAGGGTCAATATGACACTTTGGCTAATTCGCTATCTCCACAAAAACCAATCATTTCTTTAATGGAAGCTCGTAAGCTTTTGGGTGCATCGGCAAAAGATATTACCAACGAAGAGTTATTGCAACTAATAAATGACACTGAAACGGTGGTAAGAATAGGTGTACGTCAATATATTCGTTCCAAAAACAACAAAAACAATGATAATATTGAATCATGAAACGTGCTGTAATCTATCTTCGAGTCTCTACGCTTAAGCAGGTTGATGGTGCGAGTCTTGAGACGCAGCAATTTATGTGTCAAGAATGGGCATCACGCAATAATGTTCTGGTGGAAAAGATCTATCATGACGACGGTGCTTCGGCAAAAACACTAGAACGACCTGCAATGAAAGAGATGTTGTCAGCTCTTGAAGCTAGTCGAAATCAAATCTCGTACCTAATCACCTATCAAACGGATCGCCTGACTCGGAGTGCAGTTGATTTCTTTGCATTAAGGGCAAGGTTGTCTCTATCGGGCGTCGAGTATAAAAACATAAACTCAAGCTTAGATGAGAATCTGAATGACGAGCTTGTTCAGAGCCTTGAAGCTGTAATCGCCAATCATGATAATCGCCTTAAGTCCGCACGCGTGAAGGAAAATATGAAACGCCAGGCAAAGGAAGGCTATCGAATGAGTAAGGCTCCTTTAGGCCTGAGGAACGTCAGAGACGTCCTGGGAAGATCGACCGTTGAGCCAATTGAAGGAATAGCCGACAATATGGCTACGATACTTGAAGCGTACTCGTCGGGGGCTCACACAATGGCGGGGCTTGTAGTGCTTTGTGAAGAGATCGGACTAAAGTCAGCTTCAGGGAAAAAGATGCAAATACAGGCTATTAGTAAGGCTTTGAGAAATCCAATCTATGCGGGCCTAGAAAAAAGCCAACATACTGACGGACAGCTATTACCTTCGAAGTTCGGTGGAATTATATCCCCTAGTACTTTTTATCGTAACCAGGACGTACTCAAGAAAAACAAGAACTCGACAGCAAAATATAAACAGAACAATCCAGAATTTCCTTTACGAAGATTCTTACTGTGCACTAATTGCGAAAAACCAATGACGGGGAGCAGCCCTCGCAATGGCTCAGGAATACCGTCGCCGCGGTACCATTGCTCGCGATGCCATGTGCCGTCTATTAAACCCGATGAGATGCACAAGCAATTTATTGAGTTGCTCAATTCCCTAAAACCCGACCCAGGTATGGAGAAGTTTCTGAAGGAGATGATCGTGCGCGTATGGCGTGATGAAACACAGACCCTCGCTACTAAGCAGAAGCAACTACACAAGGCCCTAGAGAGTCTCACAGTCCGCAAGAATAAGACTGTTGAGATGCTTGTGAGCGGTCAAATTACTACAGATGAAAAGAAAGCGCTGATTAATAACTTAGATGCAGAAGAAACAAGAACGCGTAAACAACTTGATGAGGTAGGATCTATGAATGATTTCAAAACCAACTCAATAGACTACGCGCTCCAATTTATGTCGAACGCACCCCGAATCTGGCTTGATGCATCTGTTGAGCATCGCATCATTTACCAAAATCTAGTGTTTCCAGAAGGTCTGAGTTATGATCTTGCTAAAAGGCAGTTTGGAACGGCAAAATTGAGCTCACTTTACAGATTGGCTGCAAATCAAAAAGGCTCACCAACGCGTGATGAGTCTTCTTTGGTGACCCCGGCGGGATTCGAACCCGCGATCTTCTGGATGAGAACCAGATATCCTAACCACTAGACGACGGGGCCGCGCGTGGGGTAATAGCGGTGCTATGTTACCATATTCACCACCTCTATGCAATCTGTAAGAAGTATTTGTAGGACTATCAAAAGTCCGCCTCTTATCCTATACTGGTGCATAAGCGGAATCGTATTATGCAACATGTACAACCCAGATGGCTGAAAATATTCAACTATATCCTCATCGGAGCCGATGTAGTTATTTTCACTACCTATTTACTCTTTCAAGTGTTCGACGTGCTCGAGCTGACCCAGCTTCACTGGGGTATGGTACCCCTCGTTTTAGTGCTAGCCTTCATTCACGCAGTTTATGCACTTTTTATCTTCCCATTTGTTGAAAAACAAAATACTTGGGCGGCAAGTCTTGTCTCTATGACAATATACGGACTACTGTTAACCGCCTTGTTTGAGATCTCAAATCATGATAACCTGTGGCTTTATCCAATCTTTGCGCTCTTTATCTTCTTTATTGGTATGAACGGAATTTTTGCGGCTCTTTCTGCAGTAATACTGACTTGGGTACTCACTATGATTACATTTTTAGGACTCGTTGCTAACCCGCAGGTAAATATCATAGCGCAGTCGATCATGGCAGTCATTACAACCGTATTTGGCTTTGGTGGTTGGCTCTTCTTCAAACGCTTCTACATTAAAGATGTGGGCATAGGTAAAATTATTACGCTCTCCAATATGCTTGAGCAGGAACAATTTAAATCCGGTCTGGTACTCGAATCTATTACCGATGGTGTGCTCATTATTAACACGAAAGGCACCGTAGAGGTCCTCAACCAAAGTGCCGCAACGATGCTTGGTTGGACAAAAGCCGAAGCTCAAAGTCTCGACTACAGATCTCTTTTGCCCCTAGCCAATGCAAGCGAGGAGGATACCAGCGCCAAAGAAGCCTCCGACCTAGCCATTACAACTACCTTTGCAACAGGCAGGCCAACACAAGCTATAAGCTTCTTGCAAACCCATAGCCAACAACGCCTGTACGTAGATATTGTCGCCTCACCAATGTTTGAAGAAAATACTAAAAGCCCACAAACTAAGAAAAAACTTGTGGGTGTCATTGCTGTTCTTCGTGATGTCGACCAACAGAAGCGTGAAGAAGAACAGCGTAGTGATTTCATTTCTACCGCGAGCCACGAAATGCGTACACCAGTAGCTTCTATACAAGGTTACCTAGAACTAGCACTCAACCCGAAGCTCTGCGTTGTTGATGAAAAAGCTCAGGGGTATTTAGTGAAAGCCCATGAAGCCACTAAACATCTTGGTGAACTATTTCAAGATTTACTGACAGTATCTAAGGGTGATGATGGTCGACTAAATAATAATCCAGAGGTGGTTAATGTCGTGGAGTTCTTGGGTGAAATGACAGAACAAGGCAAGTTAGCAGCTGAGAAAAAAGGGTTGCAAGTAGTCTTTGATGATGGCTCGTCTGATAAAACAGTCGTGCCACTCATGTACGTATACGTAGACAAGGGGCGTCTCAGAGAGGTTGTACTCAACCTTTTCGATAATGCTATTAAATACACTCAAAAGGGTATTGTCACTATCGGTTGTTCCCTAAAAGAGCAGGGCGTTACTATCCGAATTTCAGATACCGGCATGGGGATTGCGAACGAAGATATACCGCATCTATTTCAAAAATTTTACCGTACTGACAACTCTGCGACCAGAGAAATTGGCGGCACGGGACTTGGGCTCTACATCTGTAAACAAATGGTTGACTTGATGCGCGGGAAAATCTGGGTAGAGAGTACCGTGGGCGCTGGTAGTACCTTCTATGTAGAGTTACCTCGCATTTCACCAGATGCTGTGGCTCAACTGAATGCCGCAAATAAAACACAAGAAGTATGATAAGATAATTCATAGTGATAAAAAGGAAGAGCACAGATGGCAAAAATACTATTAGTCGAAGATGATAGCAACTTACGCGAGATATATGGTGCTCGTCTTGAAGCCGAAGGTTATCAGATCATCTCAGCCAGTGACGGTGAAGAAGCTTTAGCATTAGCTGTACGCGAACATCCTGATCTTATTATTAGCGATGTTATGATGCCCCGCATTAGTGGCTTTGATATGCTAGATATTTTGCGCTCAACACCCGAGACCAGAGAGGTTAAGGTGATCGTAATGACCGCCCTAAGCCAAGAGGAAGATCGCAAGCGTGGTGAACAACTTGGTGCTGACCGCTATGTAGTTAAGAGTCAGGTTACTCTAGACGACGTCGTCAGTATGGTCCAAGAAGTTCTTGCTACAGTATCCCAGCCGATTCCTGATGCTTCGACTCTAAACGCACCATCCGCCCCAGTTGCAGCACCGCAACAACCCGCAACCGTTCAGGTACCTATTACGCAGACTCCTGACCCAACACCTACTGAACCCGTTACGTCCATTGCAACGGACCCTACACCCCAACAGCCAATACCAGTTAACGTAACTACTCCGCAATCCCCAGATCCTACGTACGCTCCTACCACACCAATCCAACCTACGCCCCAGCCGAGCCAAGATCCATTAGACCCAAGTGATGAAGCCCAGCTTACGAAAGAGGTGGAGCAGTTTGTGGCTACCAGTCCGCTCATGAATGGCACCGCCCCTACACCAAGTGCATCAACACCCCAGAACCCGACACCTACACCAGAACCAAGCCAGACCTTATAACATGGCTGACTCCGTCCGACTCAACAAACATATTGCCCACACTCTTGGCGTCAGTCGACGCGAAGCCGATATTTATATCGAACAGGGGAGGGTAACCGTAAACGGCAAAGCAGCTCCTCTCGGTACCGTTGTTCAGCCGAGCCAAGACCAAATACAAGTTGATGGAACAACTATGAGTGGCGCAGAAAAACAGTACACCTATCTGCTCTTTAATAAACCTGTCGGCTATATCTGTTCACGACGTCAACAAGGTGACACACCAACTATCTACAAACTATTACCACCAGAGTTCAGCCAACTCAAAGTAGCTGGGCGGCTCGACAAAGACAGCTGTGGCTTACTATTGCTGACAGATGACGGTGACGCTATTTTTAAGCTAACTCACCCCAAATTTAGTAAAGAAAAAGTTTACCAAGTTGGACTCAGTAGACCACTTGATCCAGAAGATTTTGCAAAAATTAACGAAGGTATCATGCTCGAAGACGGCAAAAGTGACATGCGAGTTAAGCCACTCAAGCATCCGGCCACTCAAACGGGTGACTACTTTTATAAAGTGACTATGCACGAGGGGCGCAACCGTCAAATCAGGCGAACCTTCGGTGGCCTGCGCTACACAGTAAATCATCTGGAACGAACACAGTTTGGACCATACGCCTTAAAGCAACTCCGCGGCCAGCAGTTCTTGCAAATTTAAGTAGTTTTATGGTATAATTGTAAGATTCATTACAGAAATATTGGCTTTTATCAGAAGACCAAACAGTAGAAAGTTAAGTATCAAGAGAATATGAGCAAAAAATTACCCGTAGTTGCGATTGTCGGTCAGGCCAATGTTGGAAAATCTAGCCTGTTCAATGTACTCGTTGGCTGGAAACAGCAAGTTGTTGCGCGTGAGGCCGGAACAACGCGAGACGCCGTATATGGCAACGTCGGCTACGGCAAACACCACTTCTGGTTAGTAGATACTGCTGGCCTAAAAGATCCTGAAGACGAATTTGAAGCGACTATTCAAGAACAGATTGAGGAAGCAGTAGATGCTGCTGATATCATTGTGGTAGTTGTAGAAGCCAATAGTATCATTACCGATGACGACCGCCGAATTGCCAAAAAGGCCTTGCAAAGCAAAAAACCAGTCATCTTAGTAACCAACAAAGCAGATCAAGTTAGCAAAGATGACGAAGCCACTCAGTGGCAACGTCTAGGAGTTAAAGAGATTGTTGCTACCTGTGCCACTCAGAGATATGGCATGGATAATCTACTGGGCACCATTGTCGAGCATATTCCAGCCCGAGAAGCCTTACCTAACGACAACGTGCTACGAATTGCACTACTTGGTCGCCCAAATGTTGGCAAGAGTCATCTTTTCAACACACTCGCTAAAAAACAGCAGGCTATTGTCGCCAACATTGCCGGAACGACTCGAGATGTAAACCGACTACGAGTGCGTTTTGAAGGTCGTGATATTGAACTACTCGATACTGCTGGTATCCGCCGTAGCGGTAAAATCGAACGTGGCATCGAAAAATTTAGCGTACTCCGAAGCCTGCAAGCAATTGAAGAAGCAGATGTCTGCCTCCTCCTTATGGATGTTAACGAACTCAATACCTCGCTCGACCAAAAGATCGCTGGAATCATTAAAGAAGCCGGTAAGGGCTTAATTGTAGTTGTCAGTAAGTGGGATGAAGCCGAAGGGAAGGATGCTTTCACCCGCGATGCGCTAGCTCCTAAGATTAGCTACAACTTTAAATTTATTCCCTGGGCGCCGCTTATTTTTACCAGTGCCGTAACAGGGCAGAATGTCACCAAACTGTTTGAACTTGCCATGAAGATTGATGTAAACCGCAAGCGTCAGCTCCGCACCGCCGAGCTCAATAAGGTACTAGCCCAGTGCTTACAGTCACATCCACCAGCTGGCCTGAAAAACCGTCACCCGAAGCTACGCTATATGGTACAAGACGACAGTGAACCGCCAACATTCAGAATCTACGGTGCTCATCTTGAGTTCCTTCACTGGAGCTATAAACGCTATCTGGAAAAGCACTTACGAGAGATTGCTGATCTGAGCGGCACACCAATCCGAATGTTCTTTATGAACAACGAACGCCGCAGTGGTAAAACTACAAAGTTTCTCCCTAAGAAAGATGAACCCGCCGAAGAAGCATCAAGCTTGTAAAATATACACTCCGATTGTATGATTTAACCACTTCACGCGCGATATATACCAAATTATCGCCTGCGTGTCGTACCTCGACAAGCAAGCGATAATTCAGACTCGATCCGCAGTTTTCTACAGACACCCCGTATCTAATCCCTATTCCAAAGGAAGAGTATGCCTAAAACCGCCTATCAGCCCCGTAAGGGTGATGTCATTCGTTTTCGTGGAAGCATCTATGAAGTTGATGAGACCAACTACAACAGAGCTACTCGCTCACCATACGTTTTCCTGGTGCGGTACGAAGAACAATCTTCTAGGAAGCTAGAACGAGTAGGTCGTAGGATAAGGCTCTCTGCTGCAACCGTCAGCCAAGAGGCACGTCTAACAGACCTAACTGTTGGCAACAACCAGAAAGAAAACTGATTACCGTAAAGACGGCAAGCCACCGATTGAAAAACCGAGGGCTTCAGCCGTCAGTTCACTTCTATCGTTTGCTTGTCGTTTTTACCATGAACAACTCTACAACTATGATAAAATCGGTCCAATGAGCTACGAAGATACACCCAACGACAAACCTGAGATAACCGCAAAGGAAGCTGTAGCTGCCATTGACATGATTTGCCATGGGCTACTCAAAGACATATTGCTACCAAATTCTTGGCAGGAGCATTCCGAGTCAGTCGCTGCCATGCTTGCGCTAGAACCTTCGATAGGAGCTGGTGACTTCTTGATTCAGTTTAATCTCACCCAAACAAGAGAGGAACTAACCGACCCTAACGCACTGAAGTGGGTCGCCATTCATGGTACCTATATAACCGACAAGGGAAGTGTTCAGGTACGATTTCAAGGAATATCTCAACCATCTGATGACCGCGAGATACAAGACTACCCTCAATTCAATGGTCTAGGAGTCATTCAACTGCAGCTAGATGATATCGACTGGAGCAAAGTACGGCCGGGGTACTGCGAGGGCCAGCAATAACCGCCACACTTGCTAGTTACACCAAGATACCCGATACTTATTGCTATGGCTTTATTCCAACGCTTCCAAAAACGTGACCAACTCGTACAAATTGCCCACGAACGGCCCGCTGCATCTAACGAAGATGATGGCTTTATTAAACTGATAATTGGCCTCGGTAATGTTGGTAAACAATATGCTGATACCAGGCACAACGTCGGCTTTTTAGTAGCTGATGAGTTCGCTAAGGTTAATGCGTTCCCTGAGTGGCAAGAAAAAACCAAGTCCAAAGCCCTGGTATCTGAGGATTTCCTAAATGGTAAAAAGGTAATTTTAGCCAAACCAACCACTTTTATGAACCTAAGCGGCGAATCAGTGCGAACTTTAAAAGATTTCTACAAGCTGAGTAACAACGATATCTTTGTAGTCCATGACGAGCTTGATCTACCGTTTGGAACCATAAAAGAGAAGCAAGGCGGGGGAAGTGCTGGCAACAACGGCCTCAAGAGCATTATCGCTCATATTGGTGAAGATTTCCACCGAGTAAGAATAGGTATTAAAAATGATTTGGCCCAGAAAATAGATGCTGCTGATTTTGTTCTCGCCAAATTCTCCGCTGAAGAAAAAAAGCAGCTCGGAACTATAATCCAAACTGCCCTAGAAAAACTCTGAAACTGGGCATGAAAAAAGAGCGCCGTATTGGCGCTCAGAAACTTTTGATTTAATGGATAGGTCAAACGGGAGGTGAGCTGGGTGGGTGTCACGAGCGTAACTCGTAGCGTGACACCCACCCGAACTTATACCACTACCGCAAATCCCATACCCATGATGTAAACAAATTCCGTATGGCCAGTGGGTGGTGAGGCAACTCCTCTTTCACGCTTGTAGATCTTCACCTTCTCCTCGTAAGCAGCGATGTCCGGAACCAGCTGCGTATCGAGTTCCCATATCAACGCGTCGTGCTTGGCCCAGAGACCATCCACAACCGATGCTTCAAGCTTGAGTACACGCGCTTCATCAAGCTCGAGATGAACCATCTCAAGCTTATGAAGAAGTGAAACGTGCAGACGCAGCAGGCGAATTCTCTCGAGCTCCAGTTCTACAAAACGTGGGTCATCACTCAAATCGGCATTCGATGCAGAGTCTTTACACATGGGATATCCCGTCTCTCCCCCAGTAGTCAATTGTTTGAAGTTAATCAAGGGGAATAAACGCGCTGCAAAGCACTGCGCTTATTCCCCCAGACAAAAACAATATAACTCTTACCATAAAATCAAAAGTGCTACAGGAGCTAAAAGCTCAACTGTATATCCATATTATAGCAAAAGTAGAATAAAAAGTCAAGGAAATAAACAGCGCCCAGCAGGGGTGGGCACTGCTGGGCGCTGAATTCTCCCTTCAACCCACCCGAGCGAAGCGTACTGAGACATGTCTCTCTCGAATGTCTAGCCGCCATCTGCCGAGGCAGATACCTTTGTGGGCTCACTTTGAAGTACTCTTTCCGCTAAGGAGCGAGAAGGGTAGGGTTAAAGGGGTTAGAAGATCCTAAAGCGTTCTTAGCAGGCTAAGTGCCTATATGCTAAGGATGCTCAAAAAGTGGAGGGTAAAAACTTTTTTCGACACGCTTAAGGACTTCCTAACGATTTCCGCCCGAAAGCGGAATGTTACAATGGGGTATAAAAGGTACGAAAACGATACTTTTAAAGTTGTATCGCTTACGAAGAACTATACTAGCATAGATATAAGCTACTGTCAATAGTATAAGAAGAAAATTGTATGAAAATCAATAAAGTTGTAAAGAATCATAAGCACTATCCACCTTACCTCTTAGAAATTGCTTATCCGCCCAAAGAATTCTACTACCTAGGCGAGCCACCAATTGACTACTTACCAGCTGTTACCATTGTTGGTAGTCGCAAAAACACCCAATACGGCAAAGAGATGACTTACAGACTAGCCTACGAGCTCGCTCAGGCTGGTATAACCATTGTAAGCGGTTTGGCACTAGGAACCGATGGAATTGCCCATAAAGCGGCTATAGAAGCCGGTGGCAGAACTATCGCCGTGCTCGCTTGTGGCCTAAACACCATATATCCAGCCAGCCATCGCAATCTGGCAATCGATATTTTACAAAAAGGTGGCACTATTGTAAGTGAGTACCCCGAGGGCACCCCAGCGCTTAAACAGCACTTTATTGCCCGCAACCGTTTGGTTGCTGGGCTGAGCGACATGGCAATTATTACCGAAGCCGCCCAAGCCAGTGGCTCGCTGATTACCGCAAACTACGCCCTGGAACAAAATAAGCTGGTTGGCGCTGTGCCAGGCAATGCAACTAGCCCACTGAGTGTGGGGCCCAACAATCTGATCAAATCTGGAGCCATACCTGTTACCGAGGCTCAAGATGTTTTGAATGCCCTAGGCGTACAGGCCCAAACAAAAGAGCGGGAAGAGGTTTTTGGCGATACCAAAGAAGAGCAGCTTATTATAGACCTACTGCAAGAGGGAGTAAGTGACATGGAAGAGCTACAGGCCAAAAGTCAGCTTGAACCTGCCCAATTCAGCCAAGCTATGACCATGCTCGAGATCAACGGTAAAATTATCCCACTCGGCGCCGCCCACTGGACCCTAAAATAAGCTCGTAAATAGGGGTGAAGATCAAAAATAACGTATAATGTGGTCATGAACCAGAACTTAAGTGACCAATGGGATGTACCCTACCAGAATGGCAAAGAATTCAGTAGTATTACCGGCCCAACTTTAGATAAGATCTTAAGTTACTTTCCGCAAAATGTACCTAAAACCTGCCTAGATATCGGTTGTGGCACCGGTCAGACTAGTCGTGAACTCTGGCACCGAGGCTTCTCTGTACTAAGTATTGATGCTTCAGCTCTGGCTATAAATCTTGCGCAAAAACGTACCCATTTACAACCGCCAGAACTAGAGTACCAACAACTCGATATTGAAACCCAGCAGCTCAAAGGTACTTATTCACTCATTTTCTGTAAGCTTGTTTACGCCCTCATAAAAGACAGGTCGGCTTTTTTAGAGAAAATAGAGCAGTTACTTCGTCCCGCAGGAATGTTTGTGATCATTAGCCCCTCACAAGAGCTTGTGCCAGAAGACAAAAGAGCTATCGCGACAGACCACGTTCAGGCGCTTAGCTTGCTGGAAAAACACTTTAGCCTAGAAGCCTACCAAGATATAAATATGATGGTCTACATTTGCAAAAACAAACCCCAATCCGACCTCAAATAAAGATAGTTATCTGATTCGAGAAAACGGAGAAGATCTCGATGATGACATTGACAATATTAGTTATTAGTGATATAATCCTATAGATAGTGGGAATTAAACTTCCTGCATCGTACCCGTTGTGCGGAATCAAAAGTACGCACACAAACAATTTGGGAGAATCCATGCCAGAATTCTTTGCAACCGCTCGTCCCCTCATGCAAGACGCCCGACAAAAGTCGTTCGACCTGAGTAGCACTACCCCTGGCGACGTAGTGGAGGTCGCTACCGCAAGTGGGAGTGTGTGGACGTTCGTCCGCACTACCCAATCGACGGTCTTCACGGGTCCTGCTCGCGGTGCCATGCCTCTTCCCTCCGGAAGTTACATGACACGAATGGCCATGATGACTACCAGCAAGAACGCAGGTCAGATCCTGCGCAGCTGGAAGGATATCAGCCCCCAGATGGAAATCCAGCTGGGTGAGTCGATCTTCTTTGATGGATGGACCACCCGTAATGGACAGCCGATGCACACCAACGCCGTCACTGGAGTATGCCTCAACGGGCAAAAGATCTTCTAGTGATATAGCAATGGTTATACAAATACTGGGCAGCAAAGAGGCTATCGCACATGCGACAGATCTGCCCAGTATTGTACTGTGGAGTTCTCCCAATTCACTTCAATAGATGTGCAGCTATTCTGATGAGTCGAAAACGACGAAAAGTGAAAATACATGGACATACGACGACTTTACTTTTATAAAGCCGAAGACTACCATAAACGTAATGTCTACTAAAGCATGGATTACTCTCGGACTTTTTGTGGGTGGCACACTCGGTGGGCTGCTACCTTCATTATTTGGCGCGAGCAGCTTTGGGCTATGGGCGGTCTTAACCTCTGCTACCGGCGGTATAGCCGGAATTTTTGCCGGTTATCACATTAGCCAGTCATTCTAGAGATTTGCAAAAGCCGCCTGTCTGTAATAAGGTAGGTTCCTGTTGCATTTCGTCAATAACCCATTACACTAGGAAAAAGCATGAGCAAAAAGAACTTAGTAATTGTAGAGTCGCCAGCCAAGGCCAAAACTATCGAGAAGTACCTCGGTAGCGATTTTACCGTGCTCTCAAGCGTGGGTCATATACGTTCGATTGCTAAGAAAGCAAAAGGCGGAGCTGAGCCGATTAACGTTGAGGCTGGCTTTGAAACGGTGTATGAGGTTGATCCAGAAAAGAAGAAGGTTATTGCAGAGCTGAAAAAAGCCGTCAAAACTACTGAGACCGTCTGGCTCGCAACCGATGAAGACCGCGAAGGAGAGGCGATTGCCTGGCATTTATGCGAGGTCTTGAAGCTTGATCCAAAAACTACCAAGCGAATTGTATTTCACGAAATTACTAAGGGTGCGATCGAAGAGGCGGTCAAAAACCCCCGCACCGTAGATATGAGTCTCGTTCAAGCCCAACAAGCCCGTCAAATTCTTGATAGATTAGTTGGTTTTGAACTCTCACCAGTTGTTTGGCAAAAGGTTCCCGGCGGTAAATCTGCTGGGCGTGTTCAATCACCAGCTGTACGGCTACTCGTAGAACGTGAGCGTGAAATTGATGCTTTCGCTGGCTCAGCAGTCTTTAAGGTAACTGCTGAATTTAGCGTGGCAGGCGCAGCTATGAAGGCTGAGCTACCAAAACGCTTCGAGACGGAAGAGGAAGCCCAAGCCTTTTTAGAAAGCTTAATTAACGCTAGCTTTACAGTTTCCGATGTCACCACCAGCCCCAGCACTCGCAACCCTGGTGCACCGTTTACTACTAGTACCCTGCAGCAAGATGCCAACAGCCGGCTTGGCTTTAGTGCCAAGGCCACCATGTCGGCCGCCCAGAAGCTCTATCAAGAAGGTAAAATTACCTATATGCGTACTGATTCGGTCAACCTCAGTGGCCAAGCACTCGCCCAAATGACCGACTATATTACCTCTGAATTTGGTAAACAATATCATCAAGTGCGAACTTTCAAGACCAAGGCAAGTGGTGCCCAAGAAGCTCATGAGGCAATTCGCCCGACAGATGTTAAAATCGAGCACGCCAGTAGTGACGAATACAACCAAAAACTTTATGACCTGATTCGTCGCCGCACGCTAGCCAGCCAGATGGCACCCGCTAAGTTGGAAAAAACAGTTATTAAGATTGTAGTCTCTACGGGCAACGAACTATTTGAAGCCAAGGGCGAGGTGATTCTCTTCGACGGCTTCCTAAAAGTGTATGGTGGTAGCAAAAAAGAAGCTGATATTCTACCCGCGGTCAAAGCGCAAGATAGCCTAGACCTGCAAACAGCCGGTGCTCGCCAAATATTTGCCCGACCTCCAGCTCGTTACAGCGAAGGTAGTCTGGTTAAAAAGCTTGAGGATCTTGGCATTGGCCGACCTTCTACCTACGCCACCATCATTAATACCGTTCAGGTGCGCGGCTATGCCCAAAAAGGCGAGGGTGAAGGTGAGCCACGTGATGTTATCACGCTCAACCTACAAAATGGAGCCGTGCAGCGCGAGGTTGTACAAGAAAAAACTGGTGCAGATCGCGGTAAATTAGTACCAACTGCCAGCGGGCAAGTAGTCAGCGACTTTCTAACTGGTCATTTTGACCAGGTAGTCGACTACGGCTTTACTGCTAAGGTTGAGGCTGAATTTGACGAAATTGCTGGTGGCAAACTTGAGCGTAACAAAATGCTACAAGATTTCTACACACCATTTCACGATCTTATAGAAAAATCTGGAGACATTAAGCGTAGCGAGGTAGCCCAAGCCCGAGAGATCGGTACTGATCCCAAGACCGGCAAGCCTGTTTTGGCCCGTTTTGGCCGCTATGGTCCCATGTTGCAACTAGGTGCTACCGAAGACGAGACAGATAAACCTCGTTTTGCACCACTTCCAACTGGCTCCAAACTAGAAACCGTCACGTTAGAAGACGCCTTAGAGATGTTTAAGCTCCCACGAGTTGTTGGTCAAACTGACGACGGTCAAGATATTAAGGCTAATATTGGTCGTTTTGGACCCTATATACAGATAGACAAGCTGTTTGTCAGCATTAAACCACTCGACCCTCATACTATTACGCTTGATGAGGCTAAAGCGCTATACGCTGAGAAGTTAAAGACCGAAGCTGAGAAGAATATTGCCGACTTCGGCGGGGGGCTAAAGGTACTAAAAGGCCGTTATGGACCCTATATTACCGATGGCAAAAAGAATGCTAAAATTCCCAAAGATGTTGAGCCTAAAGATATCACCGAAGAAATAGCCAAAGAACTGCTGGAGAAGGCTCCCGCTAAAAAACGTTTCGCTGGGCGTAAAAAGACTAAAAAGTAGCAGCGCACAAACATACGTTGACAAAAGTATTGCTTATCTGTATAATACATATCGCACCTTAAGAATTGGCGGAATGCCGAAGGCTCAAATGTAGATTTTTTGTAAGAATCTAGGTTCGAGTCTTTGGCTCAACACAATACGGAGATATTGAAGTGACCTAAGGATTGACGGAACTCTTTTCTTGATTTCACCTCAGATCATCTCCTGCGTGAGTGAAATACGGCAACACTAGAGAGACAGTGATCTCTCAGTCAACAAGGAGTGGCCTTCGGACCACAACCTGCAGCCCGTATTGGTTTGCCCTATGATGAACATGGAATGCACGCAACCGCGGTACCATTTTGTCATATTACTCACAAAACCTTGAGATACGAACGTGATCACAGAACTGCGCCCTCCCAGGTATTTCTGCATCACTATAGTGTCTCTGAGCGAGCTATTTATGCCTTGGAATAGAATTCCTGAGTATAAAAAAGTGGGTTATACCCCTGCTTGTCTCCTAAGATCTCGAGTGTGCTTTTGCACGAAAGTCCCCAAGGGGACACTCGAGTGAGGATACGAGTTTAGCTCGCAACATCGCGTGATAATTTATTATCACCATATCGTCTCCAGTGGCCTACTATTCCCCTCGGGGGATCGGGAATGGGCAACTACCACTGGAGACACTACACGCCGTTATGGGACCTCCGCCCCTATAACGGTCAGTCTCGGATCACTGTTTGCCTAACCGCCCAGTGATCCGAGGCAACCATCTTGTATAGCGTTCGAGACGCATGGCTTCGCGGCTCCGCTGTACATAGGGTGCTCAGGGAATTCCCTAAACCTCCAATCTCTCCCGGAGGTAAATGAGGGAATTCCCTGAGCCCAACCACTCTAGCGCTCTGCGCGCCATCGAAAGATGAGCTGCACATGAGCGCTTTTTAATTTGTTGAAATTATAAGGTATACCATAAGCTTGACTAATATACATCTGGATATATAGGGTAATAAGGTATTTTTAAAGTCGTCTACTTAGTGCTATAATAGTTACATACATCTGATAAAGAAGTTGATGTTGACTTTAAACAATTTATATATTACAATAGGTATAATCTACAATAACTGTAAAGAACTTCAATAGGAATATAACCATGGATGAAACCAAGCTCGACATTAAACAGGCAACTAAGGACATCGTTGAAACGATCGAACGTGATCGTGAACGTGAGATTATTGCTCGTCGATTTGGTTTATACGATCGCAAAGAAACACTCGAACAAATAGGGGAGTTGCTCGGCATTACCCGTGAACGAGTACGACAACTTGAAAAAGCTATTTTAATTCGCTTAAAGCTTGCAGCTGAGAAGGACGATTTGCCACATATTAAGCAAGTTGAACGTGAACTCGTTCGTCAGCTTTCAGAAATGGGCCGCGTTGCTCGTGTGAGCGACCTTGCTAAAAAGATGAGTAAGTCTGGTGACGAACGAGACAAAGCCCATGTGGCATTCCTAGGCACTCTTGCACCTGGAATCACTGTTGTTGAAGAGAATGACGATTATTATCACGCGCTTGGCATTAAAGAATACGGTGACGACAAAAAAGTTAAAAGCCAAGTTGATGCAATTTTAGAAGCCATTAAAGCTCACGGCCAACCGGTTACTATTACCGAACTCTACCAGCAGCTCAGCGGCTATGAGCACCCCGACCATGTGAAGGCCTTGGCTAGCCTTAGCAAACATCTTGCACACCTAAAGAACCAATGGGGTTACGTAAAGTGGCCTTTGGTGAACCCAAAGAACATCCGTGACAAAATCTATGTAATTTTACAAGAGAATGGCAAACCTATGCACTTTTCAGAGATTGCTGGCAAGATCAAAGAATCTGACTTCAAGCGAAAAGATGTTACCACCCAGGCAATTCATAACGAACTTATTAAAGACAAGCGCTTTGTGCTCATCGGCCGTGGTATTTACGCACTTGCAGAGTGGGGCTACAGCAAAGGTACGGTATCTGATATTATTGCCAAAATTCTTAAAAAGTCTAAGGCGCCGATGCACCGCGACGATATTGTCCGTGAAGTACTCAAAAGCCGACAGGTACGTGAGACAACTATTTTGCTCAACCTACAGGGCAAGCCACAGTTCAAGCGTGTGGCCAAAGCTACTTACGAACTAGCCGAGTAATTCAAGAGAGTAAATGTTTCTCTTGTTGACCTCTAAAATGATATAATACCGCTTGTGATTAACTACTTGAAAGTAAGGTTATGCTAGGAACGCTTCTCAGTGCGTGGTGGATATGGATTCCAGTAGTGGCTGGGCTCGCTTTTCTGACTTATCGTAATCGGCAGAAAATAAAAGTGCTTAAAGAACATAGCCACGTTATTCTAACTTTAGAAATCCCCCGAGCTAACGACAAAAAAGAGCTCGCTGCTGAACAAATGTTTGCCAGCTTACATGGTATTTTACAACCCAAGCGCGAACGTCTGCGCGAAGGTGGCACCCAGGAGCATCTCGGTCTAGAAATTGCCTCAATTGGCAACCAAATACGCTTTTATGTGTGGATTCCTGAGCACCTACAAAACTTTGTAGAGGGTCAGATTTACGCACAGTACCCAACCGTACAGATTCACGTAGCTCAAGAAGATTATGCTAGTCGTGAGCATCTTCAGCCGGTTATTCATACTGCCGAGTTAACACTAAGTGACAACGAAGCTCTCCCTATTAAGAGTTTCCCGAGTTTTGAGGTTGATCCACTGGCAGCAATTACAGCCACACTAGCCAAACTCGAGGGAGAAGGGGAAGAGATGTGGATTCAGGTACTAGCTCGACCAGTCGATGACAATTGGCACAAAAAGAGCACACGCTACATGTCTCGCCTCAAAGGTGGTCATGGTGGCAAGGGTGGTGGAAACTGGCTCCTACAGGCTTTTGAGGCCCTTTGGCGACCTCCCGAAGCCACAACTGGTGGTAGCAGTAGTGAAGTAAGTGAGCGTGACCGGTCACGTATTACGGCCATAGAAGAAAAGAGTCGTAAACTCGGCTACAGAGTTAAGATACGCATGGCCTATCTAGGTACCGATAAACAAACAGCTCGTCTGCGAATGCAAGCCATGGTTGGTACTTTCAAGCAGTTTAATACCACCAATCTGAACGGTTTTAAGCAAAAGAATGCTTCTTTTGATCCACTTAAACTAGCCGAATATCGAGCGCGCTTTTTCATAGATAAAGGCTTTGTCTTCAATATTGAAGAGCTTGCGAGTGTATACCACTTACCACATACGACCGTGGAAACCCCTAATATCGTTTGGGCCAACGCCAAAACGGCTGAACCACCAGCTAATCTACCTGTTACGGGTGGTAAATTTATTGAAGGCACTAGCCCATTTGGTATTACTAACTTCCGCGGTAGCAACATTCAATTCGGTATTAAACGTGGTGACCGTGGTAGGCACATGTATATTATCGGTCAAACTGGAACAGGTAAATCTGGTTTACTCACACTTCTGACTCTTTCAGATATCTTCCACGATCAAGGCTTTGCAGTTGTTGATCCACACGGTGATTACGCTATGGATGTTATGGCTTTTATACCTGAAAATCGTATTAAAGATGTCGTTTACTTTAACCCCGCAGATACCGAATTCCCAATTGGCTTCAATCCCATGGAAGTAGCAGACCAGAATATGAAGGGCCACACCAGCTCAGAGCTAGTGGGAGTACTTAAACGTATGTTTGACAGTTGGGGTCCACGTCTCGAGTATATTTTGCGCTACACTATTTTGGCCCTACTAGATACACCAGATACCACTATGCTTGATATCACCCGTATGCTCACCGATGTAAAATTCCGCCGCCAAATTGTTGATAATATTCAGGACATAGTTGTTAAGCAGTTTTGGACGATTGAGTTTGCCAGCTGGAATGAGAAGTTTGCCACCGAAGCTGTTGCTCCAATTCTAAACAAAGTTGGTGCCTTCGTAGCTAACCCGATGGTCCGAAACATCATCGGCCAACCAAAAAGTACGTTTAACGTACGGCAAATTATGGATGAAGGCAAGATTCTTATCGTTAACCTAAGCCGTGGCCTGATGGGTGAGGACAACGCAGCAATTATGGGTGCCCTAATGGTCACCAAGATTCAACTAGCAGCTATGAGCCGCGCCAACGTCCATCTTAGTCAGCGTCGGCCATTCTATCTTTACGTTGATGAGTTTCAGAACTTTGCAACTGATAGTTTTGCCGTAATCTTAAGTGAAGCCCGTAAGTACGGTCTTAACCTGACTGTAGCCAACCAATACATCTCACAAATGCCACCTGAAGTGAAAGATGCGGTCTTTGGAAACGTAGGAAGTATGGTGGTCTTCCGAGTAGGTGCCGAAGACGGCAGTGCACTCGTAAAGTACTTTGAGCCACATTTTGAGTCCCAAGATATCTTGCAGCAGAATAATCGCCATTTCCTAGCTACTATGGCTATTGATGGCGAAAAGACTCAGGCATTCTCCGGTAAAACATTAGTCATACCGTCCTCACCACGTAGCCACATGGAGGAAATCATAGCTCATTCACGCCAGAATTTTTCGGTACCTCAAGCCCAGATTGCAGCCACAATTGCTGCCAATTCGCTACCCCCACAGCCTCCAGCTACAGCACCTCAAACGCCGCGCCCAACCAATCCAGCTACAGGTGAACCTGCTAAAAAGAAGACCCGTCGCGGCACGCGTGGTGGTAAGAAGAAGCCAGAGAGTACTGGTTCATCAGATTCAAGCACGAGCGTTTCATTACGCTGAGTTAAGCAAGAAAATTTTATCAAAATAGGGTAGAGTAGGGTGATGGTAAAAAACTTTCGCATACAAGACAGACTAAATTCTACCGTTCGTCCTCAAGACGATTTTTTTAGTTACGTTAATAAAAAATGGCTTGAAGCTAACCCGGTTCCTGAAACCGAAAGTCGTTGGGGCTCTTTTAATGTGCTTCGGGAAGAGGTAACCAGTCATATGCACACTATCTATCAAGATCTGCAAGATACGCCTCAGACAGAGGGTAGTGTAGAGCAACAAGCTCGTGATTTTTACTTTACGGCTACTCATTTTACAGAACTGAAAGATGCGAACCTTAAGGTGCTTGACAGGTACTTCACCCAGATTGACCAGATCACAAATCTTACGGAGCTCTCACACCTACTCGGTACACTAAGCGGTGGTATTGGCCCTAGCATTTGGCGAGTAATCGTAGATGTAGACAACAAAGACAGCAAGCAACATGTTCTACGCCTCCAGCAGGGCGGACTGACGCTACCTAGCCGTGACTACTATCTTGAAGAAACTAAAAAGATGGTTGATGTTCGAAACGCATATAAGAAATACTGTCAGAAGGTTATCAGCTTCCTACCCCAATTGGCGGCTGATTTTAACCAACTCTGGAGTACGGTCTACTCGCTGGAGTTTGACCTAGCTAACCACTCTCGCTCAAGTGTAGAGCTCCGAGATATTAATCGCAACTACAATCCTACTAGTCTTAGTAAGTTAACCCAGCGGTATCAACAGATTGATTGGTCAGTTTACGCTAAAGCCCTGGGGTGGGATATGCAGGGCTCACTTACTGTTGACCAACCAGAATTTATGAAGTTTGTGAATTTACAGCTCCAAACCCGTTCGCTCGACGAGTGGAAACTCTACCTGAAGTGGCGCCTCGCAACCTGCTATTTGGGTTATATTTCCGAAGAAGCGGCTGAGATTCAGTTCGATTTCTTTGGTAAAATTTTAAGCGGCAAACAAGAAATGCAACCCACCTGGAAACGAGCCGTCACGACCATAGATGCCTGTATGGGTGATAACGTTGGAAAATTATATGCTAAAAACCACTTTTCGCCAGAGGCAAAAAAGCAGGTGCTTGCCATAGTAGAAGAGGTTAGAGAGGCTTACGCAGCACGAATAAACCGCCTAGACTGGATGAGCGACGCGACCAAAACCTATGCCCAGCAAAAACTACACAATATGTCAGTACTAATTGGGTATCCCGATGAGTGGCGCGATTTCTCCAAACTCACAATCGACCGTACTTCGTATCTTGAAAACATTATCTCAACCCTAATATTCGAAAGCCAATCTAAGCTTCAGAAATTACTAAAACCAACATCTCGTAATGAATGGTTTATGAGTCCACAAACAGTTAACGCCTACCACGACCCCAACCGACTCGTCATCTGTTTTCCTGCCGCCATACTGCAAGCACCCTTCTTTGATCCAAAAGCACCTCTAGCCGTTAATATGGGGGGTATCGGTACAGTAATTGGCCATGAACTAACGCATGGATTCGACGACCAAGGCTGTCAATTTGATGCCGAAGGTAACGTCCGAGATTGGCAAACTACCGAAGAACGAATAGCCTTTACCAAAAAAGCACGGATGATCATAGAGCAAGCTGATGCTTGGCAAGTGCTACCAGACTTAAAGATGAAAGGTGATCTCGTGATAGGCGAGGCCATAGCTGACCTAGGTGGCCTAGAAATTGCCCTAGAAGCCCTCAAGACTCATATACCTGACGTTACACAGCCAGTTTTAGGATCATTTACCCACCAGCAGCTTTTCTTCATTGGATACGCTACAACAGAGTGTGGAGCTTCACGACCAGAAATGACCCGAATGGTTACCCTGACCGATCCTCATCCACACGAAACGTTCCGCGTAAATGGTATGCTCAAAAATATTGATGACTTCTATACTACTTACGGCTTGACCTCTTCTGATGAACTCTATCTTCCAAAGAGTGATCGAGCTTTTATTTGGTAACCACTTTCCTGGTGTAGGGGAATAAGCATACAAAAAGCGAACATAGACTATGAGTATGTGCTATACGAATTATTAAATTTCGTACGTAATTACACAAATGACCAGAAACAGCCACCACACTACCCAAAAGTACAGTTTTATATAATTGTGAACCATAATCGAACAAAAAACGAACAATAAATATAAGATGTAGTAGTTAACTCAATAGACAGACTAGGCAACTACACATACAGCCCAGCCAGCAAAAAAGTCCACTTAAATCCAGGTAGAGAAGTGAGCACAGAAAACTATGTAGCATACATAAGAAATGAACGACATAAAAGCATGGAAGGGATGAGTATATACACAACTTTGAGTGATAAACTTAATGTCGCACAATGTATATTTTGCGACATATTAACAAATTAACCTCTGTTATAAGTATACTCCACTAAAAGGGGATCTCATCCTCTTTAATGGGCACTCGGACTGTACTTATATTCTATTTTACCGCCAATACTCTATAAGGTTGACGGCTCCTCCTGAGCCTGACGTGCTCTTCGAATGTGGTTATTTACACTATGGCATTATATTTGACTTTTCCACAGTTCGTTGTGAAAACTTTACTTTTTGACATTTTCATAGTCTTATTATTTTAATAGCACTCTCCCCTCTACTCTCTTCCGATTGTTAGATAACTTGCTTTTTTAGAATTATATATTTTTATATAGTTTTTTATATACGAGAGAATGTAAACAAAATACGAACATAAAGGTGAGTATAGTGCCTAGAGAAGTCTCTTTCGTAGGGATAACACTCCTATTACTCACCCATAAAATATGTACAGCTACTAAATCTACTTAACATGCGTACAGGGCAATAGCATAGTTCACGCTCACTCTCCCCTGTTGTAGAAGAATTACTTATAAAAAACTTTGTGTGGTATACGTATATCTACAACACCCCCAGGAGAGATATTCTTAGATTTCAGGTAGGCTAGTACTGTTTGGAGCTCTCGAATCTGCTCATCGAAGTCCCGCTCTGAGCTAAGACGAATAAGGTACGGTTGCCCAGCAACTTTCACTTGGATTTCTCGAGTTGAAGTTGGTATCACAACTCGCTCAATTTTTAAGCTAGGATCACCAAAGGCCTCTGGTAATTTAGTTGGTAACTGGCCGATAGACTGAATCAGATTTACGCCAAGCACAGAGGTACCTGGGTCTAGTACGACCCCACTCTCATCCTCTATGTGAGTTAGTTTATTTACATCTGTTGTAGCGCTACGATTTATCGCAAAAAGAACTCCTTGACTGTCTATATATTGTTGTACCTGACTCACATCTTGCCAGATAAAGACCGGGTCTCTGAACCTCACCTCGGCCTCAAGACCAGTTGCAAAAGGTGCTTGAGATGTGAAACTAATCTGGGCAATTTCAGGATATTTTTGCTTAATATCTGCCTCTAACTGCTGCTTGTCGAGTAGCCATACTTGCCTACCAAACGTTGCCTCACTCATAGCCTCTTGTATACCCTTTTCATACTGGCTCTTGTCTTCCTGACTTACCATTGGCCGATCTACGAGTTTGAGCGAAACGTGCGTGATACCTAGACGCCAACCAGCTAGTATTAGAAATACTACGACACCCACCGCCAAAAACTGTAACCGTACCTTACGTCGGCGCACAACCTTCTTCCGATCATACTGACGCTGTGTGACCGTTTGCTTATGCAGCGCAACCTCTCTTTGAGACTTCGAGGTAACCAACGTATTACGCCTAAAAGAGCCATCCACTGCATGAGTGCTCCGTTTTCGCTGAGGTAATAATCTATTAGACTTTTGTGACATAATTCTTTGTTTTATTTTATTGCTACCAGTAGTATACGCTATTTACAAAACATGTTCTATACGGGGTAATCTAATAGGATTCCCGCAAGTACCTGAGCTGCATCAGGCTTTGCGAATTGGTCATGTAATGCCCTGGCGTAGTTTTTAGCAGCCTTAGGATCATTCTGCAGATCACTCAAGGCCTGTAGTAGCTGTGAGCCATCAGTGGCTAATTGTGATTCGTCCAACGAAAGTAGCGCGTCTTGAGAGGAAAAATACTCGGCATTCATTTTTTGATCAGAGAGATGTTGACTCGCAATACCAATAACGGTCTTCTGGGCATTGGCACATTCTTGGATAGTACTCGCGCTGGTACGAGCTAGCACAAGATCTGCTGCGAGCAGTCTTGGGGTCATCTGTGTAAATTCCTCCACTTGCCATTGTTGTTGCAGTTTTTTACTCAGTTTCGCTCGAGTTTCTAGAACTGGCTGGACCTTATCCCGACCAGCAATATGGATAATCCCCCACCCCTTGCCAAGTAGCCCTTCTGCTATACTACTCACCTGTTGATTTAGGAAAGTCGCCCCGTTACCTCCGCCGGTAACAAGTAGTAGTGGCTGTTGCACTTCAAAACCAAGCTGCTGCTTATGAGACTGTTGCTGTGCACTAGATAGCGGTCGATACTCATCACTTACAGGTATACCAGTATAAATCATCTTTTCCTTGGGATATGGATAAAAAGAAACAGGCATCCCAGTTGCAATAACATGGGCCCAAGGTGCTAATATCCGATTAGTCAGACCTGGCCGCGTGTCAGAATCATGGATGACGATCTTCACACGTAGTAAACGTGCTACAAAACCCACAGGAACACACACGAAGCCTCCTTTGCAGAAAACAACTTGCGGTCGGAATCGGACAAAGAGTATCAATGCTTGCAAGCCACCTATAAGAAGGTAGAAAACATCGCGTAAATTTCTTATAAGTGTTGGAAGATGTGTGAAATGCCAAAGTAAAGATTTACTATGATAGCGTCTAAATTTACCAGCAAAAATTCTATGTAGTTTTACATCTGGAAGTGGCTGAAAGATCTCACGTGTCTGGCTGAAAAATCTCCTATCACTAATAACGGCGATTTTATGTGCCTCGGTAGTCTGTAAATGCTCTGCTACGGCTTTAAGCGGTGTAACGTGGCCGCCCGACCCGCCCCCGACGAGAAGTATTCGCATCATGGCTCCTTTCTTCAGTTGTTTCGTGTCCGAGCTTGGTATAGCGGGAAATATGGAAGACTACACCAAGCGCTGCAAGGGTAAATATAAGACTTGTGCCACCAAAACTGAGCAGTGGCAAAGTCACGCCAGTGAGTGGCATAACGCCTAGCATCGCACCAATATTTACGAAAGCTTGTATCAAAATCCAAGCAAAGACACCACCAGAAACTAATTTAAAATAGATATTTGGCGCTCGGGTTACAATTCCAATAATTCTAAAGAGTAATGTTCCATACAGCACAAAGACTGCTACCATTCCAAAAAACCCGAACTTCTCAGCCATAATAGCAAAAATTGAGTCATTTGCTGCTTCGGGTAAGTAGCCAAAAGCCTGAACGCTTCTGCCCAACCCTTTACCAAACGGGCCACCGCTACCTACCGCAATTAGCGCCTGATTAATATGGTAGCCACTACCACTTACATCAGTTGACGGGTTCAGAAAGGTAAAAACTCGAGCTACTCGGTGTGGCGCAACCGCAATCGTAAGAACCACAGCTGCAGCAATCACGCCACTCACACTCAAGAAACGTTTCATAGAGATCCCGGTTAGGTATAGCATGGTGAGCATAATTGCTACGATTGGAATCATAGTACCAAGGTCTTTCTGAATTACTGCAACTTCGAGTCCAGCCGCAAATAGAATAAGTAGAAACGGATAAACGGTCTTGGTACTCTCAAGCTCATTATTACGGATTCTGCTCGCAAAAAAGAGTGCTAAATAGAATACAATTCCGAACTTCAGTAGCTCAGCTGGTTGATACGTTATAGGACCAATGTGGACCCACCTAGTGGCGCCGCCAGCACTCAGGCTTAGTTGTGGAATGAACAGTAGTAGGAATGAGCCTATAGCGAGCCAGATGATGTACTTCTGTATTTTAGCCCACCATTGGAGCGGTATCAGACTGGCAACAGTAAAAACCAAAAATCCAAGCAATAAAAAGAAGATTTGTTTATACATAAAGTGGTTCGGGTTCACATCACCAGTGAGCTGAGCGCTGATCGCTGGACTAACAGAGTAAATCACCACCAGCCCCAGGGCAAGCAACATCACCATACACACCATTAAAACGTAATCAGGACGATGTCGCCGACCTAAACCTGCCACGGTTAACTTTACAGACTCTCCTACACTCGCAGTCGTGGTCTGGAGACGTGGGCGACGAGGATTCATAAGACGATAAAGCCCCCCAAGATAGCCATAAGTAACCCAATAACTGCCGCTACCTGACCAAGCACCCAAAAACGCATGGTTACTTTCGTCTCTGGCCAACCCTTGGCTTCAAAATGGTGATGAATTGGTGCCGAAATAAACAATTTTCGTTTTAAGACTTTCTTGGAAAGCATTTGTAAGGCTGATGAACCAACCTCTACGACAAACAAGATGCCAATTACCGGGATAAGCAGCATGGTATTGGTCATAAGTGCCACAACCGCCAGAGCTGCGCCGAAAGCAAAACTACCCACATCACCCATAAAGAAGCGTGCGGGATAGATATTAAACCAAAGATAACTCAGTAAAGCACCCACCATAGTTAGACAGAAGCCCGCTATACCAAAATTTCCCTGCAAAAATGCAATTAAGCCAAAAGCTGCGAAGGCTGTAGTGAGCAATCCGCCCGCCAAGCCGTCTAGGCCATCGGTAATATTAACCGCATTGGCAGTTGCAATAATAACGAACATAATTACCGGTATCATCAGGCCAGCTGCTAGTGCTAAATCACCCGCAAATGGTATGTGTATAACCTGATAACCCAGCTTAAAAACAAACCAATAAGCGATCGCTCCAGAAATTAAAGCCATAAGTAAGAACTTAAGCTTAGAATTAAGCCCCGCGATACCTAGCCCGCTCCCTTTGAGGTTGATTAGATCATCAAGCAACCCCAACATACCTGCTCCAATAGCAGCAGCTAGTGGTAGCCAGGTCTGACCACGATCTAAGTTGAGACTAAGCGTCACTATAGTGACTGCTATAAGTCCAATAATACCGGCCATGGTAGGTATGTGTCGTTTGTGTTTCTCGGCATGCATCTTTTGGTATATAACCGCTTTTTCACCAGTAACTGCATCTTTGCGTGGCCGCTTCCACCACTGGTATCTATATGCCAAAGTGGTATAAACTGGCGTGAGTAGCATCGACAAAGCAAAACCCGCGAACCCGAGAGCTAGTACAGGACGTAGGTTTTCAATAATTAACTGGGTTGTAAGGGTGGTGTGTTGCATTTTTACTCCGGTTTTACATTATAGTATTCAAGCAGCCAATTACTGATTTCACCGAATATCGGAGCGGCAGCTTCGCTACCAGAGTAACCCGATAGCTTTGAATCATCTACTCGTACCATTATGACATATCTGGGGGTACTATCACCACCATAACCTAGGTACGTACCGATGGCATTCTGATCCGTATATTTACCAGTTTTTGGGTCAATAGTCTGAGAAGTACCAGTCTTACCACCAATTCGATAGCCAGGCTTTACAAAACGAGCCACTGCTGGTGTCTCCTGCAGGGCGCTGTGAGTCATCTCCTTGATCTGGGCTGAAGTTGCCTCACTAACAACATTACGCGTTGGTTGCGGTGGCTGAGACTGCAAACTACCATCTACTGCCCGCTCCCCTTCAAGTATGTGAGGCTGATAATAATTACCGCCATTAACCAAAGCAGAAAACGCCGAGGCAACCTGTACCATAGATACGTTCATACCTTGGCCAAAACTCATATTGGCATATCGAACATTATTACCCTGCTCAGTCCGTGGCCCATAAATACTACCAGTCACCTCCCCACTCTGCTCAATACCAGTTAACTGGCCAAAGCCGTAGTGCTCAGTAAAATAATTGTAGAGTTTGTCACGTGCCTGAGCATTAATAGATCCACCACCAAGCTGTGAGAGAACATGTACCACTCCAGTATTAAGTGAGTATTTAAAAACGTCTGTCATAGAGCGCGAACCATTGACAGTCTGCTCAACGTTACGAATATTGGCATCGTCAACCTGCACGGATCCAGTGTTATTAAAGCGTGAATCCTTCGTCACAACGCCGTCATTTATGCCTGCAGCCATAGTCAGAACTTTTATCACCGACCCTGCCTCGTACGGATCACTCACCACACGGTTACGGAAACGCTCATAGGCATCATCGCCCACCTCGAAATACCGAGCGGGGTCAAAAGTCGGTTGATTAGCCATCGCCCGTACCGCACCAGTATTAGGGTCAACTACAATCACGCTACCTCTAGTGGCACCAGTTTTCTTAAGACCCTCGGCTAACGCCTCTTCAGCTTTAGCCTGTACATTACGATCTATAGTCAACACATAGCTTTTACCATCCTGCGGTTCTTGGTCTATATTCGTTGAATCATCTAAGCTGAGTGGTACTCCACGTACGTCAGTAATAGCCTTGAGCGTGCCTGCAGTACCCTCTAACTTCTCGTTAATAGCCCCTTCTAATCCATACTGCCCCACACCCTCGTCATTCACAAAGCCAAGCAACTGTGAGCCTAGTATACCCTCTGGATATACACGCTGTGGTACCGAGGTTACATTAATGCCCCGTAGCTTCTCTTTTTCGCTTAGCAAATCGTCTACTTGAGCTCGACTTAGTCGCTTAGTCAGTACTACATATGAGGTATTTTCTTTTTTAAGCTTATCTAACAACTCACTCTCAGGTAAAGATAACTTTTGGCTGATGTATTTGGCACTCTCTTGAGGATTTTTGATTTCACCAGGATCAGCGTAAAGTGTGTAAACACTAGAATTGATGACCGCTGGTACTACCTGTTCACCATCACGAAAATACAAGCTACCCCGAGTTGCTGGCACAGTAAACTTCTTCTGATGTTCAGCAATAGCCAAGTTATTGTAGTGGCCGTGCTTCACCACTTGCAGATAAAAAAGCCGGCCAATGAGTACAAGACCAATTGCAAGCACAAGAAATTGTAAGCTCTTGGAACGAGCTTCTGAAGTACGTGGCTTCTTAGTCTGCATTGCCACGGTTTTTTTGGGTTGGGATCGATATGCGCGTGGGTTCATAATATGAGTCTTAAGCCAGGCTAGGCTACTGTCACCTAGTTATCTTACCATTACCAAGATAACCTGCGTAAAAGCAGCCTAGCGAATAGTATCAACGCCACTTGGATTAGTCATATTCTTAGCAACGGTACTATTTTTAACGTTCTCAAGAGAACCAAGTCGTGCCGCTTCAATTTCTAACTGAGCGTGTTCGTCTAGAAGTGTAGATTTCTTAGTTTCAAGTTCATTAATTGGATACGTATAAGCATTTGTTTTGTTAATTTGTGCCAAATATAACAAGCCCATAATGCATAGAAGTAGAACAACTAATACTGTGTGTGCGATTGGACCAAACTGTTTGGAGCTAAAACTGTGTCGCACAGTATTTTGGTTTCGTCGCCAAGTGGTTGCACCCTCAGCGCGCGAAAGCATAAACGTGGTGGAATGTGCCATTTTACTACCCTTTATATTTTTTATGTATTTGTGTTTTGTCTCTGACGATAATTCTGGTGGGTACCTCGATTGCTCGAGGCACCCTTTTTGATCGCGTCAAAGTAATTTATCCGACGCGGACTTTTACTTTGTACGCTCGGGAGCTAGTTTTTACCATTATTGGCATCATGGCTCCTTTCATTTTGTGTTTATTTTCACTGCGACCCGAAGCTTAGCGCTTCGTGCACGCGGGTTAAAAACGTCTTCAATGTCGCCCCGTATAGGTTTTTTGGTGAGAATACTGAGCTGAGCTTCGTAACCAGATTGAGCTTCTGCCGCGAAGAACCGTTTGACGATTCTATCCTCGAGACTATGGAAGCTAATAATTGCTACCCTACCCCCTGGCTTTAAAAGCCCAGGAAGATATTGAAGCGTCTGGCTCAGCTGCGAGAGCTCTTGATTCACTTCTATACGTATGGCTTGAAAGGTACGAGTCGCTGGGTGAATTTTCCCCTTGCGACCATAAAGTTTTTCGACAACTGCCGCGAGTTCAGTGGTAGTTTCAATTGGCCTGGCTGCAACGATTGCCTGGGCAATACGATGTGCACGTGGCTCTTCGCCGTATTCTTTAAGTAGAGCTACAAGCTCAGCCTCAGAATAAGTATTTACAACTGTTTTGGCTGTAACGACCTGGCTTTGATCCATGCGCATATCAAGTGGTGCATCAAACCGAAAGGAAAATCCCCTCTCGACATTGTCAAGGTGTGGTGACGACACACCCAGATCAAGCAGAATCATATCAAACTGCTCACCAGTCTCCGACAGTTTGGCACTCGCTCCAGCAAAATCCTGATGGATAAGCCGAGCGCCTGCTTCTCTGAAAGATTCTAGGCTTGCGATTGCTGATTCGTCTCGATCAACTAGTGTCATTCGTGACGCATCACCCAAATTCGAAAGTACTACGTTAGCATGTCCGCCGTATCCAGCTGTCAAATCAAGGTATGATTCACCTCGTTTTGGCGCCAAATACTGCAGCGTTGCGTCAAGCAGTACAGGAACGTGGGAGTTGTTGTGGTGTTTTTTTATTTGCGAGGTCACCTACCCAAGCAGTCAGCGTGTTTGTTTTTTTGTTGTTTTTGTTTTTGTAGCTAATGAAGCTGTTGTGGTGAGATAATTTTAAAAATTATCTAAAAATTCATTAGCGAGAGAGACTTATGTGTGAGGTGGAGTTTTTTTGGGAGGTTTTAAAAAGGTACTAAGGATGTTTTAAAGTGCTTCCTTCGTGTCCACTGCTGGCTGCCAGGTAGCTGACCTCGAATGTGGGGTGCTACTGTGATACTAAATTGTTAAAGAACTAAAGAACGGTTATAACTGTGCAGTTTCCTCGGGCATCAATCGCCAGTATTGTCCAGCGCGTACCGCTACAACTTCCCGATTAATACCGGCATGTTCTAGCAGATGCTGCTCGAGTGTGAACCGGCCCTGCTTAAGATCTAGATCTGACTCGATCTTGCCCATCCGAAGCCGAACATTTTTATCGGCTATTGCCTCATCTAAAATGTCGCCTCGCAGTGCAGGTTCCACTGTTTGACTCCACACCTCAGCTGAATACAGATGAAGGTAGTTGCCAAATCCACGCGTTACCACTACTCCGCTTGCAAACTCTACACGAAGCTCGGCCGGTATGGTTAACCGCCGTTTATCGTCAAGTTTACGCTGAAAGTAGTCTACTGTGGCCATAGTTATATTGTTTGTTAATGTTTGTTTGTGGCCTGTGGTGTTACCCACGCTTACCCACTGCGTATATACTACTACCCACAGCTACCCACTTGCAAGTACTTTTTGAGAGACTTTTCACAATATACTGGTGCTTAGAGCAAAATAAGGGTACTTATCCACAGATCTGTGGATAAGTTGATCTGAAGACTATCTACGCAGCTCGTTCTATTGCTTCGTGATATCGCTCGATATATCCTGCGGTCATTTGCTGTACCGAAAACTTATCTTCTACGCTCTTGCGACAGACATATGGATCTATCTCGTCAACCCGTTGCATATAAGAACGGAACTCTTCTTGGGTATCAGCCAGAAAACCGTTGACTCCATGTTCTATAATTTCGGGCATCGCTCCCCTATTCATGGCTACAACTGGCGTACCACTTGCCAGCGCTTCTATCACCGCCATACCGAAGGGCTCCTCCCAGTCTATCGGGAACAAGAGAGCTCTAGCCTGTGCGATAAATGTCTTCTTCTTCTCACCACCTATATTGCCGACATAAACAATATTTTTATTCTTAACGGTCAAAGGAAGTATCTCATCACTATAGTACTGAAAGTCTGCCGTGCTACGGTATAGACTCAAAGGATTCGCTAGCTCAAGAAGCAGATCCTTCTGCGTACCAATACTCGAAACAGTACCGGCCATCTTCAGGGCATACCCCAGCTGATCGCACAACTGAGCTGCTATGTGTTGACCTTTGTCGCGAGAGAATCGAGCAAGTGTTATGAAGTAGTTTTTCTTTTTCTCAGCAAAATTAAATTGTCTTACGTCCACAGCATTGTGCACAGGCTTAAGGGTTTGTGATTTATACTTTTTTGGAACATTGCCCATAAGAGCCTTCGATATACCTACCACATAGCAAGCTGACTTACCCGACAGCTGATCCCACATAAGTGCATTATTTATCTGGCCACCTTGAAGTAAATGAGAATCTACAAATGGTGGCCCGTG